>JBKGYA010000010.1:0-24260 GCA_046546335.1 Thiohalospira sp. | reverse complement strand
AGCGCGCTTCCTTTTCCCTTTCGGGCTGCGCTGCTCGGTGCATTCCACACGTTCGGCAAGGGTCACCCACCCCGACCAGTCCGGACGGGCACTGGGCCCCGGCCCCAGCCCTGGCCACGAACGGGTAACCGGCCCTCAGACCTCCAGGAAGTCGAGGATCCCCTCGGCGGCCTGGCGGCCCTCGTAGACAGCGGTGACCACCAGGTCGGAGCCGCGCACCATGTCGCCGCCGGCGAAGACCTTGGGGTTGGTGGTCTGGTGATGGCACGCCTGCTCCGCCGGGGCGCGGACCCGGCCGCGCTCGTCCACCTCGATGCCGAAGTCGGCGAACCAGGGCTGCGGGTCGGGGCGGAAGCCGAAGGCCACCAGGACGCGGTCGGCGGGGATGATCTCCTCGGAGCCGGGGACCGGCTGCGGGCTGCGCCGGCCGCGCTCGTCGGGCTCGCCCAGCTCGGTGGTGACCACCTTCACGCCCTCCACGCGGCCGTCGCCCACCACCTCCACCGGCTGGCGGTTGAAGAGGAAGTGCACGCCCTCCTCCTTGGCGTTGGCCACCTCCTTCTTGGAGCCGGGCATGTTGGACTCGTCCCGACGGTAGGCGCAGGTCACCGAGCGGGCGCCCTGGCGGATGGAGGTGCGATTGCAGTCCATGGCGGTATCGCCGCCGCCGAGGACCACCACCCGCTGGCCGGCCATGTCGATGAAGTCCTCGCCCGGCTCCTGGAGGCCCAGGCAGTGGCGGACGTTGGAGACCAGGAAGGGCAGGGCGTCCACCACACCGGGCAGGTCCTCGCCGGGGAAGCCGCCCTTCATGTAGGTGTAGGTCCCCATGCCCAGGAAGACGGCGTCGTACTCCGCCTCGATGGCGTCGAAGGTGATGTCCTTGCCGACCTCCACGCCCAGGCGGAACTCCACGCCCATCTCCTCCATGATCCGGCGGCGGGTCCGGATGACCTCCTTCTCCAGCTTGAACTCCGGGATGCCGAAGGTGAGCAGGCCGCCGATCTCGGGGTAACGGTCGAAGACCACCGGGGTGACGCCGTTGCGCACCAGGACGTCCGCCGCCCCCAGACCGGCGGGACCGGCGCCGATGACCGCCACCCGCTTGCCGGTGTCCACCACGCCGGACATGTCCGGCCGCCAGCCCTGCTTGAAGGCCTCGTCGGAGATGTACTTCTCCACCGAGCCGATGGTCACGGCGCCGAAGCCGTCGTTGAGGGTGCAGGCCCCCTCGCAGAGCCGGTCCTGGGGGCAGACCCGGCCGCAGATCTCGGGGAGGCTGTTGGTCTTGTGGGAGAGCTCCGCCGCCTCGAACAGGTTCCCCTCGCTGACCAGCTTCAGCCAGTTGGGGATGTAGTTGTGCACCGGGCACTTCCACTCGCAGTACGGGTTGCCGCACTCGAGGCAGCGGTCTGCCTGGGAGGCGGCGGTCTCGGCGTCGAACTCGCCGTAGATCTCGCGGAACTCCTTGATCCGCACCTCGGCCGGCTGCTTCTCCGGATCGACGCGCGGGACCTGAAGGAACTGGAAGTTGTTGGCCATGCTAGTCGTATCCTGTGCGTTCAGGCGGCGCGGCGCCGCAGGTCATCCAGGAGCTCGGCGAGCTCCACCGCCTTGGGCTTGACCAGCCAGAACCGCTCCACGCAGTCGGCGAAGTTGTCGAGGATCCACCGGCCGCGTTCGCTGCCGGTGGCGGCCACGAATTCCTCGACGAGATGGCGCAGGTGGTTGCGATAGGCCTCGGTGGCCTCGGTGCCGATGCGCTGGATCTCGATGAGTTCGTGGTTGTAGCGGTCGACGAAGGTGTTGTCCTCGTCGAAGACGAAGGCGAGGCCGCCGGTCATGCCGGCGCCGAAGTTCACCCCGGTCGCGCCGAGGACGGCCACCTGGCCGCCGGTCATGTACTCGCAGGCGTGGTCGCCGGCCCCCTCCACCACCGCGGTGGCGCCGGAGTTGCGCACGGCGAAGCGCTCCCCGGCCGTGCCGGCGGCGAAGAGCCGGCCGCCGGTGGCGCCGTAGAGGCAGGTATTGCCGATGATGGCGGTGCGGTGGCTGGCGAAGGTGGAGCCCTGGGGCGGGTAGAGGATCAGCTCGCCGCCGGCCATGCCCTTGCCGACGTAGTCGTTGGCATCCCCCTCCAGGACCATGTTCAGGCCGCTGGCATTCCAGACGCCGAAGCTCTGCCCGGCGGTGCCGGTGAGCCGCAGCGTGATGGGGGCATCGCTCATGCCGTAGTCGCCGTGGCGCACGGCGATCTCCCCGGAGACCCGGGCGCCGATGGAGCGGTTGACGTTCTTCACCCGATAGTGGAACTCGCCCCCCGACTTCGCCTCGATGGCGGGCAGCAGGTCGGCGACCATCTGCTCGGCCAGCTCGCCCTGGTCATAGGGCTCGTTCTTCGGCTGCAGGCAGTGGCGCGGCTTGTCCGCCGGCACGCCGCCGTCGCCCAGGAAGGGGGAGAGGTCCAGGTGGCCCTGCTGCCGGGTCTCCGGCTCCTTCTCCACCAGCAGGTCGGCACGGCCGATGAGATCGTCCAGGCTGCGCACGCCCAGCCGGGCCATGAGCTCGCGGACCTCCTGGGCGACGAAGCGGAAGTAGTTCTCCACCATGTCGACCTTGCCGATGAAGTGGTCCATCCGCAGGACCTTGTCCTGGGTGGCCACCCCCGTGGCGCAGTTGTTCAGGTGGCAGATGCGCAGGTACTTGCAGCCCATGGCGACCATGGGGCCGGTACCGAAGCCGAAGGACTCGGCGCCGAGGATGGCCGCCTTGATGACGTCCAGCCCGGTCTTCAGGCCACCGTCGGTCTGCAGCCGCACCTTGTCGCGCAGGTCGTTGGCGCGCAGGGTCTGGTGGGTCTCGGTCAGGCCCAGCTCCCAGGGGGAGCCGGCGTACTTCACCGAGGTGGCCGGGCTCGCCCCGGTGCCGCCGTCGTGGCCGGCGATGGTGATGAGGTCGGCGTAGGCCTTGGCCACGCCGGCGGCCACGGTGCCCACGCCGGCCTCGGAGACCAGCTTCACCGAGACCAGCCCCTCGGGATTCACCTGCTTGAGGTCGAAGATGAGCTGGGCCAGGTCCTCGATGGAGTAGATGTCGTGGTGCGGCGGCGGCGAGATCAGCGACACCCCGGGCTTGCAGTAGCGCAGCCGGGCGATGAGGTCGTTGACCTTGTGGCCGGGGAGCTGCCCCCCCTCGCCGGGCTTGGCGCCCTGGGCCACCTTGATCTGCATGACCTCCGCCGAGCGCAGGTAGGCCGGCGTGACGCCGAAGCGGCCGGAGGCGACCTGCTTGATCTTCGAGCGCCGGTCGGTGCCGTAGCGGTCCGGGTCCTCGCCGCCCTCGCCGGAGTTGGAGCGCCCGCCCAGCCGGTTCATGGCCTGGGCCAGGGTCTCGTGGGCCTCCGGGGAGAGGGCGCCCAGGGACATGGCGGCGGTGTCGAAGCGCCGCACGATGGACTCGATGGGCTCCACCTCCTCCAGCGGGATGGCGTCGGTCCCCTCGCGCAGGGCCAGCCGGTCGCGGAAGGCGAGGGTGGGCCGCTCGTTGACCAGGCGGGCGTACTCGTCGTACTTCGCCCGGTCGCCGGTCTTCACCGCATCCTGGAGGGCGTGGACCACGTCGGGGTTGTAGGCGTGCTCCTCGCCGCCGTGGATGTACTTGAGCAGCCCGCCCTGGTCGATGGGCTTGCGCGGATTCCAGGCCACCTTCGCCAGCGCCTGCTGGCCGGCGGCCAGGTCCTGGAAGTCGGTCCCCTGGACGCGGGTGGTGGTGCCGGTAAAGCACAGATCCACCACCTCGTCGCCGAGGCCCACGGCCTCGAAGAGCTGGGCGCCGCGGTAGCTGTGGATGGTGGAGATCCCCATCTTGGAGAGGATCTTGTAGAGCCCCTTGTTCACGCCCTTGCGGTAGTCGTGGAAGAGCTGCGCGGTATCCTGCTCGCGGATCTCGCCGGTGCGCTGGAGGTCGTGGATGCACTGGTAGGCGAGGTAGGGGTGCACGGCGGTGGCGCCGTAGCCGATGAGCACCGCCAGGTGGTGGGAGTCCCGGGCGGTGCCGGTCTCCACCACGATGTTGGCGTCGCAGCGCAGCCCCTCGCGGATGAGGCGGTGATGGACGGCGCCGGTGGCGAGCAGGGCGTGGATGGGCAGCCGGTCCCGCGCCAGGTCCCGATCGGAGAGGACCAGCACCACCGTGCCCTCGCGCACCGCCGCCACGGCCTGGTCGCAGACCGCCTCGATGGCGCTGCGCAGGTCGCCGCTGGCGGCGTCGTAGCCCAGCTCGATCCGGGTATGGGCGTAGTCGCCGCCGGCGGCCAGCAGCCGGTGGAGCTTCGACGGGGAGAGCACCGGGGAGTCGACGCAGAGCCGGCTGGCGTGCTCCGGGGACTCCTCGAAGACGTTCTGCTCCCGGCCGAAGCAGGTCTCCAGGGACATGACCATCTGCTCCCGGATGGGGTCGATGGCCGGGTTGGTCACCTGGGCGAACTGCTGGCGGAAGTAGTCGTAGAGCGGCCGCACCCGCCGGGAGAGCACCGGCAGCGGGGTGTCATCGCCCATGGAGATGACCGCCTCCTGGCCGCCCTCGGCGAGGATGCGCAGGACCTGGTCGCGCTCCTCGAAGGTGACCTGGTACATCTTCTGGTGGACGTTGAGCTCCGCCTCCTCCAGCGGCCGGAAGGCGTCCAGCTCCTCCTCCAGGCTCGCCTCCAGGCGGCGGGCGTGGCGGGCCATCCACTCCTTGTAGGGCTGGCGGCGCTTGAGGCGGTCGTCGATGGCCTCCGGCAGGAGCAGCTCGCCGGTGTGGGTGTCGGCGGCGATCATCTGGCCCGGCTTCAGCCGCCCCTTGGCCTCGACCTCGGCGGGGTCGTAGTCCCAGACGCCGATCTCCGAGGCCAGGGTGATGTGCCGGTCCCGGGTGACCACCCAGCGCGCCGGCCGCAGGCCGTTGCGGTCCATGCCGCAGGCGGCGTGGCGGCCGTCGGTGAGGACGATGCCGGCCGGGCCGTCCCACGGCTCCATGTGCATGGCGGAGTATTCGTAGAAGGCGCGCAGCTCCGGGTCCATGGTCTCGAGGTTCTGCCACGCCGGCGGGATGAGCAGGCGCATGGCCTGGAAGATGTCCAGGCCGCCGGCCACCAGCGCCTCGAGCATGTTGTCCAGGCTGTTGGAGTCGGAGCCGGAGAGGCTCACCAGCGGCCGGATCTCGTCGAAGGGGACGAGGTCCGAGGCGAACTTGTGGGCGCGCGCCACCGACCAGTTGCGGTTGCCCTGGATGGTGTTGATCTCGCCGTTGTGGGCGAGATAGCGGAAGGGCTGGGCCAGGCGCCAGCGCGGCCAGGTATTGGTGGAGAAGCGCTGGTGGAAGACCGCCATGGAGCTGGCCATGCCGCCCTCGCCCAGGTCCTGGAAGAAGGTGGGCAGGTAGGCCGGCATCACCAGCCCCTTGTAGGCGATGACCTGGCTGGCGAGGCTGGGGACGTAGAAGGTCTCGTCCTCCGGCTCCAGGGCCATCTCCGCCTTGCGCCGGGCGACGTAGAGCTCGCGATCGAAGGCGGCCTCGTCCATGCCGGCGGGGGCGTTGACGAAGACCTGCTCGATGCGCGGCAGGCTGTTCAGCGCCTCCTGGCCGCAGGCGGACGGGTCGGTGGGCACCTCGCGCCAGCCGGCAACGGTGAGCCCGCGCGCGGCCAGCTCCCCGTTCAGGGTGGAGCGGGCGCGGTCGGCGGCGGCCTCGTCGGTGCTCAGGAAGACCATGCCCACGGCGTAGGGGTCGGCCAGCTCGAAGCCCAGATCGGCGGCGACCTCGCGGAAGAAGGCGTCCGGCTTCTTCAGCAGGAGACCGCAGCCGTCCCCGGTCTTGCCGTCGGCGGCGATGGCGCCGCGATGGGTCATGCGGGCCAGGGCGTCGATGGCCGTGGAGACCAGCCAGTGGCTCGGCTCGCCGTCCATCTGGGCGATGAGGCCAAAGCCGCAGTTATCCCGTTCGAATTCGGGGCGATACAGGCCCCGAGGTGTGCGCTCGGTCGCGTTCATGCTGCGTGCCTCTTGAGGAAGTCGACCCGCCGGCGGCTCGGGCGGCGCGCGCTCGCCGGCCCTCGGGCTGCCCACCAGGCGATCCCGGGGCTGGCGGCGGTGGCTTCGGGAAAATGGCCGGCCAGTATACTAATCCTCCCCGCCGCATTGCCAGTCTCGGGCCGGGCGTCCATCTGCCCCGGGTCGGGCGGTGCGGGTCCCTGCTGCCAGGTACGCCGTGAAGACGTCCCTGTCGGCTCGACGGCAGCATCCCTGCTGCCGACGACCTGGCAGCAGGGACCCGCACCACCCGTCTAGCTCATCCGTGCAAGGGAAAGTGAGACCCGGACAAAGCCGATACCCAACGGCATCCGGCTCTCAGGGTAGCGGCAATCACCATCCGGGTAGCAACACGGCAGACAGGGGATAGGGGATCAGTCGCCGCCGGCCCGGGATTCGGCGAGTTCGTCCACGGGCCGGGGCCACGGGCCCAGCTCCCGGAGGTCGGCCGGCAGATCGTCCACCGCGGCCCGGGCGGCCTCGCGATCCGCCCAGGTACCGGTCACCACGAGATACCAGGGAGTCCCGTCCCGCTCCACGGCCAGCAATCGGGTCTCCTGGTCGAACTGCTGCTGGAACTCCTGCGCACGCTCGTGCTCACGGGTAGCGAAGAGCTGCAGGGTCACCTCGCCGGCATGCTCGCGCAGCCATGCCGCCCCCTCCGGCTCCGCCGAGGAATCCGCCGCAGCCTCGGGCGACGGCACGCGCCCGGGGAGGCGACCCTGGATGGCCGAGAAGGGACGCTGCCAGGGCTCCAGATCACGCTCCTCCGCCAGGTCGGCCGCGGCCTCCTCCGCCTCGCCGGCCCCGGCGTAGTCGCCGTGGAGGAGCAGGTACCAGCCGTCGGCGGTGAGGACGGTGGCAACGGGATCGGACCAGTCGCCCTCCTCGGCGGCCTGCTGGATGACCTCCTCGCGGTGGCTGGCCATCAGCTGCAGGGTCCGATGGTCACCGGGGCGCTCCCGGACCCAGTCGACCCCGTAGGGATCGGCACCCTCCTCGGCGGTCGGGGACTCCTCCGATTCGGGATCGGACTCCGGCTCTTGCTCGTCGGTCTCGGAGCCCTCCGCCTCGGCGGATCCGGATTCCTCTTCCAGCGAGGCCGTATCGGCGATCCCTTCCGTTTCCAGGATCGGGACGGGCTCGGCCTCCGGGTCGGATCCGCCTTCCGTCCCGGAGGACGAGTCGGCATCACCATCCACGACGCGGAAACTCGCGGTATCGGTCCCCTTCTCGTCGGGGGTGGTGACCCGGGCGGTCCAGGTATCGGCGGCGTCACCGGGGTCGAAGGTCACCGCCAGCCGCTCTCCGTCCAGTCGCTCCACGGCCTCCGCGGGGATCTCCCGGGTGCCGCCGGTATAGCCCAGTCGAACCCGGCTCTCTTCGGGGAAGCCCTCGCCGTGGAGCACGATGCGCTGCTCCCCCTCTCCGGCCGGGATGGATTCGGGCTCCACTCGCTCCAGGGACGGGCCCGCGCCCTCCTCGGAGGACCAGCCCTTCAGCCGCGGCGCCTCGTCGTCCATGCCCGCCGGGATGTCCGGGGAATCCTCGCCGCGCTCATCGGACTCGCCCGATTCCTCACTGGCGTCCCGGTCTGCATCATCGGCGGGCTGCGCCTCTTCGGGGAGCTCCAGCTCCAGCGGCTCGATCTCGTCTTCGTCACCACCCCAGATGGGCAGCAGGGCCAGTGCCACCAGCCCCAGACCAGCCACACCGCCGATGGCGTAGATGACCCGCCGGTCCGGCGCAAAGGCCAGGCGCGGGCCGCTGCCTCGACCGGCCCGGGCCAGCAGGGTCTTGTGGGCGAGTTCGTTGATCCGCGCCGGGTTGCCGCGGGCCGTGCGGTGGATCCGCCGCGCCACCCTGGCCGGGAAGAGGTCCTCCTGGCCGTCGAAGCCGGCCACGCGCAGGCGGTGGTGGAGATAGCCCGCCGTCTGGGCCGCATTGAGGCCGGGGAGCTGGAGGGTGTGGGTGATCCGCTCGCGCAGGGGGGCGAGTTCGCCATCGGAGAGCGTCCGCTCGATGGTCGGCTCGCAGAAGAGGATGATGCGGACCACCGGGCCGCCATCCCCCTCGCTGTCGGCCAGATCGAGGATGAGGCGCAGGGCCTCCGCCCCCAGCCGATGGGCATCATCCACCACCAGTAGCGGAGTTCCGCCGTGCCCCGCCTGGCGGAGCTGACGGGTGAGTTCCGCGGGGGTGGAACCGGCCCCCAGGCCGAAGGCCTTGCTCACCCGGGCGGCCAGTTCGTCGGCGTCCAGGGGTTCATCCACCTCGACCTGGCCGATGCGCAGCTCGTTGCGATTCTCGGCCACGAACTGCTGGCGCAGGCTGGTCTTGCCGGCCCCGGCGGGGCCGATGATCATGAGCAGCAGGTCGCCGTAGCGGGCCAGGTGGGCCAGCATGTCCAGCCGCTGGCCCAGCTCGGCATCCCGGTAGAAGAAGTCGGGATCCGGATCCGGGGAGAAGGGGGGCCGGTCCAGGCCCAGCATCTCCAGGTAGGGGATCTCGCCGGTGGGCATCAGGGCTGTTCCTCGCCTCGGGTAAAGACCACGCGATAGCCGCGCTTGGTCTGGTCGTCCCGGCGGCGCTGTAGCGCCGCCTCGGCCGCCTCGCGCGTGTCGAAGTGCTCGCTGCGGACCTGGCCGCGCCCCCCCTGCGGACCGGACTCCCGGATCAGATTCCAGCCCCCGAGGAGGTCACGCTGCAGGACGAGCTGGTAGAAGCGGGGGTTCTTGCCCTCGACGGGCAGGGTCTGCATGTAGATCCGCATGGGCACCGGCTCCCCCGATGGCTCGATCCCGTCAATGTACCAGCGCCGGGCGTGCCGGGACCACCGCGGCGCTCCCGGCGAAGGGCTTCGCGCACGTTCCTCGAACAGGCCCGGCGGGCGGTGCGAGTCCCGGCTGCCAGGTCGTCGGCAGCAGGGATGCTGCCGTCGAGCCGACAGGGACGTCTTCACGGCGTACCTGGCAGCCGGGACTCGTACCGACCGCCCCACGAGCAGACGCACGCCCTGAAGGCGCTTACCCGCGCGGTCCGAGACGGGCCGGCAGGGCGTGGTGCTCGTCCAGGGTCGCCGCCAGGGCGTCCGGGTCGTAATCGGCCGTCACCGTGGCGTTACCGATGGTGGTCGGCAGGACCAGCCGGATCTCGCCGGCCTGCGCCTTCTTGTCCACCCGCATGAGCTCCAGGAAGCGCTCCCGGGAGAGGTCCGCCGGTGCCCGTGTGGGCAGGCCGGCGCGCACGGTGAGCGCCTCGATACGGTGGACCTCGTCGTCACTCAGCCAGCCCAGGCGGCGGGCCAGGTCGGCGGCCATCAGGATGCCGGCGGCCACCGCCTCGCCGTGGAGCCAGCGGCCGTACCCGATCCCGGTCTCGATGGCGTGGCCGAAGGTGTGGCCGAGGTTCAGGAGGGCCCGCTGACCGCCCTCGCGCTCGTCGGCGGCGACGATGGCCGCCTTGGCCTCGCAGGAGCGGCGGATGGCGGTGGTCAGCGCCGCCGGTTCGCGGTCGACCAGCGCGCCCATGTGCGCCTCCAGCCAGGCGAAGAGGTCGGCATCCCCGATGACCCCGTACTTGATGACCTCGGCCAGGCCGGCGGCGAACTGGCGCTCGTCCAGGGTGGCCAGGGTGTCGGTATCGATGACCACCGCCTGCGGCTGGTGGAAGGCCCCGATCATGTTCTTGCCCAGGCGGTGGTTGACCCCGGTCTTGCCGCCCACCGAGGAGTCCACCTGGGCCAGCAGGGTGGTGGGGACCTGGATGAAGTCGATGCCGCGCTGGTAGCAGGCGGCGGCGAAGCCGGCCATGTCCCCCACCACGCCGCCGCCCAGGGCGACGATGGTGGCGCTGCGGTCGAAGCCGCGCTCCAGCAGGCGGGTGAAGATGGGGTCCAGGTGATCCAGGGTCTTGTAGGCCTCGCCGTCGGGCAGCTCCACGGCGTCGACCTCCAGCGCCTCTCTCTCCTGCCGTGCAGGGTTGAAACACGTCACCTCCCGCAGCGTCGTCCGGAGCCGCTGCCGGTACAACGGCCCCACGGTGGAGTTGGTGACGATGAGCACCTGCCGCCCCCGAAGGGCCTGCCCGAAATGGCCCGGCTCCGCCAGCAGGCCGGGGCCGATGTGGATCGGGTAGCTGCGCTCGCCGAGGTCGACTTCCAGTTGTTCCATGGTGATCCCGGTATTGGGGGAGGTGGGCCCGATCCCTGATTCTACTACCATCCGGCGCGGGAGTGGGACTCACTCCCCGCGCCAGGGGCGCATGATCTCGCGGACCACGGATCGGGCCGGCCGGTTGCCGGTCTCCACCACGCGGTGGGCCACCTCGCGGTAGAGCGGATCGCGCTCGGCCATGAGCGCCTCCAGGCGGGCCCGGGGGTCCTCGGTCTGGAGCAGGGGCCGGTTGCGGTCGAAGCGGGTCCGCTCGTAGAGGTGGTCCACCGGGGCATAGAGGTAGATGACGTGGCCGCGCTCGGCCAGCTTCCGGCGGATATCGGGGTCGAGCACAGCCCCCCCGCCGGTGGCCAGCACCAGCTCCGGCTCCCGCGTCAGCTCGTCGAGGATCCCGCGCTCGCGGCTGCGAAAGCCCTCCTCGCCCTCGATATCGAATATCCAGGGGATGCTGGCGCCGGTGCGCTCCTCTATGGCGCGGTCGGCATCCTGGAAGGGGCGATTCAGGGCGCGGGCGAGCTGCCGCCCCACGGTGGTCTTGCCCACGCCCATGGGGCCCACGAGGATGATCCGATCGGGTGCTTGCATCCACTCATGTTACGGCAGTCCGGCGGCGCGGGGTCAAGCCTCACCCACATCCCGGCCCAGGCCCCCCGTACTCGCTCCGGAAGGACTCGTGGCCGTTCCAGCGCCCTGGTACCGACCATCCGGCCCCCTCCGTCCGGGTCCGCGGTCACCGATGTCAGAGGTCGAGCTTCTGCTCGGATACCGGTGCCTCGCTGGGGTCGCCCTCGATCAGGCGGGGCGTAACGAAGATCAGCAGCTCCGCCTTGGCATTGGTCTCCTGGGTATGGCGAAAGAGCCCCCCCAGCAGCGGCAGGTCGCCCAGTAGCGGGACCTTGTCCGTCTCGCGACTCTGCTCGGTCTCGTAGATCCCGCCCAGAACCACCGTCTCGCCGTCGGCGACCAGGGCCTGGGTGGTGACCTCGCGGGTGTCGACACTGGGTACGCCGTCGAAGACCTCGCCCACACTGTCCTTGTTGATCTGGAGGTCCATGATGATGCGCCCGTCGGGGGTGATCTGGGGCGTCACCCCGAGGCTCAGCACCGCCTTCTTGAAGGAGACCGAGGTGGCCCCGCTGGAGCTGGCCTCCTGATAGGGGATCTCCACGCCCTGCTCGATGACCGCCTCCCGCTGGTTGGCGGTGATCACGCGGGGGTTGGAGACGATCTCGCCCTCGTTCTCCGCCTGCAGGGCCGAGAGTTCCAGGTCGAGCAGGGTGTCGCCGTCGAGGACCGACATGGCGATCTGACCGGCGGGGTTTGTCGCTGGCAGGTCCACGGCCAGGCGGTCACCGCTGCCCACATCCTCCGGTCGCGTATCGTCGATGAGGCTGTCGGCCCCGCTGCCGCTGCCAGTCACGCCGGTATCGCCGCTTTCCGAGACGTGGCTGGCGCCGAACCGGCTCCCCAGCTCCTCGCTGAAATCGTCGTTGGCGATGACGATCCGGGTCTCGATCAGCACCTGGCGGACCGGGACGTCCAGCTCCTCCACCAGTTCCCGGGCAGCGCGGAGGTTGGCCGGGGTATCCCGGATGAGGAGCTTGTTGGTCCGCTCGTCCACCCGGACCGAACCGCGATCGGAGAGCATCCCGCCCTCTTCGGATCGCAGGGTGGAGGCAAGTTCGGCCGCCTTGGCATAGTTCACCTGGAGGGTGGCCTTCTCCAGGGGGACCAGTTCGTCCCGGCGCTGCTCCGCTTCCAGCCGTGCGCTCTCGCTGTCGAGAAGCTCCTGTTGCGGGGCGATGAGGCGGACATCGCCGTCCCGGCGCATCCCCAGCCCCTTGAGGGTGAGGATATGGTCCAGCGCCTGATCCCAGGGGACGTTTTCCAGGTGCATGGTCAGCGAGCCCTGAACGGAGTCGCTGACCACCATGTTCAGCTCCGTGAACTCGCCGATACGGTGGAGGAGTTCGCGCACGTCGGCATCCCGCACGTCGAAGGAAAGGCTCTCGCCGGTGTAGTCCGCGTCCCCTTCATCCTCGCTCTCGGCCGAGGCCGTGGCTCGCGGCAGAACCGCGAGGACGACCTCGCCATCCAGGTGGCGGAGGCGGTGCTCGGTCTCGCCATCGGTGTGGATCAGCAGATGGGCACCGCCCTGGCGCTCCCGGACATCCACCTTCTCCACCGGGGTGGCAAAGTCGCCGACATCGAAGCGCCGCCGCTGCTCGTCGGGGACCTCCGCGCCCTCGATGAAGAGGCGGTAGCCCTCTTCATGGCGGCGCACATCGACCTCGCCGCCCGTCTCCGAGAGGGCCAGATGCAGCTCGCCGCCCTCCCCATCGCCGCGGCGGAAATCGACGCCGGTCAGCCGCACCACTTCTTCCTGCCCATCCCCGGACTGTTCCGGTTCCTCACCCGGCTCCACCGCCCCCAGGGCAAGCTCGAAGCCCTCTTCATCCGTGCGGAGCTGATGGGCGTGGGGACCGGCAAGGGTGGCTACCAGCCGGGTCCGGTCCCCGCCCTCGATCAGGCGCAGGTCCTCCACCTTCTCGGAGACCAGGTCGGGATCGCGTTCCACGGCGCTGGTGGCCCCCGGCAGATCCACGACCACTCGATGGGGGTCGGTCAGGGTAAAGGCGCTGGGCTCCACCTCGCCGTCGGTGGCGAAATACAGACCCTGTTCGGTGGCCCGGACGCCGGTAACCTCGGCTGCCTCCGCCACGCCGGCTGCGCCGCAGAACGTCAGGGCCATCAGGATGGCTCGCCGCATATCGTTCCCTCCTCAGGATTCCCCTTCCCGGTCCCGCTGCAGCCGGGCGGTCCGCTCCTCCCAGGCGGAGCCGTCCCGCACCAGTTCCCGCAGCTCGACGGCGCCGGCGGTGATCCGCTCCACGCGGCCGTGGTTGCGCCCCATGTAATCCCCGACCGAGACCTGGTGCAGACGCCCATCGGGCCCCTCCACCAGCGCGATCCGGCGCTCA
This sequence comes from Thiohalospira sp., assembly GCA_046546335.1. Taxonomy (GTDB): domain Bacteria; phylum Pseudomonadota; class Gammaproteobacteria; order Thiohalospirales; family Thiohalospiraceae; genus Thiohalospira. The sequence goes on along the minus strand of JBKGYA010000010.1, from coordinate 11,033 downwards.
CCCGCCCCCAAGACGCCGACGAGTCGCAGACTCTCCAGGCTGTGGGCCTCCAGCGGGCCCGGCTCCCGCCCCGGTTCGGGCGCGGGGCCAGCGGCCTCCTCCTTGGCGCCGGTAGAGGTCCCCTCCGGTGACCTCACCGGATTACGGCCGTTGGCGGCAAAGTCGGGGAATTCGGGCTCGGTCAGCGTTGGCAGCGGCGCCACCTCGTTCGCGCTCTCCCCCTCCGCGGACTCCATGCGCGCCTGCAGACCCTCGAGATCCGGGTCCGAACAGCCCATGAGGATCCCGATCGCGGCGATGGGTCCGATGGACGACCACCGGGTCATGTCACCTCCTCCCCGGTATAGCGATAGGTCCGCGCCGTCATCTCGACGGTGACCCCCTCCCCCGAATCGTTCGCCTCGATGGTGAGATCGCCGATGGTGACCACCCGGGGCAGTTCCACCAATGCCTGCACGAAGCGGCCGAACTCGGTAAAGGTCCCGTTCAGGCGCAGACGCACCGGCGCCTCGGCGTAGAATTCACCGGGCACCTCGGGCAGGGGCTCGAAGCGCTCGAAGCTCAGGCCGGCGGACCGGCCCGCCTCGGAGATCCGGGTCAGCAGGTCCGCCATCTCGCTCCCCCGGGGCAGACGCTCCAGGAGGTCGGCGTAGAGATCGCGGATCTCCTCCATCCGCTGGCGGTGGCGATCGAGGTCGGCGGCCAGGGCGCGCCGATCGCCATAGCGCTCCAGCAGTCGCTCCTCGCGGGCGCCGGCTTCCTGAAGTTCCGACCAGGCCGGTCGCAACAGGAGGAGGCCAGCCAGGATCAGGACCACCAGGGCGCTGCCTCCGGCCAGGCCGGCGCGAACCGCCGCCGGCCAGCGATGGGCCTGGCTCGGGTCCAGCTCGATCTCGTTCAGGTCACTCAGTGCCATCCTTGGCCCTCTCTGCCGGTTCTGCCAGGGGCAGATGGAGGTCGAAGCGATAACCGCCCGCCTCGCTCTCCTCGATGACCTCCAGCCGCGGGGCCTCGAAGATCGCCGCCGCCTCCAGGCGGTTCATGAAGACCGAGACGTCACCGTTGGCCCGGGCGCGACCGGCCAGTTCCAGGGAGTCCTTGTCGGCGGCGATCCGGGCCAGGGTAATGGCATCCGGCGTAGCCCCCACCATGGCATTGAGCCATACCAGCGGCCGGCCCCGCTGGGCGACCAGCCCCTCGAGCACCGCCATGCGCGCCTCGATCTCCTCGCGCTCCTTCCGCAGCCGGCTCACCTCCTCCAGGCGCTCCTCCACCTCCGCGATGGCCCGTTCCAGATGGGCGTTCCGGGCCTCCTGGGCCGACTGCCAGGCGGCCAGCTGCAGCCAGATCCCGCCCGCCACCAGCACTGCCAGTAGCGGCGCGCCAGCAATGAGGGCGAGGACCCGGTGGCGTTCCCGCCGGCGCCGATCCGCCCGCCACGGCAGGAGATTCACCGCATGGGTCATGGCAGCCTCCTTCGGGCCAGGGCGGCCGCCACCACCAGCGCGGGCTCGACCTGGCGCAGGCCGCCGCCGGACTCCTCCCCCGGGCGGGAGAGGGGGTGTGCCAGGGTGACGGGCTGCGGGAGGAACTCCCGTAGCCCGTCAAGGAGCCCCGGCGTCAGGGCACCACCACCGGCGATCAGCAGGCGATCGACAGTCCGTTCGGCTCGATCCTCCGCCAGCTGCAGGAGACGTCGGAGCTGGGCTGCCAGGGCCTCGACAAAGGGGGTCAGCAACTCTTCCGGAGGGGACTCACCCTGGCGCAGGGCCGCCTCGGACTCGGCCCGGGTACTCCCCCGTGCGGAGGCCATGGCGGCAGCCAGCGGGGTACCGGAGAGCGCCTGGGAGCGGCTGAAACGGCCCTGACCATCGGCAGCCAGGGCGAGGGTCACACTGGTAGCACCGAGATCGGCCAGTGCAACTGCCTCGCCCTGGCGCGTGAGGCGGGCGGCGGCCTGTTCCAGGGCAAAGGGCTCGAGATCCACCAGCACCGGATGCAGTCCGGCCTTCCGGACGGCAGCGAGCCGGCCATCCACCTGATCGGCGCGCGAGGCCGCCAGCAGGACCTCTTGCAGGCCGGCATCCTCGGGGTCCGGCCCCAGGACCTGGAAGTCGAGGTAGACGCTGTCGGGATCGAAGGGGAGGGCGCTTGCCGCCTCCTCCCGGATACGGGCCTCCAGGAGTTCGTCATCCAGCCCCGTGGGGAGACGCCATTCGCGGGTCATGACCGCTGAACCGCCCACGGCCAGGGCGGTCCGGCGCGGCACTCGCCCGAGTTCACCCAGGGCCGTACGCAGGGCACCGGCCACGGCCTCCGGCCGCTGGACCTGTTTCTCGCTGACGGTGTTTTCGGGAAGGGGGACGACGGACCAGCGCGGCGGCCGGCGGCGGGGAAACGCCACGACCTTGACCGCACTGGTCCCGATATCGACCCCGACGAGGGGGGATGAGTCCGTCCCTGTTCTCTTCATGGGCGCGAATTCCGTATCACGCGATTCCGGCTATATTGGCGCCGATGTCCCTCACCGTCAACGGCAAGCATTCCCCTGGCTAGGTCAGCCCCCGTATACTGGGTGACTCTTCCGGCAACATTGCACCCCCATGTCTGCTCTGGTTCGTTATTCCCGGCGCCTGGTCCTCGGCCTGGCCTTCCTCTACGTTGTCGCGGTTGCCGCCGGCTTCGCCGCCTATGCCCACCTCGCGCCGGGGCTGCCGGCCCACGCCGAACTCCAGGACATCGAGCTCCAGGTCCCCCTGCGCATCTACAGCCGCGACGGGAAGCTGATAGCCGAGTACGGCAGCCAGCGCCGAATCCCGCTGGAGCGCAACGAGATCCCCTCGCTCATGGTCCAGGCGGTCATGGCCGCCGAGGACAATCGCTTCTACGACCACCCGGGGGTCGACTACCTCGGGCTGATCCGGGCAGCGGCCAACCTCGCGACCACCGGCGACAAGAGCCAGGGCGGCAGCACCATTACCATGCAGGTGGCGCGGAACTTCTTCCTCACCCGGGAGAAGACCTATCTGCGCAAGGTCCGGGAGATCCTGCTGGCCTTCAAGATTGAACGGGAGCTGGACAAGCGCAGCATCCTCGAGCTCTACCTCAACAAGATCTACCTGGGGAACCGGGCCTACGGGATCGAGGCAGCGGCGGAGGTCTACTACGGCGTCGGCGTGGATGAACTCGAGCCCGAGCAGATGGCGATGATCGCCGGGCTGCCCAAGGCACCCTCCCGCTACAACCCGCTTACGGGCAGCAAGCGGGCCCTTGTCCGCCGCAACTATGTGCTCGACCGCATGCACGCCCTCGGCTATCTGGAGACCGACCGCTGGCGGGAGGCGCGCGCCTCCGGTGACAACGCCAGCTATCATGGCGCCGAGGCCGGCCTGCATGCCCCGTGGATCGCCGAGCTGGCCCGCCAGGAGATGGTGGCCCGCCACGGTAAAGAGGCATACAGCGGCGGCTACCGGGTCTACACCACGGTGGAGAGCCGACTCCAGGAGGCCGCCAACGAGGCCCTGGCCAATGGCCTCCACGACTATTCCTCCCGCCACGGCTACCGCGGACCCGTGGAACAGCGCGAGCTGGATCTGGACGGCCCGGCCCGGTACTGGCTGACCACCGCCGATGAGCCGGGGCCACTGGATCTGCGCCCGCCGCAGCTCCGGGAGTGGCGGCAGCAGCTGGAGGAGGTCCAACTGCCCCGGGATCTGGAGCCGGGCCTGGTGGTCGCCGTTGATGAGCGCTCGGCGCGGGTGATCACCTCCGCCGGGACGCTGGATACCATCCCGTGGCAGGGACTTTCCTGGGCGCGCCCCTACCAGGATGCCAACAACACTGGCCCCGAACCGGAGTCCGCCTCGGATGTCGTCGCCGTGGGGGACATCGTCCACCTGCGCCCGCTGGAAGAGGGCCGCTGGCACCTGGCCAACAATCCGGAGGTCCAGGGGGCGATCGTCTCCCAGCGGCCGGAGGACGGCAGCGTTCTCGCCCTGGCCGGCGGCTACGACTTCAACCGCAGCATGTATAACCGGGCCACCCAGGCGCGGCGGCAGCCGGGCTCCAACTTCAAGCCCTTCATCTACTCCGCCGCCCTGGAGTCCGGCTTCACGCCGGCGAGCATCATCAACGACGCCCCGGTCGTACTGGAGGATACCGCCCTGGAGGGGATCTGGGCGCCGGAGAACTACAGTGGCCGCTTCTTCGGTCCCACCCGGCTGCGTACCGGCCTGGTGAAATCGCGCAATCTCATCTCCATCCGGCTGTTGCGCGCCATGGGAATCCAGTATGCCATCAACCACGCCACCCGGTTCGGTTTCGACCGCGAGCGACTCCCCCGGGATCTGACCCTCGCCCTGGGCAGCGGCTCCATCACGCCCCTGGAGCTGGCCACCGGCTATACCGTCTTCGCCAACGGCGGCTACCGTGTGAATGCCCACTACCTCCAGCGCGTCGAGGATCGCGGTGGTCGCATCCTCTACGAGGCCAACCCGGAACGGGTCTGCCCCGACTGCGACGAGGCGGTCCCCGAGGGACTGCGGGGTGCCGAGCACCTCATCGGTCGCATCGGGCTACCCGGACTTCCGGTCCCCGAGGCGCGCGCCCGGCGCCCGGCGGAGCGGGTCCTGCCACCGGAGAACGCCTACCAGATCAACTCCATGCTTCGGGATGTGATCAAGGAAGGAACCGGCCGGGGCGCCCTGGCACTGGGCCGGGACGACCTTGCCGGCAAGACCGGCACCACCAATCAGCAGGTGGATGCCTGGTTCACCGGCTTCAACCAGGCGGTGGCCACCACGAGCTGGATTGGCTTCGACAACCCGCGGCCCCTGGGCCGCCAGGAGACGGGCGCACGCGCCGCCCTCCCCATGTGGCGGGACTTCATGAGTGTGGCCCTGGCCGGGGTCCCGGAACAGGAGCTGGAGCGGCCCTCCGGCATGGTCACGGTCCGCATCGACCCGGAGACCGGGCGTCTGGCCGGCCCCGACAACGAGGATGCCATCTTCGAGACCTTCCGGCCGGGCAACGTCCCGGAGCCGAACAGCGAGGACGACGGCTCCGGCTCGGGCGACGATGTCCAGCGCTCGCTCTTCTAAGGAGGCCTGCCATGGCAACCACCCCCAGGCGACACGAACAGGCCATGCGCCAGAGCATCGCCGCGGAGGCGGCGCGCCTGATGAGCGACGGCGCCCTGACCGACTTCCACCACGCCAAGCGCAAGGCGGCGGCACGGCTGGGGGCGGGGGATACCCGGAATCTACCGCGCAACGAGGAGATCGAGGCGGCCCTGCGGGAGCATCAGCGCCTGTTCGAGGCCGACCACCAGCCGCGCCAGCTGACACACCTGCGCCGCATGGCCCTGGAGGTCATGGAGGCGTTCGCCGACTTCCGGCCGCGCCTGGTGGGGCCGGTCCTCACCGGTACGGCGGGGAGCCACACGCGGGTAACCCTCCACCTCTTCAGTGATACCCCCGAGGCCGTGGCCTTCCGGCTCATGGATCACCGCCACCCCTTCGACGAGGGCGAGGTGGCATTACGGATCGGCGAGGCCGAGCAACGGCTGCCCAGCTTCCGCTTTCCCTGGGGGGAGGATACCGAGGTGGAGGTGGTGGTCTTCCCCGAGCGGGGGATCCGGCAGGCACCGGCCTCGCCGGTGGACGGCCACCCCATGGAGCGGGCCGGCCGGGAGGCGGTCGCCGGGCTGCTGGCCGGCGAGGGGGAGCCGCCGGCCTGAGGGCGCTACATGCCGTACTTCTGGCGGAACTTGTCCACGCGCCCGGCGGTGTCCACCAGCCGCTGCTTGCCGGTATAGAAGGGGTGGCACTCGGCGCAGACGTCCACGTGGAGGTCCTCCGACGCCGTGGAACGGGTCTTGAAGCTGTTGCCACAGCTGCAGCTCACGTTGATTTCCTGATACCGGGGATGGATATCCGCTTTCATCGCTACCTACCTCGCATTGGGCCCTGAAGCGTCCTCTCGAGGAGCGCTCCCTGTACAGGCGCCCGAATCAATTCGTGGCCCGAAGCTCCTCGGGGCGCCGCGAACAAGCCGGGCATCTTACGCCAGCGCGCCGCTCCCCGGCAAGGGGAGCCGGCAGGGCGTCTGCATACTCGGCGGCGGTCGGGGGGTCGGCCGGCTCAGCGCTTCATGGAGTCGAAGAACTGGTCGTTGGTCTTGGTCGCCTTGAGCTTGTCGTGCAGGAACTCCATGGCCGCCACCTCGTCCATGGGATTGAGCAGCTTGCGCAGCACCCACATCTTCTGCAGCTCGTCCGGCTTGGTGAGCAGCTCCTCGCGCCGGGTCCCGGAACGATTGATGTTGATGGCCGGGAAGATCCGCTTCTCGGCGATACGCCGGTCCAGGTGGAGCTCCAGGTTACCGGTGCCCTTGAACTCCTCGAAGATGACCTCGTCCATGCGCGAGCCGGTCTCCACCAGGGCGGTGGCGAGGATGCTCAGGCTGCCGCCCTCCTCGATGTTCCGCGCCGCGCCGAAGAAGCGCTTGGGCCGGTGCAGGGCGTTGGCGTCCACGCCGCCGGTGAGGACCTTGCCCGACGAGGGGATGGTGGTGTTGTAGGCGCGCGCCAGGCGGGTGATGGAGTCCAGCAGGATGACCACGTCGGTCTTGTGCTCCACCAGCCGCTTGGCCCGCTCGATGACCATCTCCGCCACCTGGACGTGGCGGGTGGCCGGCTCGTCGAAGGTCGACGAGACCACCTCGCCGCGCACCGACCGCTCCATCTCCGTGACCTCCTCCGGCCGCTCGTCGATGAGCAGAACGATGAGGAAGACCTCCGGGTGGTTGTGCGTGATGGACTGGGCGATCTGCTGCAGCATCAGGGTCTTGCCCGCCTTGGGCGGGGAGACCAGCAGGCCGCGCTGGCCCTTGCCGATGGGGGCGATAAGGTCGATGACCCGGGGGGTGATGTCCTCGGTGGAGCCGTTGCCCACCTCCATCTGCATGCGCTCGGTAGCGTGCAGCGGGGTCAGGTTCTCGAACAGGACCTTGTTCTTGGAGTGCTCCGGGCGCTCGAAGTTGATCTCCTCCACCTTGAGCAGGGCGAAGTAGCGCTCCCCCTCCTTGGGTGGCCGGATCTTGCCGGCGATGTTGTCCCCGGTGCGGAGATTGAAGCGCCGGATCTGGCTGGGCGAGACGTAGATGTCGTCCGGCCCGGCGAGGTAGGAGCCATCCGCCGAGCGCAGGAAGCCGAACCCGTCCTGGAGGATCTCCAGCACCCCGTCACCGTAGATGTCCTCGCCGCGCTCGGCGTGCGCCTTGAGCATGGCGACAATGACGTCCTGCTTGCGGGCCCGGGAGAGCCCCTCCAGATTCATCTCCTCGGCCTGCTTGATGAGTTCGGCCGCGGTCGTACGCTTGAGTTCGGTCAGATTCATGGTCTTGTCGCTGTATCGGTCGGATGATTCGGGCATGGGGGTTCCGGCGGATGCGGGAACGACTCCGCGGAGACTCCACCGATCGGCGGCCACACGCCAGGAGGGAGGGTCCGTTTCCGGGATCGGGGATTCGGTTCGAGAGTCCTGAAAATCGAAAAGTCGCGCCGCAGGGGGCAGGCGCGTAGGGGAAGCTATCACGATGGCGGACCGGGGTCCACCCTGCCGTCGGCGACCACCGCCGGGGCGGCCGCCGAACCGCGGCTACCGCTACAGGTTGCTGTCGACGAAGGCCGAGAGCTGCGACTTGGAGACCGCCCCCACCTTGGTGGCCTCGACATTACCGTCCTTGAACAGCATCAGCGTCGGGATACCGCGGATGCCGAACTTCGGCGGGGTGCCGGGATTCTCGTCGATGTTGAGCTTGGCGATCTTGAGCCTGCCGGCGTACTCCTCGGCCAGCTCGTCCAGGATCGGGGCGATCATCTTGCACGGGCCGCACCAGTCGGCCCAGTAGTCGACGAGCACGGCCCCGTCGGTGTTCAGGACTTCGTCCTCGAAGGTGCTGTCCGTCACATGGACGATATTATCGCTCAATGTCCTGCCTCCGCTTGTCACCGTATTCCGTCCGGCACCGTCCGGCACCGGCGCGCGCTAACCGTTACCACCATTTGAGCCGAAAGCGCCGGCGTTTTCAAGGCCCGTCAGGCGGCCTATGAGTTCGTCCAGTTCGGCGGAACTCACCGGTTTGGTGAGGAAGCCGTCCATGCCGGCCTCCGCGCACGCCGCGCGGTCGGCCTCGGTGGCATTGGCCGTGAGCGCCACCAGGGGGACCCGGCCGTCCCCCTCCTCCTGCCGCCAGCGGCGGGCCACCTCGATGCCGTCCAGCCCCGGCATGCGCAGGTCCAGGAAGGCGATATCCACCGGTTCGTTCTGCAGGTGCGCCAGGGCGGCCTCACCGTCGCCGACCACCGTGACGTGATGACCGGCCTGCTCCAGGAAGGTCCGGATGACCCGGGCGTTGATGGCGTTGTCCTCGGCCACCAGCACGCGGATGGCCGGGAGATCGCCGGGGGGCGCCTCCGGCGCCGTCTCCCGCTCCTCCCCGGCCACGCACTCGGCCAGCTGCCGCCACAGGACCGGGGTCCGCAGGTGGACCGGGCACTCGGCCCGGAGCGGCTCCTCCCCCAGCGGGAGCAGACAGATGAGCCGGGCCCGCCGGGCGATGGCCGCTAGCTCCTCTCCCGGCGGGGCGGGACCCCCGGGGCCGCGGCTCACTAGGACGATATCGAAGGCTTCGGCCGCTGTGGCCGCCTCCCTCGGCGGCAGGGACGACCAGGCAGTCACCCTCCCGCCCTGGGCCGCGACGTACGCCTCCAGGGTACGGCGCTCGCTCTTCCGGCCGCTGACCACCAGGACGCGCTCGCCGTCCAGGCCAGCAATGGGCTCTTCGCTCCCCTCCGGGGCCAGCCGCCAGGGCAGGCGGAACCAGAATAGCGACCCCTGACCGGGTTCGCTCTCCAGGCCGATCTCGCCGCCCATGAGCTCCACGAACTCCCGGGCGATGGTGGTCCCCAGGCCGGTACCGGGTACCGGCTCCCCCTCGTCCACCCGGGCAAAGCTCTCGAAGATCCGGGCCTGGGCCTCCGGTGCGATCCCCACCCCGGTATCGCGGACGCGGAAGCAGAGCCACTGATCGGCGTCATCGCTCCCCCGCTCCGCCGTGACCTCCAGGACCACCTCGCCGGCCTCGGTGTACTTGATGGCGTTGATGGCGAGGTTGGTGAGGACCTGCTTGAGCTTCTGGGCATCCCCCACCACCCGGGTCTGGACCCCCGGATCGATGAAGCAGACCAGGTCGAGGCCCTTGGCGTGGGCGCTGGGGGCGAGCATCCGCGCCACCGACTCCACCGCCTCGCGCAGGTCGAAGGGGCGATGCTGCAGCCGCACCTTGCCGGCCTCGATCTTGGCCAGGTCGAGGACGTCGTCGAGCAGGACGTGGAGGCTGTCCGCGGCCACCCGCAGGGCGTCCACGTAGTCCCGCTGGGCCGTATCCAGGGGGGTCCGCCCCAGGAGCTCGGCCATGCCGATGATGCCGCTCATGGGGGTCCGGATCTCGTGGGACATGTTGGCCAGGAAGCGGGTCTTGGCCTCGTTGGCCGCCTGGGCGTTGCGCCGCTGGGTCTCCAGGGCGCGGTTCTTGCGCTCCAGCTCCTCCAGGACGTTGAGCAGCTCGCCGGTGGCCTCCTCGATCCGGCCCTGCATCTGGTCGTGAGTGGACTTGAGCTCGGCGATCATGTGGTTGAAGCCGCTCTGGAGGACCCCCAGCTCGCCGCCGGCGTTCTCCGGCACCTGGCGCTCCAGTTCCCCACGCCCGGCGGCGCGCAGGGCATCGGCCAGCTCCCCCAGGGGCTTACTGATGGAGCGCCCCGCCCGGACCGCCACCAGCCCGCCCAGCAGGAGGACCGCCAGGGTGATCCCCACCGCCCGCAGGATCGCGGCGTTGCGCCGCTCGTGCAGCGGGACCACCGACATCTCCACGTAGACCCGGCCCACCACCTCGGGCAGCACCTGGGCAGTGTCGCCGAAATCCTCCACCGGCAACCGGGTACGGCGGATGGGGGCGCAGAAGAGCACCCGCTGGCGGCCCCGGGCACACTCCCGCGCCTCGCTGCCCTCCCGCGCCATCCGCAGCTCCGTGGCATGTTCGAAGTCGCCCCGGTGCCAGATGACCTCGCCGGTGGCGTCGACCACCGCGATGCCGGCCACGGCGCGATCGCCCCAGGCGGCCGCCACCACCCGGCCCAGCAGGGGGCGGTTCTCGGTGACCACGCCGTACTCCGCCGCCGGGGCCAGCTGTTCGGCCAGGGTCCGCCCCTGGTCGTCCAGGGCGTCGTCCAGCAGCTGCATCTGCTCGCTGACGAAGTAGCCGAACAGCAGGAGGGCGGTGACCAGGGCCGGCAGCAGGGCCACCATTAGCAGGGTGCGCCGGATCCCCCCCACCGTCATGACCGTCCCCCCTGCAGCTGCCGACGCAGCTCCGGCTCGGGGGGCACGGCCAGCCCCAGGGCGCGGGCGACGCCGTAATTGACCACCACCTGGAAGTCCAGCGGATGGCGGTGGCCGGCCGGTGGCGAGCCCGCCAGGGCGGCCCGCACATCGGTGGCGGCCTCGCGCCCCAGCTCGGCGGGGTCGGTGTGCAGGGCCATGAGGGCGCCGGCGCGGACGCTGGAGCGCCCCGGACCGATGAGGGGGACGCCGCGCAGATAGGCGCCCTGGATGAGGGGGACGGCAGTGCGGCGGTTGATGACCACGGGGTCGGCGGGGACGAGCAGCACCTGGCTGGACTCGAAGAGCGTCTCCGCCACCGACTCGACCTCGGACTCCCGATCCACCCGGCGGCTGTCGGGCTCCCGGTCCGCTGCCTCCAGGGCGGCGGCCAGCCGGCGCCCGTAGTGGCGGGAGGAGGGACCCAGCAGCAGCCCCACGCGGCGCGCCTCGGGGAGGACGGTGGCCAGCAGGGCCGCCACCCGCCGCGGGGGCTGCTCCACCACCCGGGCCGCCGCCCGGGGATCGCCCCGCAACCAGGGTCGGGAGGCGCCGCGGGAGGCCAGGCCGTAGAGCCGCCAGTCCCCGCTG
>JBKGYA010000009.1:0-24579 GCA_046546335.1 Thiohalospira sp. | reverse complement strand
CAGGGACGTCTTCACGGCGTATCGGGTATCCGGGACTGGCACCGACCGCCCCCGAATAGGCGGACGCCCGGCCTTCGCATTGGGGCGATTGGGCAGGCGGGGATACAGTCGGTATACTGCGCCGTATCAAGGCGAAAGTGGCGGAATGGTAGACGCGCTGGATTTAGGATCCAGTGGGCTTTGCCCGTGCGAGTTCGAGTCTCGCCTTTCGCACCAGCTTTCCGGGAAACCCCACCCGTGGTCGGTTGTCACGGGCCGAACACTCGCGTTGAAATTGCAGAATCCGACAAGAGGAGTCGAGATGGACGTTTCCGTCGAATCCCCCGGTGGCCTGGAGCGACGCCTCACGGTCACCGTCCCCGACGACCGGGTCACCTCCCAGGTGGACCAGCGGCTGGAGCAGATGCGCAAGAATGCCCGGATCGACGGTTTCCGTCCCGGCAAGGTACCGCTTTCGGTCATGCGCAAGCGCTACGGGCCCCAGGTCCGCGAGGAGGTGGTCGGCGAGGTGATCCAGTCCTCGCTCATCGAGGCGCTGGGCCAGCAGGAGCTGAACCCCGCCGGTACCCCCCAGGTGGAGGCGCCGCAGATCGGGGATGACGGCAGGCTCACCTTCACCGCCCGATTCGAGGTCTACCCCGAGGTCACCGTCCCGGATGCCGCCTCCCTGGAGGTGGAGCGCCCGCAGGTCACCATCGAGGAGGGCGACGTCGACCGGACCCTCGACATGATCCGCGAGCAGCGCAAGGAGTGGGTCGAGAAGGAGGGTCCTGCCGAGGAGGGGGACCGCGTCACCCTGGACTTCAAGGGCTACGTCGACGGCGAGGCCTTCGAGGGCGGCGAGGCGAACGACTTCGCCGTGGAGATCGGCTCGGCGAACATGATCGAGGGCTTCGAGGACGGCCTGCGCGGCGCCTCCGCCGGTGAGCACCCGGAGCTGGAGGTGACCTTCCCCGAGGACTACCCGGTGGAGGACCTGGCCGGGAAGACCGCGCGCTTCGAGACCACCGTCAAGAAGGTCGAGGCGGCGCAGCTGCCCGAGGTGACCGAGGAGTTCGCCACTTCTCTGGGGATGGACAGCGTCCAGGCCCTGCGAGACGAGGTCCGCGCCAACATGGAGCGCGAGCTCAACCAGCGCCTGCGCGAGCGCGTCAAGGACCAGGTCATGGAGCAGCTGTGGCAGAACCACCAGCTGGATCTCCCGCAGGGCCTGGTGGACCAGGAGGCGGACAATCTGGTGGAGCAGATGCGCCAGCAGATGCAGTCCCAGGGCGCCGCGGCCCAGGATGTCAATCTCGACCGCTCGATGTTCGACGAGCAGGCGCGGCGCCGTGTGGCGCTCGGCCTCATCCTGTCGAAGGTGGTCGAGGAGGAGGGCCTGCAGGCGGATCGCGACGAGGTGCGGGCGAAGGTCGAGGAGATCGCCGCTCCCTACGAGCAGCCGCAGCAGGTGATCGACTATTATTACGGGGATCGCCAGCGACTGGCAGAGATCGAATCCCTGGTGCTCGAGGGCAAGGTGGTTGAATGGTTCGCCGAGCGCGCCCAGGTGACCGAGAAGCCCCTGAGCTTCCAGGAACTGATGAATCCCGGCGCCGAAGAGGCAGAGGGGGAGAACGCATGAGCGAAGGCGAAGGACAGGGCATGGCGCCGGAGATCCAGAACTCCGGCCTCGTCCCCATGGTCGTGGAGCAGAGCGCCCGCGGGGAGCGTGCCTACGACATCTTCTCGCGCCTGCTCCGGGAACGGGTCATCTTCCTGACGGGCCCGGTGGAGGACCACATGGCCAACCTCATCGTGGCCCAGCTCCTCTACCTGGAGTCCGAGAACCCCGACAAGGACATCCACCTCTACATCAACAGCCCCGGCGGCTCCGTGACCGCCGGGCTGTCCATCTATGACACGATGCAGTTCATCAAGCCGGACGTGGCCACCATGTGCGTGGGCCAGGCGGCTAGCATGGGGGCGCTGCTGCTCACCGCCGGCGCGGCGGGCAAGCGGTTCGCCCTGCCGCACTCGCGGATGATGATCCACCAGCCCCTGGGCGGTTTCCAGGGGCAGGCGTCGGATATCGAGATCCACGCCAACGAGATCCTCAAGGTCCGCGAGCGGCTGAACAAGATCATGACCCACCACACCGGTCAGGACGAGGAGAAGGTCGCCCGGGATACCGACCGCGACTTCTTCATGAGTGCCGAGGAATCGGTGGAGTACGGCCTGATCGACGAGGTCATGACCCATCGCGGGGCGGATGCGGGTGCCTGACATCCGCCGCGATAGCACGGTGCGCGGCACCCTCGAAACCAGGCACAGCGAGGTGGTTCAATGAGCGACGAAAAGCACGGCGGCGACGAGAAGCTGCTCTACTGTTCCTTCTGCGGCAAGAGCCAGCACGAGGTCCGCAAGCTCATCGCCGGCCCGTCCGTGTTCATCTGCGACGAGTGCGTGGATCTCTGCAACGAGATCATCCGCGAGGAGATCCAGGAGCAGGAGGCGAGCACCGGCCGCAACAAGCTGCCCACGCCGTCGGAGATCCACTACACCCTCGGCGAGTACGTCATCGGCCAGGAGTCGGCCAAGAAGGCGCTCTCCGTGGCCGTCTACAACCACTACAAGCGGCTGGAGAGCAGCCAGCGCAAGGATGACGTGGAGCTGGCCAAGAGCAACATCCTGCTCATCGGGCCCACCGGCTCGGGCAAGACGCTGCTCGCCGAGACCCTGGCGCGGATGCTCAATGTCCCCTTCACCATCGCCGATGCCACCACCCTCACCGAGGCGGGCTACGTCGGCGAGGATGTGGAGAACATCATCCAGAAGCTGCTGCAGAAGTGCGACTACGACGTCGAGAAGGCGCAGAACGGCATCGTCTACATCGACGAGATCGACAAGATCTCCCGCAAGTCGGACAACCCCTCCATTACCCGGGATGTCTCCGGGGAGGGCGTGCAGCAGGCGCTGCTCAAGCTCATCGAGGGGACGGTCGCCTCGGTACCGCCCCAGGGCGGGCGCAAGCACCCCCAGCAGGAGTTCCTGCAGGTGGATACCAAGAACATCATGTTCATCGTCGGCGGCGCCTTTGCCGGCCTGGACAAGGTGGTCCGCGAGCGCACCGAGAAGGGCGGCATCGGCTTCGGGGCCGAGATCCGCAGTAGTGATGACAAGGCCTCCGAGCAGGCCCTGATGCACACCGCCGAGCCCGAGGACCTGGTCAAGTTCGGCCTCATCCCGGAGTTCGTCGGCCGGGTGCCGGTCCTCGCCGTCCTCGACGAGCTCGACGAGGATGCCCTCATCGAGATCCTCACCGAGCCCAAGAACGCCCTGACCAAGCAGTACGCCCGCCTGTTCGAGATGGAGGGCGTGGAGCTGGAGTTCCGGGAGGAGGCCCTGCGCGCCATCGCCCGCAAGGCCATGGAGCGCAAGACCGGTGCCCGGGGGCTGCGCTCCATCCTGGAGCACCACCTCCAGGAGACCATGTACGAGCTCCCCTCCATGGAGGGGGTCGCCAAGGTGGTCATCGACGAGGGCGTCATCACCGAGGAGACCCAGCCCATCTTCATCTACGAGGGTGGGGAGCAGCAGCAGGCCGCCACCGACCACTGATCCCCCGCTTGAAAGCCGCCGGTAGTGACCCCATAGTGTAGTCAGGTATTCGGGGTCCACCGGCGGACCCCCCTATTGCAAGAGGTATCCCATGGCATCCGAGGAATCCACTGCGCCCGTCGTGACCTCGGGTTCCGCGCCGCTTCTGCCGCTGCGGGACGTCGTCGTCTACCCCCACATGGTCATCCCGCTCTTCGTCGGGCGGACCAAGTCCATCGCCGCCCTGGAGCGGGCGCAGGAGGAGGAGACCCCGATCCTGCTGGCCGCCCAGAAGAGCGCGGAGACCGATGACCCGGGCACCGACGAGATCCACGAGGTCGTCACCGTCGCCTCCATCCTCCAGCTCCTCAAGCTCCCTGACGGGACCGTGAAGGTGCTGGTGGAGGGCAGTCAGCGCGCCCGGATCCAGGAATACGAGGCCACCGAGGACTACTTCCGCGCCCGCTACGCGGCCCTGGAGGCCGGCGAGGCGGACGAGCGCGAGGCAGAGGTCCTGACCCGATCGGTGATCTCCCAGTTCGAGCAGTACGTGAAGCTCAACAAGAAGATCCCGCCGGAGATCCTCTCCTCCCTCTCCGGGATCGAGGAACCGGGACGGCTCGCGGACACCATCGCCGCCCACATGGCCCTGAAGATCGAGGAGAAGCAGAACCTCCTGGAGATCGCCAATCCCCGCGACCGGCTGGAGCACATCCTCGGCCTGCTGGAGACGGAGATCGACCTGCTGCAGGTGGAGAAGCGCATCCGCGGCCGCGTGAAGCGGCAGATGGAGAAGTCCCAGCGCGAGTACTACCTCAACGAGCAGATGAAGGCCATCCAGAAGGAACTCGGCGAGCTCGAGGATGCGCCCAACGAGCTCGAGGAGCTCGAGCAGAAGATCGAGAAGGCCGGCATGCCCAGGGCGGCCTACGACAAGGCGACCCAGGAGCTCAACAAGCTCAAGATGATGTCGCCCATGTCCGCCGAGGCCACCGTGGTCCGTAACTACGTGGAGACCATGGTCTCCGTGCCGTGGAAGACCAAGACCCGGGTGCGCAACGACCTGGCCAAGGCCCAGGAGGTCCTGGAGGCCGACCACTACGGCCTGGAAGAGGTGAAGGAGCGGATCCTGGAGTATCTGGCGGTGCAGAAGCGGGCCCGCAAGCTCAAGGGCCCCATCCTCTGCCTCGTGGGGCCGCCCGGGGTGGGCAAGACCTCCCTGGCGCGCTCCATCGCCCGCTCCACCAACCGGCGCTTCACCCGCATGAGCCTGGGCGGCGTCCGCGACGAGGCCGAGATCCGCGGCCATCGCCGGACCTACATCGGCTCCATGCCGGGCAAGCTCATGCAGAACATCATCAAGACGGAGAAGAAGAACCCGCTCTTCCTCCTGGACGAGATCGACAAGATGGCCATGGACTTCCGGGGTGATCCGGCCTCGGCCCTGCTGGAGGTCCTGGATCCGGAGCAGAACCACGAGTTCAACGACCACTACCTGGAGGTGGACTACGACCTCTCCGAGGTGATGTTCATCACCACCGCCAACACCATGAACATCCCCGGTCCGCTCCTGGACCGCATGGAGGTCATCCGGATCCCCGGCTATACCGAGGACGAGAAGGTCAACATCGCCAAGCGCTACCTGGTACCGGGGCAGGTCAAGGCCAACGGCCTCAAGGAGGGGGAGCTCAAGGTCTCAGACGCCGCCCTGCGCGACGTGGTGCGCCACTACACCCGGGAGTCCGGGGTGCGGAACCTGGAGCGGGAGATCGCCAAGGTCGCGCGCAAGGTCGTCAAGGAGCTGGTCCTGGGCGAGAAGGGCGGTGCGAAGGTCAGCGTCACCCCCAAGAACTTGGACAAGTACCTCGGGGTGCGCCGCTTCCGCTACGGCGTGGCCGGGGAGAGCGACCAGGTGGGCCGGGTCACCGGTCTGGCCTGGACCGAGGTGGGGGGTGAGCTGCTCACCATCGAGACCGCCGTGGTCCCCGGCAAGGGCAAGCACAAGGTTACCGGCCAGCTCGGCGATGTCATGAAGGAGTCCATCGACGCCGCCATGAGCGTGGTCCGCAGCCGCTCGGCGCGCCTGGGGATCCCGGCGGGCTTCTACGAGAAGCGCGATGTCCACATCCACGTCCCGGAGGGTGCGACGCCCAAGGACGGTCCCAGCGCCGGCATCGGCATGTGTACCGCCCTGGTCTCGGCGCTCACCGAGATCCCGGTGCGGGCCGATGTGGCCATGACCGGCGAGATCACCCTCCGCGGCGAGGTGCTGCCCATCGGTGGGCTCAAGGAGAAGCTCCTGGCGGCCCATCGCGGCGGCCTCAAGACGGTGGTCATCCCCGAGGAGAACCGCAAGGACCTGGCCGACATCCCGAAGAACGTCAAGCAGGCCCTGGATATCCACCCGGTGCGCTGGATCGACGAGGTGCTTACCCTCGCCCTGGAGCACATGCCCGAACCCCGGGCCGAGGAGGACGTGGAGCTGCTCGACGTGGCCGCCGACGAAACCGAGGCCGAAGAGGCCCGTCGTCACCACTGAGGGCCCTTTCCGTAGGAGATGGCGCGCACGCGCCATCTCGGGTTGATCCTGCACGTCGGATGGCCCATAGTGGGCCTGCGTTGGGGCATCGCACCGCGGAGAAGGCCGACGGTGGCCCCCCAGAGCCCGGAACGGGTTCCGTTGACAGTCGTTTCGTGCCATTGCTATAACCGCAGAACCCATTTCGCTGCCGCCGGGCTACGGACGGCGAGTTTTCAAGAACAAAGAGGGGAAGTCGCGTGAACAAGTCTGAACTCATCGACGCCATTGCCGAAGGGGCTGATCTTTCCAAGGCTGCGGCCGGTCGTGCGCTGGATGCGACGGTGGACGCCATTACCGATGCGCTGAAGAAGAACGACCAGATCAGCATCGTCGGTTTCGGTACCTTCTCTGTGCGTGAACGGGCCGCCCGTACCGGTCGGAACCCGCGTACCGGTGAAGAGATCAAGATTGCCGCTGCCAAGGTTCCTGCTTTCAAGCCGGGCAAGGCTCTCAAGGACGCGGTGAACTGAGTACGCTCGCACCGGGTGCTTAGCTCAGCTGGGAGAGCGTCGCCCTTACAAGGCGAAAGTCGGGGGTTCGATCCCCTCAGCACCCACCACTGAAGGTTGTGCGGCGGCGGCCACGAAGTCGCCCCCGCGGTAGTCCGGGGACCGCAGCGCCCCCGCTGTCTACCAGGAAAAGGGGCGTGCCTGCGGGTACGCCCCTTTCTCATGGATCCCCCGATCGGATAGACCAACCATGCTTGATGCCATCCGCAACCGGGCCCAGGGCTGGATCGCCTGGGTCATCGTCATACTGATTACCATTCCCTTCGCCCTCTGGGGGGTGCAGGAGTATACCGACGGTGGGGGTGCGCCGGCGGTGGCAGAGGTCGACGGACATTCCATTGACCGGCAGGAGTTCCAGCGCGCCTTCTACCAGCGGCAGCAACAGCTGCAGGAGGCTCTCGGTGAGGATATGGCGGAGGCCGGTTTCGACGAAAAGACCATCCGCCGCCAGGTCATCGAGGGCATGGTCGAGGAGCGCCTCCTCCTCGAGGCGCTCCGGGATGCCGGCTACACCATCGGCGATCGTGAACTCGCCTCGCGTATCCGCGCTGTGCGAGCCTTCCAGGAGGGCGGCGACTTTTCCCCGGAACGCTACGAGCAGGCACTCTCCAGCCAGGGTATGCAGCCGGGGCAGTTCGAGGATCGGATTCGTCAGGATCTGCTCGTCCAGCAGCTGCGTGCCGGTGTGGAAGAGACCGCTTTGGCGACGCCGCGCCAGGTCGAGGACTATATCGCCCTCTGGCGCCAGCAGCGGGAAGTCGGCTGGCTGCGGGTACCCCTTAGTGACTTCGCCGACCCGGATGCGGTCTCCGAGAGTGCGGTTCGTGAGCACTACGAGGCCCATCCCGAGCGCTACCGGACGCCCGAGGAGGTCCGGATCGCCTACGTCGAACTGAACCTGGATCGGGTGGCCGAGTCCATGGAGGTCGACGAGGAGGCGCTGCGCGAGGAGTACGAGGAGCGCAAGGACGAGTTCGGCGAGCCGGAACGTCGCCGCGCCCGGCACATCCTCTTCACCGCCCAGGGCAGCGGCGACGAGGGCTGGGAGGAGGCCCGAGAGGAGGCCGAAGAGGTCCTGGCCAAGTTGGAAGAGGACTCGGAATTCGAGGAGCTCGCCCGGGAGCACTCCGAGGATCGCGCAACCGCCGAGGAGGGTGGCGACCTGGGCTGGTTTGCCCGGGACGACCTGGACACGGCGGTCACCGATGCCGCTTTCTCCCTGGAGCCGGGGGAGGTGGCCGGGCCGGTGCGCTCGGAGTTCGGTTACCACCTGATCCGGCTGGAAGAGGTCGAAGAGTCTGACATCCCGCCCTTCGAGGAGGTCCGGGAAGAGCTGGAACGGTCCCTGCGCGAGGGGCGTGCCGAGCGCCGTTTCGTGGAGGCCACCGAGGAACTGGCCAACCTCGCCTACGAGCATGCCGATACCCTGCAACCCGCGGCGGACAGGCTGGACCTCGAGATCCGCGAGGCGGGGCCCTTCAGCCGCGAGGGGGCCGAGGAGGGGCTGGGCGCCCGGGAGGAGGTGGTCGAGGCCGCCTTCGAGGGTGAGGTCCTGGATGAGCGCTATAACAGCGCTCTGCTGGAGCTGGAGGATGACCGTGCGGTGGTTCTGAGGGTGCGTGAACACCAGCCGGCCGAACGGCGCCCCCTGGAAGAGGTAAGTGACGAGATCCGCGAGACCCTGGCCCGGGACCGTGCCGCCGAGGCCGCCGAGGAGCGAGCCAAGGAACTCCGGGAGAAACTCGCCTCCGGCACCGAACCGGAGTCCCTGTCGGGGTGGCAGGGGAACCAGCGGGTCGGTCGCCGTTCGGAGGAATTCCCCGATGCCGTGAGCCGGGCCGCCTTCCGAATGGCGCGTCCGGGGGAAGAGGCCAGCTTCGATACGGCGACCCTGGACAATGGTGACCGCGCGGTCATCGGGGTCTTCGATGTGATCCCCGGCGACCCCGAGGACGTGGATGCCGAAGAACGCCAGCGCATCCAGCGCCAGCTGGTGGAGGCCAACGCTCGGGCCGAATTCGCCGGGATCGTGGGACTCCTAAGGGAGCAGGCGGAGGTCACCATCAACCTCGACCGAGAGTAGGTCGTGAGCGCCGTGGCGCCGATCTCCCCGCGTGCGGTTCTCGCCAGCCTGGTTTTCGCCGTGGGCGCCGGCCTGGCGTTGACGCCGGAGACCCGCTGGCTCGGCCTGAATCCTTACAGTGTCCTGGATACCATCGGGGGCCTCTTCCTGGATGCCCTCTTCGTCCTGGTCGTGCCGTTGGTGGTGAGTGCCCTGGTCAGCGGGATCGCCGGCATCGGCGCCGGGGAGGGGCTGGGTCGCCTGGGTCTGCGCACCGCGGCCTACTACCTGGCGTCCGGATCCATCGCCGTCCTCATCGCCCTGGGGGCGGTGAACCTGGTCCAGCCGGGCCTGAGCGGGGGGGAGCCAGTCAGTGACTCCCTGGGTCTGGATGCGGAGACCGCCGAGGTGGGGGAGTCCCTGCGCGCCGAGGGGGACGAGGCGTGGAGCCTGCTGGACCGGCTCATCCCCGAGAACATCATTGCGGCCGCGGCCGAGGGGCAGCTCCTGGGCCTCATCGTCTTCGCCCTGGTGCTGGGGCTGGCCATCGCCCGGATGGGAGAGGGCGCCGCCACCCTGCGCGCCTTCTGGGACGAGACCTTCGCCGTGATGATGCGGATCACCGGCTGGGTCCTGCGCCTCACCCCCATCGGGGTCTTTGCCCTGGTGGCGACGACGGTGGCCGAGACCGGCCTGGAGGCCTTTGCCTCCCTGGCCGTCTTCTTCGCCACCGTGGTCGGGGCGCTCCTCTTCCACGGCCTGGTGGTACTGCCGCTGGCGCTCTGGTGGACCACCGGCATCGACCCGCGCCGCCACCTGCGCAACCTGGCGCCGGTCCTGCTCACCGCCTTCTCCACGGCCTCCTCCTCCGGGACCCTGCCGATGACCATCAACCGGGTGGAGCAGGGGGCGGGGGTCTCCAATCGCACCTCCAGTGTGGTCCTCCCCCTGGGGGCGACGGTGAACATGGACGGGACCGCCCTCTACGAGTGTGCGGCGGTGCTCTTCATCGCCCAGGCCTACGGGCTGGATCTGGGGCTGGCGGAGCAGGCGCTGGTGGTGGTCATGGCCCTGGCGACCTCTATCGGGGTGGCCGGGGTACCGGCGGCGAGCCTGGTGGCCATCACCCTCATCCTCACCAGCCTCGGCCTGCCCCTGGAGGGGGTCGGTCTGCTACTGGCAGTGGACCGGCTCCTGGACATGACGCGGACGGCGGTGAACGTCTTCAGCGACGCTACCGGGGCGGTGATCCTGGCGCACTGGGAGGGCGAGCGCCCCTATGCGGGCGGGCCAGCGCCGGCGGGGACCGGCGCCGGGGCGTGAATCAGCTGTAGTAGCCGTTCATGCCGAGGATGGAGAAGCCGCTGTCCACGTAGAGGACCTGGCCGGTCATGCCGGAGGCCAGGTCGGAACCGAGGAAGGCGGCGGTATTGCCCACCTCGTCGATGGTTACGTTCTTCCGCAGCGGGGCGTTGGCCTCCACCTCCTCCAGCATGCGCTTGAAATCGCTGATCCCGGAGGCCGCCAGGGTGCGGATGGGGCCGGCGGAGACGGCGTTGACCCGGATCCCGTCGGGGCCCAGGGCGTCGGCCATGTAGCGGACGTTGGCCTCCAGGCTCGCCTTGGCCAGGCCCATGACGTTGTAGTTGGGCATGGCGCGCTCGGCGCCGAGGTAGCTCAGGGTGATGAGGCTGCCGTTGCGCCCCTCCATCATGGGCCGGGCCGCCTTGGCCAGGGCGGCGAAGCTGTAGGAGCTGATCTCGTGGGCGGTGCGGAAGCCCTCGCGGGTCACGGCGTCCAGGTAGTTGCCCTCCAGCTCGCTCTTGGGGGCGAAGGCGACGGCGTGGACGATGATGTCCAGGCCGTCCCAGTAGTTGTCCAGCTGGTTGAAGGCCGCCTCGATCTCCTCGTCGGAGGAGACATCCATGGGCATGGTGATCTCGGAGCCGAGCTGGCCGGCCAGGTCCTCCACCCGGGACTGGAGCTTGTCGTTCTGGTAGGTGAAGGCGAGCTCGGCCCCCTCGCGATGCATGGCCCGGGCGATTCCCCAGGCGATGGAACGATTGCTGGCCAGGCCGACGATGAGCGCGCGCTTGCCGCTGAGAAAACCCATGCGTGTCCTCCTCGCAACGGGACGGTGAGATTGGCGTGTGATCAGGGCGCTACGGTAAGGCCTTTGATGACCGGAAGCAACGTCGCCGCAGGGAATCCCGGGGTGTCCATGCACTTGGTCCAAAAAGGACTCGCGGTCGGTGCGGTCCCGAGTGCGCGGACGCCCTGCAGGGACTCCCGGGGGTGGTGCATGCGGCGGCCTGAGTTCGTATAGTGAGGGCGTCCTGCAGGCCAGGTTGCTCGGCACCGGGAGATCCCTTGAACCGACTCACGCTCATCACCATCGCCGGCTTTGTCCTTACAGTGCTGCTGGTCCTCCTGGCCATGGTTCAGGTGGACCGCCAGTGGCAGCAGCTTGCCGATATCCGCGCCGCTGTGGAGGAGCAGGGCGATCGCATCGGCGATCTTCGCCGGGAGCTGTCGCGGCGGCCCGCCGCGACCGCGGGAGATGATTCGGAGGAGGAGGTGCCGCCCGCCTTCCAGCGGGCCCATGAGGCCTCTCTGGAGTCGGACTTCGCCGCCGGTGACCATCGGGTGCAGGCCCTGGCCCAGGGCCTGGAGACGCTGACGCCGCTGGTCTCCACCGACGCCTACGCCAGCGAGATCCAGAACTACGTGCTGGAGTCGCTACTGGTCCGTCATCCCGAGACCCTGGAGTGGGAGGGGCTGCTGGCCCGCGACTGGGAGGTCTCCGAGGACGGACTGACCATCACCTTCGAGCTGCGCCGCGGCCTGCGCTTCTCCGACGGCGAGCCCCTCACGGCCGAGGATGTGGCCTTCAGCTACGACTTCATCATGGACGAGGAGATCGCCGCTCCACGCCAGCGTGCCTACTATCGGCGGGTGGAGGCGGTGGAGGCGGTGGACGAGCACACGGTGGTCTTCCGCTTCGCCGAGCCCTACTTCAACGCCCTCTCCCTGGCCGGCGGCCTGCCGGTTCTGGCCGAGCACTACTACGGCCCCCGACGGGACGATGACCCCGAGGCCTTCAATAATTCCCGCAGCCTGCTCTTCGGCTCCGGGCCCTACCGCTTCCCCGCCGAGGGGGAGTGGACCCCGGACCGCGGTCGGGTGGAGCTGGAGCGCAATCCGCGCTACTGGGGTCCGGTGGAGCCACCCTTCCGCAAGCTGGTCTGGGAGGTCATCGAGAACGACTCCGCGCGGCTGACCACCTATCGCAACGGCGATATCGATCTCTACGAGGCTCGTCCCCGGGAGTTCGAGAAGCTCACCGCCGACGATGCCCTCATGGAGCGCAGCGACAGCCGTGCCTACATGAGCCCGACCGCGGGCTACTCCTACATCGCCTGGAACCAGCGCGAGGAGGCGGAGACCCCCTTCCGCGACCCGCGGGTGCGGCGCGCCATGACCTTCCTGACCGATCGGGAGGCCCTCATCGAGGAGGCCCTGGCCGGCCACGCCGAGGTGGCGGTGAGCCCCTTCAATCCGCGCAGCCCCCAGCACGACGAGGCCATCGAGGCCCGGGGCCATGACCCGGAACGGGCGGCGGAACTGTTCGCCGAGGCCGGCTGGGAGGACCGCGACGGGGACGGCGTACTGGAGGACGAGCAGGGCAATGACTTCTCCTTCGAGCTGACCTACGTCCAGGAAAGCACGGATACCGAGCGGGTGGTGGAGTACCTGCGCGACGCCTGGGCGCAGGCCGGGGTGGAGATGGAGCCCAAGCCTACCGAGTGGTCGGTAATGCTCGAGTCCATCGACCAGGGGGACTTCGACGCCATCACCCTGGGCTGGACCAGCGATATCGAACTCGATATCTACCAGATGTTCCACTCCTCCCAGGTCGGGGAGGGGGATAATTATGTCGGCTACCGCGATCCGGAGCTGGATGCGGTCATCGACGAGGCGCGCGCCACCGTGGAGGAGGGGCCCCGCATGGAGCTCTGGCACGAGGCCGAGCGCCACCTCTTCGAAGACCAGCCCTACACCTTCCTCTTCCGCCGGGAGACGCTCCTGCTCATGGATGACCGCTTCCGCAACGTCCAGCAGACCCGCATGGGACTCAACGTGGATGCGGTGCCGGTGGAGTGGTACGTCCCGGCGGCCGAGCAGCGCTACTGAGGGGGCGGGATGCACGCCTACATCCTGCGCCGGCTCCTCCTCATGGTCCCGACGCTCTTCGGCATTACCGTGGTCGTCTTCGGCATCATGGTGGCCGCGCCTGGCGGCGTCTCGCCGGAGACGCTCACCGCCGGCCAGAATCTCGATCCCGAGGCGCGCAAGGCGCTGGAGGCCTACTACAACCGCCGCTATGGTCTGGACGACCCGGCCCCGGTGCAGTATCTGCGCTGGCTCAACAGCATCTCGCCGGTGGGCTTCCTCATCCAGCCCGATGGCGGCCTGGGCGCCTTCTCCTGGACCAAGGGCATGGATCTGGGGGACAGCTTCCGCTACGGCCGGCCGGTGGCCGACCTCATCGCCGAGCGCCTGCCCATCACCCTGCTGCTCAATGCCCTGTCCATACCATTGGTCTATCTGGTGGCGGTGACCGTGGGTCTGCAGGCGGCACGGCAGCGAGGAAGCGCCTTCGATACCGGCTCCGGGCTGGCCCTGCTGGCGCTGTGGTCGGTGCCCACCATGCTGGCGGGCGTGCTCTTCATCGGGTTCTTTGCCAGTGACCAGTACTGGCAGTGGTTCCCCACCGCCGGCACCCTCTCGAGCGCTGGCCAGGCCATGACCTTCCTGCCTCACTGGGGGACGGCGCTGGATGCCCTCAAGGCGCTGGTCGGGGCCGGTCTCGGGGTGGTCGTCGGTCTGGGGGTGGCCCGGCTGCCCCGGTCGTGGCGGATCCTGACCGGGGCGGCGGCGGGGCTGATCCTCGGCGGGCTCTGGGGGGCGGCCCTGCCCGACGGGGGCCGGGTGGCCCCGGTCGTCCTGGCGCTTGCCCTGGCGGGGCTGCTGGGCGGGGCGGCCGGGGCCTCGGTGGCGGTGCTGCGCGGGGTGGTCCTGGGTGGAGCGGGGCTGCTGGCGGGGCTGCTGGTGGCCGCCGCCGCCATGGAGGCCGATTTCGTGCGCGGCTACCTCCTGGACCGCGCCTGGCACCTGGTGCTGCCGGTGCTCACCCTGAGCTACGGCGGGATCGCCTTCCTGGCCAAGCTCACCCGCTCCTCGGTACTCGAGAACCTCCACAGCGACTACGCCCGGACCGCCCGCGCCAAGGGGCTCCCGGAGGGGGAGGTGATGTGGCGCCACGTCTTCCGCAACAGCCTGCTGCCGCTGGTGACGGTGGCGGCGACCCTGCTGCCGGCCCTGCTCTCCGGCTCGGTCATCGTGGAGAGCATCTTCTCCATCGAGGGGATGGGCAAGCTGGCGGTAGAGGCGGTCACCGGGCGGGACCGGGAACTGGTCCTCTCCATTACCCTGATCAGCGGTCTGCTGACCCTGGCCGGCTACCTGCTGGCCGATATCCTCTACGCCGTGGTCGACCCGCGGGTGAGCTATGACTGAGGCGGGGCCGCAGGAGACGACCCGAGTGACGCCGGCTCGGGCCATCGCCCGGGCGGTCCTCGCCCGGCGGGGTGCCCGCCTGGGGCTGGCCTGGATCGCCCTGGTGGCGCTGCTGGCCGTCTTCGCCCCCTTCCTGGCCAGCAGCCAGCCACTGCTGGTGGCCGGGGAGGGGGGCATCGCCAGTCCGGTGCTCGAACACCTCGGTCCGGAGGACGGGGCGCTACTGGGGGCCTTCCTGGCCGCCCTGGCGGGGTGGCGCCTCCGCCGGCGCCCCCGGGCGGCGGTGGTCGCCGCCGCCGGCCTCCTTGCCGTCGCCCTGGTCGCGAGCCTCACCCAGCTGGAGCCACCCCGCCTGGTGGCCCACGAGCAGCCCCGGCAGGCGGTGGCGGCCGGGGAGTGGGACTGGGCGGTCTGGGCACCGATCCCGTGGAGCCCCGGCGACTACCTTCGGGACCACGGCCACACCGGCCTGGAGGCCCCCCTGGAGGCGGCGCCGGAGCGGATCCACTGGCTGGGGACCGAGGCCGGGGGCTCCGATCTGCTGGCCGGGATGATCCACGCCACCCGGGTGGCCCTGGGGATCGGTCTGGTGGCCACCGGGATCGCCCTGGCCATCGGCGTGGTCATCGGCGGCTTCATGGGGTACTTCTCCGGCGTGGTGGATATTCTCGGCATGCGGGTGGTGGAGGTGGTGGAGGCGATCCCCACCCTCTTCCTGCTGCTCATCTTCGTCGCCTTCTTCGGCCGCGACCTCTACCTGATGATGGTCATCATCGGGCTCACCAGCTGGTCGGTCTACGCCCGCTACGTGCGCGCCGAGTTCCTCAAGCTGCGCCAGCAGGAGTACGTCCAGGCGGCGGTGGTCGCCGGGCTGCCGCTGCGCTCCATCCTCTTCCGCCACATGCTGCCCAACGGCATGGCGCCGGTGCTGGTCACCGCCAGCTTCGGCGTGGCCTCGGCCATCCTGGCGGAGGCGACCCTGAGCTTCCTGGGGCTGGGGCCGGTGGATACGCCCACGTGGGGCCGGATGCTGGACCAGGCGGTGCAGTCCTCCACCTTCAACTGGTGGATGGCCCTCTTCCCGGGGGGCGCCATCTTCTGCACCGTCTTCGCCTACAACCTCCTGGGGGAGGCGCTGCGCGATGCCATGGACAGCGAGGCGGACTGAATGCGACTGACCGTCTCCGACCTGCGCGTGACCTTCCCCGGCGCCGGGGAGCCGGCGGTGGCCGGCGTCGACCTGAGCCTCTCCGGGGGGGAGACCCTCTGTCTGGTGGGGGAGTCGGGCTCGGGGAAGTCGGTGACCGCCCTGGCCCTCATGGGGCTGCTGCCGGGGCGGGCGCGGATGAGCGCCGGGGCGCTCACCCTGGAGCACGGCGGCGGGACCAGCGAGCTGGCCGGGCTGGACGCCGAGGCCCACCGGCGTCTGCGCGGCCGGCGCATGGCCATGATCTTCCAGGAGCCCATGACCTCCCTGAACCCGGTGATGACCGTGGGCGAGCAGGTTCGGGAGGTCCTTGCCATCCACCAGCCCGGGCTCTCCGTGGCCGAGGGGCGCGCCCGGGTGGAGGCGGTCTTCGAGCAGGTCCGGCTGCCGGAGCCGGCGCAGCGCTACGATGAGTACCCCCACCGCCTCTCCGGCGGCCAGCGCCAGCGGGTGATGATCGCCATGGCCCTGGTGGCGGAGCCGGATCTCCTCATCGCCGACGAGCCCACCACCGCCCTGGATGTCACCGTCCAGGCGGAGATCCTGGCGCTGCTGCGCGATCTCCAGGCGCGCACCGGCATGGGGCTGCTCTTCATCACCCACGACTTCGGGGTGGTGGCGGCCATCGCCGATCGCGTGGCGGTCATGCGCCGCGGCGCCATCGTGGAGAGCGGAGAGCGGCAGACGCTCCTGCGCGAGCCGAATCACCCCTACACCCGGGCCCTGCTGGACGCCCTGCCGGAGCGCCGGCCGCGGCCGGCAAGCCCCGCTCCGAATCCGGAGGTAGCACTGGAGGTGCGCCGGCTGGCCGTCCACTTCCCCGTGCGGCGCGGCGTCCTGCGCCGTACGGTGGGCCATGTCCGCGCCGTGGACGGCGTGGACCTCACGGTGCGCCGGGGCGGGATCACGGCCCTGGTGGGCGAGTCGGGATCCGGCAAGTCCACCGTGGCCCGGGCCATCCTGCGCCTGGAACGGCCCACCGCGGGTTCGGTCTGGTGGGAGGGGGAGGACCTGGCGCGGCTGGACGGCGGGGAGCTGCGTCGGCGGCGGCGCCACCTCCAGGCCGTCTTCCAGGACCCCTATTCGGCGCTGAATCCGCGGCTGTCGGTGGCGACCATGCTTACCGAGCCGATGGCGGTCCATGGCCTGGGGCGGGACCCTGCCGATCGGCTTGCCCGCGCCCGGCGATTGCTGGAACTGGTGGACCTGCCGGCGGACAGCCTGGACCGCTACGCCCACGCCTTCTCCGGCGGCCAGCGTCAGCGCCTGGGGATTGCCCGCGCGCTGGCGCTGGAGCCACGCTTCCTGGTCTGCGACGAGATCACCTCCGCCCTGGACGTCTCCGTCCAGGCGGGGATCCTGGACCTGCTGCTGCGCCTGCGGGCGGAGGAGGGGCTCTCCCTGCTCTTCATTACCCACGACCTCGGGGTGGTGGGATATCTCGCCGACGAGGTGGCGGTGATGGAGGCCGGACGGATCGCGGAACAGGGGACCACGGAGCAGGTCCTGCGCTCGCCCCGGGAGGCCTATACCCGACGCCTGGTAGATGCCGTCCCGCGGGTGGACTGAGGGGCTCAGGAACTCCCGGACTGCTCGGTGACGTCCACGTAGAGTGTAAGTTCCTGGCCGGGTTGGAGGTGTTCATCCCCATCGAGGTTGTTCCACTGCCGCAGCTGTTCCACCGAGACGTTGAAACGCCGGGAGATCCGGGCAAGGCTGTCACCCTGGCGCACGGTGTAACCCAGTTGACGTTGGGTATCGTGGCCATGCGGGGCGCGGAAGTCCTGCGGTAAGGCGGCCGCATCCGGGTTGCGCGTCCAGACCACCAGCTGCTGACCGGGGCGCAGGGGATCTCCCGGTGCCATGGCATTCCAGCTCGCCAGTTCGCGCACGTCTACGTCGTGCTGGTCGGCGATGGACCACAGGCTGTCCCCTGCCTGGACCTCGATCGTGACCTTGCGGCCCTCGCGCTTGCGATTCTGGATGGCTCGGGTCCGGGCCGATTCGGTAAGGGTATAGGCCGCCTCTTCGTGGAGGGCTACCGGGATCATCAGATAGTCCCCGGAGCGGATGGTGTTCCCCTTGAGGTCGTTGATCTGACGTAACCGCTTGGTGGTGGTCTGGTAGGAGCGGGCGATGCTACGCAGGCTCTCGCCTTCCCGGATTCGGTGGCGCTCCCAGCCGGTGCGCGACGAGTCGGGCAGCGCGGCCAGACCTCTGTGGAATGGGCCCACCTGTTCGGCCGGGAGCAGGAGGTGGTGGGGGCCGTCGGGGCTGGTGGCCCAGCGGTTGAAGCCGGGGTTGAGCCGATAGAGTTCGTCCACCTCCAGACCGGCCAGGTCGGCGGCCAGGGCGAGGTCCATCTGACCCTCCACGGTGACCCGGACCAGCCGGGGCTCGTCGGGGATGGAGGGCAGCTCCAGACCCAGATCCTCGGGGTCGCGGATGACATCGGCGATGGCCAGCAGTTTGGGGACGTAGCCCTGGGTCTCGTTCGGGAGCCAGGGCCGTGCACCCCAGTAGGTCTCCGGCTCGCCGGCGCGGCGGGCCGCGGCCAGGGCGCGGCGAACGTTGCCAGGGCCGGCATTGTAGGCTGCTACCGCCAGGAGCCAGTCGTCGAACTGGTCGTGGAGGTCGGCGAGGTAGCGTCCGGCCGCATCGGTGGCGGCATGGATATCCCGGCGACCGTCGTACCACCAGTTCTGCGTGACCTCGTAGCGTCGGGCGGTCGCGGGGATGAACTGCCAGATCCCCGAGGCGCGTCCGTGGGAGTAGGCGAAGGGGTGGTACGCCGACTCGATGATGGGCAGCAGTGCGATCTCGGTGGGGAGTTCCTGCAACGCCGTGTGCTCGAGAACATAGTGCAGATACTTGGCGGCCCGCCGGCCCACTCGATCCACGTAGGCGGGATTGCGCGCGTACCACTGGCGGTAGGGCTCGATGGCCTCGTGGTCCGCCTCGGAGAAGGCGAAGCCCTCCCGGACCCGATCCCAGATATCCCGCTCCGGCGGTGGTTCCACCTCGTCGGGGATCTCCGCTACCTCGGGGAGGGGAGTGAGTTCCGCCGGCTTCGGCTCCATGGAGGCACAGCCGGTGAGCAGCAGAGCGAGGGTGGCCAGGAGCCAGAGCGGGGTGCGAAGCCTTATCATGGGCACGGCATATTAGAGGGGGCGGCGGGGCCGGTCAACGCACAGCGCGCGGCGTGGGGCCGCTGCCGCATGGCGGTCGGCTAGTCCAGGCTGTCCTTCCAGGCGCGCACCGCCCCGAAGACCGCGGCGGCATCCGGGAGGTCTCGCCCGGCCCATTCCGCCGCGGCGGTTGCCACCGGCGCCTCCCGGCAGCGCAGGAAGGGGTTGGTCGCCCGCTCTTCCCCCAGCGTCCCGGGTACCGTGGGTTCGCCGCGTTCCCGGGTGGCCCGCGCTGCCTCCAGCCGCCGGGCCAGCACCGCGCTGTCCGGCTCCACTCGCCGGGCGAAGTCGAGGTTCTCCAGGGTGTACTCGTGGGCGCAGTAGACCTCGCAGGCATCGGGCAGATCGCCGAAGCGCTCCAGGGAGGCGAACATCTGGTCATTGGTCCCCTCGAAGACCGCCCCGCAGCCGCCGGTGAAGAGGACATCGCCGCAGAAGAGCCGCTGGCCGTCGGTGTAGGCGATGTGGTCCAGGGTATGGCCGGGCACCTCGCGGACCTCCAGCGGCGCCGACAGGCCGGCCACCGCCACCCGATCCCCTTCGGCCACCGGGTGGGTGCGGCCGGGGATGCGGCCGTGGGCGGGGCCGTGGACCGGCACCTCGTGCTCGGCGACGAGCTGGCGGACGCCGCCGGTGTGGTCGCCGTGGTGGTGGGTGACGAGGATGGCGTCCAGGGTCAGCCCGTGCTCGGCGAGCCAGGCGCGCACCGGCGCCGCATCCCCTGGGTCCACCACGGTGGCACGACCGGTGGCGGTATCCACCAGGCCCCAGATGTAGTTGTCCTTGAAGGCGGGAATGGTGTCGATTCGCAGCATGGCGAGCATGATTCCACCGGCCGGGGAGCCGGTCAAACCGGTGTTCGCAATGTTCGGGGGCGGTCGGCACAAGTCCCTGATACCAGGTACGCCGTAAAGACGTCCCTGTCGGCTCGACGGCAGCATCCCTGCTGCCGACGACCTGGTATCAGGGACTTGTACCGACCGCCAGGACTTTTCCGATGGTGCAGGTAACCACGCCGACCGCTGCCTGGCGACCCCGGCCGGCGGTGCGTATCATCGAGTCATGGAGATGACGCCCCCGGAGCGCTACCGCCAGCTGGCGGCCTGGTTCCGCCAGCCCGCAGGCCGGGCACTGGCGATGCGGGAGAAGGCGTGGCTGGACGCGGTGCTCCCCGACCTCTTCGGCTACTACCTGCTGGAGATCGGCGGGACCGAGCGCGCCGACCTGGCGGCCGCCAGCCGCGTCCTCCACTCCTTCCGCATGACCCCGGCCCCGGGGAGCGATCCGGGGCCGGCGGTGCCCTCCCTCTACGCCGAGGTCGAGGCCCTGCCGGTGGCCTCGCGGACGGTGGACGTGGTGGTGCTGGAGCATGTCCTGGAGTTCGCTGTCGACCCCCACGCGGTGCTGCGCGAGGTGGAGCGGGTCCTGATGCCGGAGGGCCATCTGGTCCTGCTGGCCTTCAACAGCCGCAGCCCGTGGCAGCTGGCCCGCCCCGGGCGTCGGGGTCGACCGCCCTGGAGCGGCCGCTTCTACAGCGGTCGCCGGCTGCGGGACTGGCTGGCCCTGCTGGGCTTCGACCTCGTCCTCCAGCGCGGCCTGATGTACCGACCGCCCCTGCCGGGGGAGCGCCTGCAGGAACGGCTGCGACCGCTGGAGGGCTGGGGCGAGCGCTGGTCGCTGCCCGGCGGCGCCGTCCACCTGCTGGTGGCGCGCAAGCGGGTCTTCTCCATGACGCCGGTGCGTCCGCGGTGGCGGCCGCGGCGCGCCACGGGGGCCGCCGTCCCGGCGGCCGGTCAGCACTACGAGGAGTGAACGTGTCCGATTCCGTGGAGATCTTTACCGACGGCGCCTGCCGCGGGAATCCGGGCCCCGGCGGCTGGGGCGCCCTGCTGCGCAAGGGGGAGCACGAGCGGGAGCTCTCCGGCTCCGAAGCGGAGACCACCAACAACCGCATGGAGCTGATGGCGGCCATCCAGGCCCTGGAGGCACTGGATCGCCCCTGCGAGGTCACCGTGGTCACCGACTCCCAGTACGTCCAGAAGGGGATCAGCGAGTGGCTGCCGGGCTGGAAGCGCAAGGGCTGGAAGACCGCCGCCGGCAAGCCGGTGAAGAACAAGGACCTGTGGCAGGCGCTGGATGCCGCCGCCGGCCGCCACGACGTGAAGTGGGAATGGGTGCGTGGCCACAACGGCCACGCCGAGAACGAGCGCGCCGATGCCCTGGCCAATGCGGCCATCGACGCCGTGCAGCAGGGGAGGTGACACGCCATGACCCGTCAGGTCGTCCTCGACACCGAGACCACCGGCATGGAGGCGGAGAAGGGCCACCGCATCATCGAGGTGGGGGCCGTGGAGGTGGATCGCCGGCGCTACACCGGCCGACAGTTCCACTACTACCTCAACCCCGACCGCGAGGTGGATGCCGGCGCCTATGAGGTCCACGGCCTGGGCTCCGACTTCCTCGCCGACAAGCCCCGGTTCGAGGAGATCGCCGCCGAGCTGCTGGACTTCCTGCGCGGGGCGGAGCTCGTCATCCACAATGCCCCCTTCGACGTCGGTTTCCTGGACGCCGAGTTCGCCCGGCTGGGGGCGGAGTGGGGACGGGTGGAGGACCACTGCACCATCTTCGATACCCTGCCCTACGCTCGCCAGCGCCACCCCGGGCAGCGCAACAGCCTGGATGCCCTGTGCGGGCGCTACGGCATCGACAACAGCAACCGCGATCTCCACGGCGCCCTGCTGGACGCCGAGATCCTCGCCGACGTCTACCTGGCCATGACCGGGGGGCAGACGGCCCTCTCCCTGGGGGAGTCGGCGGAGGAGGGGAGCGAGGCGGCCGGCGGGATCCGCCGGCTGCCAACGGATCGGCCGAGCCTGCCCACGGTGGCGGTCTCCGCGGAGGAGCGCAGTGCCCATGCCGACCGGTTGGCGTCCCTGGAGGGCGCCGCCGGCAGCCGCCCGCCGTGGCCCGGGGAGGAGGGGGCCGCCGGCTGAGCCGGCGGTCCTGGAGGCGGCCCTAGAAGAGGTCGGCGTTGAGCCAGAGGTGGGTCTGGATGCTGGCGGCGTAGCCCAGGGCGATGGCCCAGCTCCACTTGAGGTGGGCGAAGAAGGTATAGATCCCCCGCGCCTGCCCCATGAGGGCCACCCCCGCCGCCGACCCGATGGAGAGTAGCGATCCCCCCACCCCCGCGGTGAGCGTGACCAGCAGCCACTGGCCCTGGGACATGTCCGGCTCCATGGTCAGCACGGCGAACATCACCGGGATGTTGTCCACCAGCGCCGATAGCACGCCCACCAGGGTGTTGGCCCAGGTTGCCCCCAGGCCGCCGTACATCGCCTCGGAGACCAGGGCAAGATAGCCCAGCGTCCCCAGACCGCCCACCGCCAGAACCACGCCGTAGAAGAACATCAGGGTGTCCCACTCGGCACGCTTGAGGCTGGTATAGATGTCGAAGGGCCGGTGGCGCGGCTTGAAGTGGTGGTGGAAGGTCTCGCGGTCATCCACGGAGAGGCCGATCTCCTCCGGCTCGCTCACCGGCTCCTCGCCCTCGCGCAGGTCCGCCCGGCGGATGAAGAAGCCGTAGACCTTGAGCAGGCCCAGCCCGGTCATCATGCCGAGAACCGGCGGCAGGTGGAGGAAGCTGTGCAGGATCACCGTCATGGCGATGGTGAGCAGGAACAGCCCTACCACGACCCAGCCGCCGTGGCGGATGTGGACCTCCTCCTTGAGGGGGTCGGGCTTGCCCTTGGGGACCGCCATGGCCAGGAAGATGGCCGGGACCAGCCAGTTCACCGCCGAGGGGACAAAGAGCGCCAGGAACTCCCGGAACTCCATGATCCCCTTCTGCCAGACCATCAGGGTGGTGATGTCGCCGAAGGGGCTGAAGGCGCCGCCGGCGTTGGCCGCCACCACGATATTGATGCAGCCCACCACGACGAACCGCATCTTGTCGCCGCCGATGGTGATGAGCACCGCCGCCATGAGCAGCGCGGTGGTGAGGTTGTCGGCCACCGGCGAGATGAAGAAGGCGAGCAGGCCGGTGATCCAGAAGATGGACTGCAGCGAGAAGCCGCGGGAGACCAGTTGCGCACGCAGGGCGTTGAAGACCTGGCGCTCGTCCATGGTGTTGATGTAGGTCATCGCCGCGATGAGGAACAGCAGCAGCTCGGCGAATTCCAGGATCATGTGGCGGACCGCCTCGCCGGCGGCGTTGCCCATGCCGTGCTGCTGGTAGGCGATGCCGATGAGGATCCAGATTACCCCGGCGGCCACCATCACCGGCTTGGACTTGCGGACGTGGAGGAACTCCTCGGTCACCACCAGGGCATAGGCCAGGACGAAGATGGCCACCGCGATGTAGCCGTAGAGGCTGGCGGTGAGGTCCGGCGCCTCGGTGGCGGCCAGGGCGGGCAGCGGGAGTAGTAATGCCGCCAGGGCGGCGGTGACGGTGGCCGGGATCCTGGACATGCTCTCTCCTCCTGATTCGGCGGTGGCCGCCTCGTATCGTCTCGGGTTCCCCCGTAGGGAGGCGGGGAACCGGCAACTCTACCCCGGAACCGGGATCGCGTGCCAGCCGCCGAGGCCGGCGGGCAGGGCGTCCCGGTACCGGCGCCGAAAGGATTTGCGGTCGGTACAGGTCCCTGATACCCGATCGTCGGCAGCAGGGATGCTGCCGTCGAGCCGACAGGGATGTCTTTACGGCGTATCGGGTATCAGGGACCTGTACCGACCGCGCCCGAGTACGCGGATGCCCTGGAACGGCGGGTAGTGCCGCCTCAGAGGCCGGAGGCCAGGGGCTGGACCTCCACCCGCTCGCCCACGGCGGCCCCCTCCGAGTCGGCGGGGAGGATGACCAGGCAGTCGGCCAGGCTCATGGAGCGCAGGATGTGGGAGCCCTGGGGCCCGGTGGGGCGCACCGCCAGCTCCCCGTCGTCGGTCCGATCCAGGACCCCGCGCTGGAACTCCGTCCGCCCTGCCGCCTTGGTGAAGGGCTCGGCCACCGGGAGCCGCAGGGTGCGCGGCTCCGCCGGGGGCTCCCCGGCCTGGACGGCCAGGGCCGGGGCGGCGAACTGAAGGAAGGTGGCCATGGCCGAGACCGGGTTCCCCGGCAGGCCGAAGAAGAGCGCATCCCCCACGTGGCCGAAGGCCAGCGGCTTGCCCGGCTTCATGGCGATGCGCCAGAAGGCGACCTCGCCGCGATTGGCCAGGGCGGTATGGATGTGGTCGGCGGTCCCCACCGAGGCGCCCCCGGTGGTGATCACCGTATCGGCCATGGCCGCCGCTTCGGCCAGGGCCGCCTCGGTGGTCGCCAGGTCGTCGCGGACCACGCCCAGGTCGTGGACCTCGACACCGGTGCGCTCCAGCAGCGCGTGCAGGGTGTAACGGTTGCTGTCGCGGATGGTGCCGTGCTCCAGCGGTTCGCCCACGCCGCGCAGCTCGTCGCCGGTGGAGAAGAAGGCGACCCGCGGGCGGCGATGAACCCGGACCTGGGGGACGCCTACCGAGGCCAGCAGGCCCAGGTCGGCCGGGCGCAGGCGGCGGCCCGGTTCCAGCACAGTCTCCCCGGCGGCCAGGTCCTCCCCGGCGCGGCGGATGTTGTCGCCCCCGGTCGGCTGCTTGTCGATGCGCACCGTCGCCTCGTCGGCGGTGACATGCTCCTGCATCACCACGGTGTCGACGCCCTCGGGGACCGGGGCCCCGGTGGTGATCCGGACCGCCTCGCCGGGGCCTACCGTCCCGTTCCAGGGGCTGCCGGCCAGGCTGCGCCCCACCAGCCGCAGCGGCTCGCCGGCATCGGCGGCGCGCAGCCCGTAGCCGTCCATGGCGGAGTTGTCGAAGCCGGGGACCGGCTCGGCGGCGGCCACCGCCTCGGC
>JBKGYA010000008.1:0-25166 GCA_046546335.1 Thiohalospira sp. | reverse complement strand
CCGGGGCGGCCGCCGACCGCCTGGGGGTCTGGAAGAACCGCCGGGCCACGGTGGTCGCCGCCGCCCGGCGGCTGGGGGTGCGGGGGTGGCGCCGGGTCCTCGCCCGGCTGGCCGGGGCGGATGATTCCCTTAAGAGCGGCGAGCTACGCACCGCCTGGGACGAATTGCTACAATTGGCGCTCATCATGGCCGGCCGGACCCTCTTCCCGCGCCGGCCACCGACGCGACGGGAGTAGCACGATACCCATGGAGCAGCAGGCGGATATCCAGTCCTACATGGAGGGCCTCGGTCGCGCCGCCCGGCGCGCCTCCCGAGCCCTGAACCGGGCGAGTACCGGGGAGAAGAACGCCGCCCTGGAGGCCATGGCGGCCTCCCTGGAGGCGGACCAGGCGGCGCTGCTGGCGGCCAACCGCGAGGACCTGGCCGCCGGCCGCGAGGCCGGGCTGGACGAGGCCCTTCTGGACCGCCTGGAGCTGACCCCGGAACGCATCACCGCCATGGCCGAAGGACTGCGGCAGGTGGCCGGCCTCCCCGATCCCGTGGGAGCCGTGCGCGACCTCGCCCGCCGCCCCTCCGGCATCGAGGTGGGCAAGATGCGGGTGCCCCTGGGCGTGGTCGGGATCATCTACGAGTCCCGGCCCAACGTCACCGCCGACGCCGCCGCGCTCTGCCTGAAGTCGGGCAACGCCGCCATCCTGCGTGGCGGCTCCGAGGCGGCGCGCTCCAACGCCGCCATCGCCGATCACATCCGCGCCGGCCTGGCCGCCGCCGGGCTGCCGGAGGAGGCGGTGCAGGTGGTCGCCACCACCGACCGCGCCGCCGTGGAGCACCTGGTGGCCATGCCGGCCTACGTGGACGTCATCGTCCCCCGGGGTGGCAAGGGGCTCATCGAGATGGTGAGCAGGAAGGCCAGTGTGCCGGTGATCAAGCACCTCCACGGCGTCTGCCACGTCTACCTGGACGACCGCGCCGAGCGCCGCCGGGCCCTGGAGATCGCGGTCAACGCCAAGACCCAGCGCTACGGCACCTGCAATACCATGGAGACCCTGCTGGTCGCCGAGGGCGTGGCCGGCGATCTGCTCTCCGAGCTGGGGGAGCGGCTGGGGGCTATCGGCGTGGAGCTGCGCGGCTGCGAGCGCACCCGCGCCATCCTGCCCCACGCCCATGCGGCCACCGACGAGGACTGGGATACCGAGTATCTGGCGCCGATCCTCTCCATCCGGGTGGTGGACGACCTGGAGGCGGCCATGGACCACATCGCCGAGCACGGCTCCGGCCAC
This sequence comes from Thiohalospira sp., assembly GCA_046546335.1. GTDB lineage: Bacteria > Pseudomonadota > Gammaproteobacteria > Thiohalospirales > Thiohalospiraceae > Thiohalospira. The sequence goes on along the minus strand of JBKGYA010000008.1, from coordinate 23,885 downwards.
ACCGACGCCATCGTCACCGAGGACTACAGCCGCGCCCGGCGCTTCGTCGCCGGCGTGGACTCCAGCTCGGTGATGGTCAACGCCTCCACCCGCTTCGCCGACGGCTTCGAGTACGGCCTGGGCGCGGAGATCGGGATCAGCACCGACAAGTTCCACGTGCGCGGCCCGGTGGGGCTGGAGGGCCTCACCTCGGAGAAGTTCGTCGTCTACGGCGACGGCCAGGTGCGCACCTGATGCGGACCATCGCACCGGGCGGGGCAGCGGCTTGATCGGCGTCTTCGGCGGCACCTTCGACCCGGTCCATCTGGGCCACCTGCGCCCGGCGGTGGAGATGGCCGAGGAGGTGGGGCTGGACCGGGTCCACGTCCTTCCCGCCGGCCATCCCCCCCATCGCGGGGCGCCGCGGGTGGCCACCGAGCACCGCCTGGCGATGCTGAAGGCGGCCATCGCCGGCCAGCCCGGCTTCCAGCTGGACTGCCGGGAGGTGGACCGCGAGGGCCCCTCCTACATGGTCGAGACCCTGGCCGGGCTGCGCGCCGGGATCGGCCCCGACGAGCCCCTGGCCCTGATGCTGGGGATGGATGCCTTCCTGGGGCTGGCGAGCTGGCACGAGTGGGAGCGGCTGCCGGAGCTGGCCCACCTCGTGGTCTCCCACCGCCCGGGCTGGGACCCGGACAGCATGGAGGACCAGGGTGGCCCGCTGGCGGCCCTGGTGGCCGAGCGCGGCGTCACCGACCCCGGCGAACTGGCCCGGGCGCCCGCCGGTCGGGTCCACCTCATGCCGGTGACCCAGCTGGACATCTCCTCCACCCGGATCCGCGCCCTGCTGGCGGCCGGGCGCAGCCCGCGCTACCTGCTCCCCGACGCGGTCTGCGACTACATCCACCACCACCGCCTCTACCGGAAGGACTGATGGAAAGCGACGCCCTGCAGGACCTGGTTACCGACGCCCTCGAGGAGCTCAAGGGCCAGGATATCCGCGTGCTCGACGTGCGCGATCAGAGCACCGTTACCGACACCATGGTCATCGCCGGCGGCGGCTCCGCCCGCCAGGTCCAGGCGATGGCGGAGCGGGTGGTGGAGCGGGCCAAGGCCGCCGGCGTCCAGCCCCTGGGCGTGGAGGGGGAGGAGACCGGCGACTGGATCGTGGTCGACCTGGGCGACGTGGTCTGCCACGTCATGCGCCCGGAGGTCCGCGACTTCTACAACCTGGAGAAGCTCTGGGCCATGGATGCCGCCCCCGGCGAGGGGACCGGCGGGGAGTAGTCGGTGCGCATCCACCTGGTCGCCATCGGCCGGCGCATGCCGGACTGGGTGGAGACGGCGGTGGCCGACTACCAGCGCCGCCTCCCCCGGGAACTCCCCCTCCGGATCCACCCCGTCGATGCCGCCAGCCGGCCGAAGAAGAACCCCGATGTCGACCGCCTGCGCCGGGACGAGGGTCATCGCCTGCTGGCCGCCGTGCCCCGAGGGGCGCGGATCATCGCCCTGGACGAGCGCGGCCGGGGCTGGGATACGCCCGGCCTTGCCCGGCGCATCGAGGGCTGGCGGGAAGAGGGGCGGGACGTGGCCCTGCTGGCGGGCGGTGCCGACGGCCTGGATGCCGCCTGCCTGGAGGCCGCCGAGGTCCGCTGGTCGCTCTCCCCGCTGACCCTGCCCCACGCCCTGGTCCGCGTGGTGGTGGCGGAGCAGTGCTACCGCGCCTGGAGCCTCCTCCAGGGTCACCCCTATCACCGTGGCTGAGCCGTTTCCCCGTCAGGCCAGCAGCGTCACCACGGCCATCGCCAGATAGATCACCACGGTCAGAGAGCTCTCCAGGCCGATCCGGCCGATGCCGAAGCGTTCGCGCCGTAGCAGGCCCAGCAGGAGGGTGGCCGTCATGAGGATGGTGACCAGCCCCCACAGCAGCTGCTGCGACGTGATGGCGTGATAGATGGAGCCCTCACGGTAGGCGACATCCGCGGCGGCGATGACCAGCAGGTTGAAGGTGTTGGTGCCGACGATATTGCTCACCGCCAGGGTGAGGGCGCCGTAGCGGATGGCGGCGATGGTCGTGACCAGCTCCGGCAGCGATGTGAAGACCCCGGTGAAGAGGGCGCCCATGGCGGTCTGGGAGAGGCCGGAACGCTCGACGATGGTCTCCGCGGCGCTCATCAGGGCCCAGCCGGCGGCGGAGATGATCAGGGCGAGGGCGATGAAGGCCAGCCACAGCCGGAAGAGGGAGTGGCGGCTATGGCGGGTCGGGTTGGGCCGATCCTCGACCGTCTGGGCCGTGCGCCGCGGTAGCCACATGGGCCGCTCCTGGCTGCTCTGTACCATGCGGTATCCGACCAGATAGGCGACCAGCAACAGGGGCGTCGCCGGATGGACGCCGAGCAGCGCGTATTCCGGGGTGACCATGGCGATGAGCGGGATGGTCAAAAGGGCGATGAGCATGGCCGACTGGATGAGGTTCGGCGACGAGGCCGCGGCGTGTTCCAGATTGGCCTTGCGGTAGACCATGTCCCCCACCGCCAGGAAGACGATGTTAACGGCCAGACTGCCCATGATGTTGCTCATGGCCAGCTCGGCGTAGCCGTCCACGGCGGCGGTGAGCGTGGCGGTGAAGTCGGGCAGCGAGGTCACGCCGGCCAGCAGGAGGCCGCCCATCAGCGCCTCGCCCCAGCCGGTGCGATCGGCCAGCAGGTCGGCCAGCCGCGACAGCAGGACGCCGGAGCCCGCAATGACCGCGGCAGCCAGGGCGAAGATCAGCCAGCCTGTCAGCAGGGATTCGGTCACGAGTCGCTCGCGCTGGGACGGATTGAAGGGGGAGGCACCGGGGATACCCCGGCTGGGGCCTCCCCCGGGTTCATGCCGACGACAGGGGTCCGAAACTACTGGATCTCCGAGCCGACCGAAAGGGCGGTCGGGAGCCGGTCACGGCACGGTGTCCGCATACTCGGGGGCGGCCGGTGGAAGTCCCTGATACCGATACGCCGTAAAGACGTCCCTGTCGGCTGACGGCAGCATCCCTGCTGCCGACGATCGGGTATCAGGGACTTGCACCGACCGCGAGCCCTTTTCGGACCAGGTACGCGGACGCCCTGCCTGTCACGGAGAGCGGGTGGGACGGCGATGGCGCCATCCGGTAGGATGGGTGGTCCCGTCGAAAAGGTTGTGTCATGGCCGCCGATAAGCCCCATCTCCATCTTGCCTCCGCCTCGCCGCGTCGTCGCGAGATCCTGGAGCGGCTGGGCCTGCGGGTCCGCGCCGCCGCCACCGAGGTGGACGAGACGCCCCGCGCGGGGGAGGCGCCGGCCGCCTTCGTGGAGCGCCTGGCGCGGGAGAAGTGCGAGGCGGGCCGAACGGCGGCCGGGGGGCTGCCGGTCCTGGGCGCGGATACCGCCATCGACCTGGACGGCGCCATCCTCGGCAAGCCGGCGGACCGGGCCGAGGGGCTGGCCATGCTCCAGCGCCTCGGCGGGCGGTGCCACTACGTCCATACCGGCGTCGCCGTGGCCGGTCCGGCGGGGCCGGAGTCGCGCTGCGTGACCACCGAGGTGGCGCTGGCCCCCATCCCGCCCGAGGAGGCCGCCGCCTACTGGGCCAGCGGCGAGCCGGTGGACAAGGCCGGCGGCTACGCCATCCAGGGGCGCGGCGAGGTCTTCGTGGAGCGGATCCACGGGAGCTGCTCGGCGGTGGCCGGGCTGCCCCTCCGGGTCACCGCCGAGCTGCTGGCGCGCCAGGGGATCGCCCCCTGGAGGGAGGTCGGCAGTGAGTGAGGAGCTGCTCATCAACGTCACCCCGCACGAGACGCGGGTGGCCATGGTGGAGAACGGCGTCCTGCAGGAGGTCCGCATCGAGCGCTCCACCGGCCGGGGCCTGGTGGGCAATATCTACAAGGGCAGGGTGGTCCGGGTGCTGCCCGGCATGCAGTCGGCCTTCGTGGAGGTGGGGCTGGAGCGCACGGCCTTCCTCCACGCCTCCGACGTCGCCGTGGGTGACGGGGAGGGCCGGCGCAACGGTGGCGATCAGGATATTCGTGCGCTGCTGCGCGAGGGCCAGGAGATCCTGGTCCAGGTGGTCAAGGACCCCATCGGCGGCAAGGGGGCGCGGCTGACCACCCACCTCACCATCCCCTCGCGCTACCTGGTCTTCCTCCCGGGGAGCGACCATATCGGGATCTCCCAGAAGATCGAGGAGGCCGACGAGCGCGAGCGGCTGCGCGCCCTGGTGGCCAGCGCCAGCGCGAACGAGGGGCGCGGTGGCTACATCGTGCGCACCGTCGCCGAGGGGGTGGGCGAGGCGGAGGTGGCCGCCGATGTCACCTACCTCCAGCGGCTGTGGGAGTCCATCCGCGAGCAGGCGGCGGCAACGCCGGCGCCGGGGCTGGTGCACGAGGACCTGCCGCTGGCGCTGCAGGTCCTGCGGGACATGGCCGGGACCCCCTACGAGCGGGTGCGCGTGGACTCCCGGGAGACCTACCGGCGGATCCGCGAGTTCGCCGAGACCTTCGTGCCGGAGATGGTCGAGCTCATCGAGCACTATCCGGGGGAGCGGCCGCTGTTCGACCTCTACAGTGTCGAGGAGGAGATCGGCAAGGCGCTGGAGCGCAAGGTCGAGCTCAAGTCGGGGGGCTATCTCATCATCGACCAGACCGAGGCGATGACCACCGTGGACGTGAACACCGGCGCCTATGTCGGCCACCGCAACCTCGAGGAGACCATCTTCAAGACCAATCTCGAGGCGGCCCAGGCCATCGCCCGGCAGCTGCGGCTGCGCAACCTCGGCGGCATCATCATCCTGGACTTCATCGACATGGGGGACCCGGAGCATCGCCGCCAGGTCCTGCGGGCGCTGGAGAGCGCCCTGGAGCGCGATCGGGCGCGGGCCCGGATCTGCGAGGTCTCCGCCCTGGGGCTGGTGGAGATGACTCGCAAGCGGACCCGGGAGAGCCTGGAACAGATCCTCTGCGAGCCGTGCCCCACCTGCGGTGGTCGCGGCACGGTGAAGACCACCGCCACCGTCTGCTACGAGATCTTCCGCGAGGTCCTGCGATCGGCGCGGCAGTTCGATACCAGGGAGCTCCTGGTGCTCGCCGCCCAGGACGTGGTGGACCGGATGCTGGACGAGGAGTCGGCCAGCGTGGCCGAGCTGGAGGACTTCATCGGCCGCTCCGTGCGGTTCCAGGTGGAGGCCCTGTATACCCAGGAGCAGTTCGACGTGGTGCTCCTCTAGGAGAGCGGTGTGAGCGAGGGACAGGGTCGGTCCGGAAGGCAATCGCGGCGCGGCGGCTGGCTGGGCGGCTTCGTCCGGGCCCTGCTGCACGCGGTCTGGGGCGTGGCGGCGACGCTCATCATCGCCACCGCCGTCCTCATCACCAGCGCCCGCCTGGTGCTGGACAATGCCGGGGACTACCGTGACACGGTGGCCAGCGCCGTGGGGGACTACCTGGGCCTCTCGGTGGAGGTGGAGGCCATGGATGCCACCGTGGACGGCGTCCGGCCCACCCTGGTCCTGGAGGGGGTCCGGCTGGCCACGCCGGAGGGGGAGCCCCTGGGCGCCTTCGATCAGCTTCGCCTCGCCCTGAGCCCCCTGCGCAGCCTCCGCGACGGGCAGCCGGTGCTGGGGGAGCTGACCCTGGTGGGGGCCGACCTGCGCCTGCTCCGCGATCCCGAGGGGCGGCTGCGTGCCGGGGGTATGGCGCTGGCGGAGGGCGAGGGGGGCGACAACCGGGCCCTGCTGCCCTGGCTCTTCCGCCAGGCGCGGCTGACCGTGCGCGACAGCGACCTCACCTGGGTGGATCAGGAGCGCGGGGACGGTCGTCCCCACCGCTTCCACGCCGACGAACTCAGCCTGGCCAACCGCTTCGGTCGCCACCAGCTCGAGGGACAGTTGAGCCTGCCCGATGCGGGGGCCGGCCGCCTCTTCCTCGCCGCCGACCTCTTCGGGGTGGCCGCACGGCCCGGTGACTGGGAGGGGCGGGTCTTCCTGCGGGGGGAGGGTGTGGGGCTGGACGGCCTCGCCGATGCCGGCATCGACACCGCCGGTCTGGGAGGCGAGGTGGATGCCATGCTCTGGAGTCGCTGGCGCAAGGGCCGGGCCGAGGCGGTGGATGGCCAGATCCGGGTGGACGACCTCCGCAGGGAGGGGGAACCGCTTCCCCTCACCGGGCTGGAGATGGACCTGGACTGGCAGCGGCACGCCGACGGCTGGCGACTGGCGATCCCGCGCCTGGATACGGGCCACGACCGCTCCGGCCGGGAGGCGGCGCGGGTGCGCCTGGTCGCCGGTGAAGAGGGGGCGCTGGATCTGGACGCCGCCGGCCTGGAGGTGGGGGCCCTCGATGCCGCGCTGCGCAGCTGGCCCGACGCACCGGCGGAACTGCGCCAGCGCCTGGCGGCGGCGGCGCCCGGCGGGCGTATCCAGCGGCTCCATCTCCGCCACCGCCCCGAGGAATCGTCCTCCCGGCGCTGGCGCCTCCACGCCCGGGTTGCCGACCTGGAGAGCGATCCCGTGGACAGGCTGCCGGGGCTCTCCGGCGTGGCCGGCGAGATCTGGGCCGACCCGTCCAGCGGCGTGGCCCGGCTGACCATGGCCGACGGGCAGCTCGCCTTCCCCGTCTTCGCCCGCCTCCCCTGGCCGGTGGATGAGGCCTCCCTGCGCCTGGACTGGCAGCGGGTCGCCGAGGGCTGGCGCCTCCAGGCGCGCAACGGCCGGGTGGAGAGCCCCCACCTCGCCGCCCGCGGGGAGGCCCGCCTGCACTGGCCCGGCCCCGGCGAGCCGCTGTTCCTGGATACCGGGATCACGGCCGAGCGCGCCGATGCGGCCCATCTATCGCGCTACCTGCCAGTGGAGAAGATGAAACCGAAGCTGGTGGACTGGCTGGACCGCGGGGTGGTCGACGGCACCGCCCGGGATGTCCGCGTCCTCCTCTTCGGCCGCATCGACAAGGGCGTCTTCCCCTGGCGGGAGGAGCGGCGCGGTCGCCTCTTCGCCGACATGGAGGTGGCCGATGCACAACTGGACTACGCCCCCGGCTGGCCCGCCCTGGAGGCGGTCGACGGCGGGCTGACCATCACCGGCCAGGGACTCTCCGGCGAGGCCCGAGGGCGCACCACCACCGGCGTCGAACTGGGCGCGACCCGCTTTGGCGTGGCGGACTTCCGGGATGCCCGCGTGGCGCTTGAGGGCCCCATGGAGGGGGACGCCGGGGGCTTTCTGGCATTCCTGCGGCAGTCGCCGCTGGTCCCGGAGGCGGGGCGGCTGCTGGAGCGCGCCCGGGCGACGGGGCCCATGGCGCTGGACCTGGAGCTGGATCTCCCCCTGGACGGGTCGCCACCGGACTATACCGGGAAACTGCGGGCGAGGGGGAGCGATCTTGCCCTGGCCGTGGGCGCCGGGGAGCTGAGCTGGAGCGGGGTCAGGGGTCCGCTGACCTTCACCCCGGCGGGGCTGGAGAGCCCCGGTCTCACCGGCGAGCTGCTGGGCGGGCCGGCGGAGCTGGCGCTCACGTCCAGCGGTGAGCGGGAGGCGATTCGAACCCACATCACCGCCGAGGGGCGGGCCGCTGTAGAGCCGCTGGAGTCGCTCTGGTCCCGGTGGCCCCTGGAGCGAATCGCCGGGTCGGCGGACTGGCGGCTGAATGCGACCCACGATTCGGATGGCTGGCGAGTCCATGGCCAGAGCCCCCTGCGGGGCGTGGGCATGGATCTCCCCGACCCGGTGGGGAAGGCCCGCGGGGTCGAGCGACCGACGGAGGTGCGCTGGGCCCAGGATGGCAACACCGGGAACGGAGGTGAGTGGCAGCTTATCCATGGTGACCGCCTGGCCGGCCGCGCCCGGCCCGGGGAGCGACGGGGTGCGCTCCACTTCGGTGAGGCAGGGGAGCCCCCGACGCTACCCGATACCGGCGTACGGGTTACGGGGGCCCTGGAGGGGCTGGACACCGCCGCCTGGCGGGAGCTGGTGCCGACCGGCGTGACCAATGGCGAGGCAGAAGCTCTCCCCCGAGTGGAACTGGCCATGGAGCGGCTGCATCTGGTCGGCGGCGAGGGCCTGCCCCGAGGGGTACCGCCGGAGCCTGGTGCTGGTGCTGCCAACTGGCCGGAGGTGGAGGCGCACATCGACGACCTGCGCCTGGGCAATATGCGCCTGGGGCGGCTGGAGCTCGCCGCCGGGCCGGTGGAATCGGGCTGGGAGACCCGGCGTTTCCGGTTGCGCGGTCCCAGTTTCCGCGGTGACGGGGGCCTGAGCTGGGAAGCGGCCAGCGAACGGACGCGGGCCGACCTCTCCCTGCGCTCCGACGAGGCCGGGGCCTTCTTCGACGACCTGGGCTACCGGACGATCTTCGCCGAGGGTGAACTCCGGAACTCCATCACGGTCCAGTGGCCCGGTGGTCCCCGGGACTTCCACCTGGCCACCCTGGAGGGCAACGCCCGAACCCGTATCCGTGACGGCCGTCTGGTCCAGGTGGAGGCCGGGGCCGGCCGGTTGCTGGGCCTGTTCAGCCTGGAGGCCCTGCCCCGCCGGCTGACCCTGGATTTCAGCGACCTCTTCTCCCGCGGCCTCTCCTTCGACAAGCTGGATATGCGGGCGCGCCTCTCCCGGGGCGCGGCCGAGATCGAACGGATGACTATCGATGCCCCGGCGGCCCGCATCGCCGTGACCGGCTCCACGGACCTGCTGGAGCGGGAGCTGGATCAGCGGATCCTCGTCGTCCCCGGGGACGGCAGCCATCTCTTCCTCCCCTCGGCTCTTATCTGGGGGCCGCAGACCGGTGCCCTGGTCTGGCTCGCGGAGCGGATACTGCAGATCGACGAGGTCACCCGCTACGTCTATCGGGTGACGGGGAGCTGGGACGACCCGGATGTACGGCGGCTGGACGAGGAGGAGGAATGAGCCGGTTCCGCGCACATGATAAGCTCACGGCTGCATCGATGCTGGTACTCATCGGTCTTCAGGCCGGATCTGCACTGGCCGGATCCGGGCCGGAGCCGGTTCGTCTACTGCTGGACGAACTGGAAACACCCCGGGGGCCGGCGGAGTGGGTCGCCTGGGAGCCACTGCGGCGCGTCGTTCGCGACCTCGCGGAGCCGGGCAAACGGCTGATCATCCGTCATTCCGGCGGGGATCGCGGGGTCCTGCGTGCGCGGGAGCTGGCCGCCCGGCTCCAGTCCCTGGGGGTAGCGCCGGACCGCATCCGGCTACGGCCCGGCGGCGAGGCTGCCGCGCTGGAGCTGACCATCGAGACGACCGAGAAGGGGAACGAGGAGTGAGCAGACTGGCAGCCGTGCAGATGGCCTCGGGGCCGAATCGCCAGGCCAACCTCATCGAGGCGGGGCGGCTCATCGCCGACGCCGCCCGGGCCGGTGCGGGGCTGGTGGCCCTGCCGGAGAACTTCGGCCTCATGGGGATGGTCGACGACGACCTGGTCACCGCAGCGGAGGCCGACGGCGACGGTCCGCTCCAGGCGTTCCTGGCCGAGCAGGCGCGGCGCAACGGCGTCTGGCTGGTGGGCGGGACGGTCCCCATCGCCAGCGCGGACGGCCGGCGGGCGCGGCCCGCCTGTCTGGTCTTCGACGACCGTGGCGAGCGGATAGCGCGCTATGACAAGTCCCACCTCTTCGACGTCCATCTCGCGGACAGTGGCGAGAGCTATACCGAGTCCCGCACCCTGGAGCCGGGGGATGCCGTGGTGGCGGTGGACTCCCCCTTCGGCCGCCTGGGGCTGGCGGTCTGCTACGACCTGCGCTTCCCCGAGCTCTTCCGGGAGCTGGTGGATGCCGGGGCGGAGACCTTCATCGTCCCCTCCGCCTTCACCGCCATCACCGGCCGGGCCCACTGGGAGGTCCTCATCCGGGCCCGGGCCATCGAGAACCTCTGCTACCTGGTGGCCCCCGCCCAGGGGGGCTACCACGCCAACGGTCGCCAGACGTGGGGCCACTCGGCCATTATCGACCCCTGGGGCACGGTACTGGACCGCCTCCCCAGCGGCTCCGGCGTGGTGGTCGCCGACCGCAACGCCGATTACCAGCGCAGCGTCCGCCGGACCTTCCCGGCGCTGGAGCACCGGCGCCGCTGAGTGGGCTTGGCGGACAGGGCGTCCGCGGACTTGCTCTGAAAAGGCCTCGCGGCTGGTGCCAGTCCCTGATACCAGGTCGTCGGCAGCAGGGATGCTGCCGTCGAGCCGACAGGGAGGTCTTTACGGCGTACCTGGCATCAGGGACTGGCACCAGCCGCCTCCGAGTATGCGGACGCCCTGCCATACATACCATCCGTGTAATCCGTTCGCTCGGGGGCAGACGAGGCTCAGTCCTCGGGGAAGACGAACTCCCCCATCCCCCACTGGGCCGCCATGGTCTCGGCGGCGTTGCCCAGCTCCTCGCCCCGGGTGGGGTGGTTCCAGGGGCCGCCGGCGAGCAGCGCCAGGGCGCTGTCGGGGTCCGGCGCCAGGGCAGCCAGGTGGATGAGCTCGGCGGCCTCGTCGCCGACGATCTCGGTCCCCAGCAGCGTCCCCTCGTCCATGTCGGCCAGCAGCCGGACGTGGCCCTCGGCATCCCCCTGGCCCAGGGCGCGCGGGGAGGTCTCGAAGGCGGCGAAGCCCACCGCCGGCTCCCAGCCCTCGTCCTCGGCGGTCTCGTCGTCCATGCCCACCCGGGCCAGCTCCACGGCGCTGTAGACCGCCCAGGGGACGCGCTTCTCCGGGGTCTCCCGGCTGCTGCCGGTGACGATGTTCTCCACCGCCGTGGTGGCGTCGGCCAGGGCCTGGTTGGCGGTCATGATGGGGGTGCGGACATCGCCGATGGCGAAGATGTGGCCGGCGGCGGTGCGCAGGTCGGGGCCCGTGGTGATGAAGCCGTCGGCATCCAGCTCCACGCCGGCCGCCGCCGGCTCCAGGCCGGCGGTGTGGGGGACGCGGCCGGTGCCCAGCAGGAGCCAGTCCACCTCCTCGGTGGCGCCGTCGGCCAGCTCCACGGCGACGCCGTCGCCGGTCACCCGGGCGCCGGCCAGGCGCCGGTCGGTCTGGGCTCGCACCCCCTCGCGGGTGAGCGCAGCCTCCAGGGTGCGCAGGGCCTGGGGGGTGAAGCCGGTGCCGCGCAGGGGCTTCGACCCCATGACCCAGGTCACCTCGCAGCCCAGGCGGGTGAGGATCCAGGCCAGCTCGGTCCCGATGACCCCGCCGCCGGCCAGGGCCACCCGGCGGCCCTCGGGGGGGCGCTCTTCGAAGAGCATGTCGGTGGTGAGGATCCGGCCGCTCTCGGGGATGATCCCCTCCGGGACCCGGGCGTGGGAGCCGGTGGCCAGGATGAGGTGGTCGGCGGTGAGGTCGGTCTCGCCATCCTCCCCGGTCACGCGCACCGTGTGGGCATCCACCAGGGTGCCGCGGCCGACGTGGGCGGCGATCCCCAGCCGCTTCATGTAGTCGGTGTAGTTGCCCCGGACCTCCTCGACCACCGCCTTCTGGTGGTCCCAGGCCGCCTCCAGGTCCGGCTCCAGGCTCCCGCGGATCCCGCGGTCGGCGAAGCCCTCGGCCGCGGCCAGGATCCGAGCGGTGTGGTGCCAGTCCTTCTTGGGGACGCAGCCGCGGTTGAGGCAGCAGCCGCCCCAGGTGTCCTTCTCCACGATGGCCACCTTGAGGCCGCGCAGGGCGCCCAGGACGGCGGCGCGGTAGCCGCCGGGGCCGGAGCCGATGATGGCCAGGTCGTATTGGTTCGCCATGGATACCTCCGGGGGTGTGCGATTACAGCAGCAGCAGGGTGGCGAGCCCCAGGAAGACGCCGAAGCCGGTGACGTCGGTGACGGTCATCAGCAGCATGCCGCCGCCCAGGGCCGGGTCGCCGCCCAGGCGGCGCAGCAGCAGCGGGATCACCGTCCCCGCCACCGCGGCCATGAAGAGGTTGATGATCAGCGCCAGGGCGATGACGCCGCCCAGGGCGGGGTCGCCGAACCAGACCCAGGCCACGGCGGCGATGACCACCGACAGGCCCAGGCCATTCAGGAGGCCGACGAGGATCTCCTTGCGCAGGAGCTTGAGGGTGTTGCCCGGTCCGATCTGGTCCAGGGCGAGGCCGCGGATCACCAGCGCCAGGGTCTGGTTGCCGGCGATCCCGCCCATGCTGGCGACCACCGGCATCAGGACCGCGAGGGCCACCGCCTGCTGCAGGCTCGCCTCGAACAGGCCGATGACCCGGGCGGCGACGAAGGCGGCGACCATGTTCAGCCCCAGCCAGATGACCCGCCGCCGGGCCGAGGCGCGGATGGGGGCGAACATGTCCTCCTCGTCCTGGACGCCGGCCATGCTCAGGAAGGAGTGCTCGCCCTCGTCGCGGATGACGTCGACCACGTCGTCGATGGTGATGCGGCCGAGGAGCGTCCCGTCGGTGTCCACCACCGGGGCGGAGATGAGGTCGCGGTGCTCGAAGCGCTTGGCCACGTCGTGGGCCGGCGTCTCCCCGGGGATGCCGTCCAGGTCCCGGCGCATGACCTCCGCCACGGTGAGCCCCGGCTCGGCGGTGACCAGCTCCGACAGCGGCAGGTGGCCCAGATAGCGCCCCTCGCGGCTGACCACGAACAGGGTGTCGGTGGCGTCGGGGAGTTCGCCCAGGCGGCGCAGGTAGCGCAGGACCACGTCCACGGTGATGTTGCCGCGGACGGTCACCGCGTCCAGGTTCATCAGGCCGCCGGCGCTGTCCTCGGGGTAGGCCAGGGCGGTATCCAGGCGGGTGCGGCGCTGCTCGTCGAGGCTGTTGAGGACCGCCTGGATGGCGGCGTCGGGCATGTCCGGGAGGACGTCCGCCAGGTCGTCGATGTCGAGCTGCTGCGCCGCCTCCACCAGCTCCTCCGGGGAGAGGCGGTGGAGGAGTTCCGCCCGCAGGTCGTCGTTGAGGTAGCTGAGGATGTCGGCGTGGAAGCGGTCGCGGATGACCTGCCACGCCGGCTCGCGGTCGGCGGCCGGCAGCGACTCCAGCAGGTGGGCGATCTCGGCGGGGTGGAGATCGGCGACGCGGTCACCGGCGGCGGCGTGGTCCCCCGACTCCAGCGCCTGCACGAACTCGCGGCGCAGCTCGTCGGATTCGGACTGGATTGTCTCTTCCGCCGCGTCGACCATGGGCCCCCCTCGCTATCCGGCCGGAGTGTACCAGAGCCCCGGGCGCCGTGCGCAGTGGGAGGGCCGCTCGGCGCCTATTCCCCCTCGCCGAAGCGGTCGGCGATGAGCGCCTCCAGGCCGTCGAGCAGGGCCTCGGCATCCGCGCCCTCGGCGTGCAGGGTGAGGGTGGAGCCCTGGCCGGCGGCGAGCATCATCACCCCCATGATGCTCTTGCCGTTGACGCGCTGGCCGTCGCGCTCCACCTCCAGGTCGGCGGCGTATTCGCCGGCGGTGTTGACGAACTTGGCGGCGGCGCGGGCGTGCAGCCCCAGGCGGTTGATGATCTCGACCTCGCGGCTGGGCATGGCGGGACTCACAGGGGGTTGCTCAGGACGCCCTCGCGGCCGCCGCTGATGGCCTTGTCGGCCAGGGCCTCCAGGGAGAGGCCGGGGTAGTTGAAGACCCGGACCAGCATGGGGAGGTTGATGCCGGCGACCAGCCGGAGCTGGCCGTCGCCGAGCAGGCGGCCGGCGATATTGGAGGGGGTGGAGCCGTACATGTCGGTGAGCACCAGGACGCCGCTGCCGTCGTCCACCTCCGACCGGCGCTGGCGCGCCTCGGCGAGCATGGCCTCGGGGTCGCAGTCCTGGGGGACCGACAGGACCTCGGTGAGCAGCGGCGGTGGCCCCAGCATGGTGCGGGCGGTATCCAGCAGGGCGTCGCCGATGCGGGCGTGGGTAATGACGAGCAGACCGACCATTACGGGACCTCCCGGTGGCGAACCTGGACTGCGTCGAGCTGGTCCTGGAAGTGGGCCCCCAGCCGCTCGGCGAAGTAGACCGAGCGGTGCTGGCCCCCGGTGCAGCCGAGGGCCACGGTGACGTAGCTGCGGTTGTCGCGCTGGAAGTGGGGCAGCCAGGTGGCGAGGAAGTCGCGGATCTGGGCGTACATCTGCTCCACCAGCGGCTGCCCCTCCAGGTAGTCGGCCACGGCGAAGTCGCGGCCGGTGAGGGCACGCAGCTCCGGCTCCCAGTGGGGGTTGGGGAGGCAGCGGATGTCGAAGACGAAGTCGGCATCCGCCGGTACGCCGTGCTTGAAGCCGAAGGAGAGGAACTGCAGGGAGAGCCCGCCGTCCTCGCGCCCCACGCGGCTGGTGATGAGATCGCGCAGCTCGTGGACGTTGGTGTGGCTGGTATCGATGTGCAGGGCCGCGTTGGCCGCGATGGGCTCCAGCAGCCGCCACTCCGCGTCGATGGCGTCGGCCAGGGGCAGGGAGCCGTCGGTGAGCGGGTGCTTGCGCCGGGTCTCCGAGAAGCGCTTGAGCAGGGTCTCGCGCTCGGCGAAGAAGAACAGGGTCTCGCTCTCGAAGCCCTGGCCGGCCAGCTCCTCCAGCATGGCGGGGAAGCGCTCCAGGTCGCCGGCGAGGTTGCGGGCGTCGATGCCCACGGCCACCCGCTCGGGGGTCCGGCCGCCGGGGCCGGAGAGCTGACCGCCCAGGGCCGTGAGCAGTCCCAGGGGCAGGTTGTCGATGCAGTAGTAGCCCAGGTCCTCCAGGACGTGGAGGGCCACGCTCTTGCCCGACCCGGAAAGCCCGCTGACCACGACCAGCTTCATGGGCCGCTCCCGCCGTCGGAATGCATCATCGCCCGCTGCTTCTCCATGAATGCGCTGGCGGCATCATACCCGCTCTGGGCCAGGATGTGATTGCGTACCGCCCCCTCCACCAGCACGGCCAGGTTGCGCCCCGGCGCCACCGGCAGGGTGATGGCCGGGACCGTGACCCCCAGCACCTCCTGGTCCCGCCGGGCCCCGCGCAGGCGCGCATCGACATCCAGGGAGACCGCCTCGAAGGGCTGCAGGTCCACGATCAGGCGCAGGTTCTTGCTCGCCTTCAGGGCGCTCTCGCCGAACATCGCGGGGATGTCGAGCACCCCGAGGCCGCGGACCTCCAGGAAGCCGCGCAGGGTCTCGGGGCAGTGGCCGTTCACCGTCTCCGGGTCCACGCGGCGGAAGCGCGGGGCGTCGTCGGCCACCAGGCGGTGGCCGCGGCTGATGAGCTCCAGGGCCAGCTCGCTCTTGCCCACGGCGCTGGAGCCGGTGAGGAGGACGCCCAGGCCGAGGACCTCCAGGTAGACGCCGTGGAGGGTGGTCATCCGGGCCGTGTCCCGCGCCAGGAGGTGGCGCAGGGTGTTGATGACGGTGTGGGTCGGGGCATCGCTGGCCAGCAGGGCCGTGCCGGTGGCGCTGACCCGCTCTTCCAGCGCCGTGGGGGGGTCGATGCCGTCGGCGAGGATGACGATGCGCTCCGGCTGGACCAGCGTGGTCAGGGCGTCGGCCAGGGAGTTCTTGCCGAGACCGGCGAGGTAGTCCCGCTCCACGGTGCCCACCACCTGGATGCAGGGGGGGCGAACCGGGTTGAAGGGGCCGACCAGGGCGGCGTCGTCATCGGCCGCCAGCAGGCAGGCGGGAGTCGCGTCGGTGGTATCCAGCCGGCGCAGTCCCAGGGGCTTGCCGGCCAGGCGGAGGAGGTCACCGACACCGACGCCCCGCTCCATGTCAGTCGACCCCGCCCACGAGGAGCCGGTGGGCCTCCGAGGCCGTCTCCGCCTGCCGTAGTTGCTGGCAGACGGCCTCGTCGCTGAACAGCCGGGCCATGGCGGCCAGGGTCTGGAGGTGGGTCTCCGTGGAGGCCTCGGGGACCACCAGGCCGAAGACCAGGTCCACCGGCTGCTGGTCCTGGGCGTCGAAGTCCACGCCGCCGTCCAGGCGCAGGAAGGCGCCCCGGGTGCGGTCATTGCCCGGCACCCGGCCGTGGGGCAGGGCGACGCCCTGTCCGAGACCGGTGGAGCCCAGCCGCTCCCGCCCCAGCAGGGCGTCGAAGATGGCATCCCGGGAGAGGTCGTCGTCGGCGAGCAGATCGGCGACGGTCTCGAGGGTCCGCTTCTTGCTGGCAGCGGCGACGTCCAGCGCTACCCGGCCGGGGTCGAGGATCTCGCCCAGGGCCAGGGAGGCGGCGCCGTCACCGCTGGAGTGGCTCGCCTCAGCCCTTGCCATGGTGCTTGTCTTGGATCTTGTCGCGGTGCTTGGTGAGCTGGCGGTCCAGCTTGTCGACGAGGGCGTCGATGGCCGCGTAGAGGTCGTCCGACTCCGCCTCGGCGTGGAGGTCGGCGCCGCTGACATGGATGGTCCCCTCCGCCTGCTGGCGCTGGTGGGGCTCCACGTTGAGGACGACGTGGGCGTTGCCGATGCCGTCGCCGTGGCGGACGAGGCGCTCCATCTTCTCCTGGACGTAGTTGCGCAGGGCATCGGTGATCTCTACGTGGTGGCCGGTGATGTCGAGCTGCTGCATGGTCTCTGTCCCCTGTGGGTGAATGGGTGGCCGGCGGTCGGGCTCAGGTCAGCCGCCGGCGTTCATTGGAGGGGGGGATCTGCATCCCCTCCCGGTATTTGGCCACGGTGCGCCGGGCGACCTGGAAGCCCTCGTCCGCGAGGATGCGGGCGATCCGGCTGTCGCTCAACGGCTTGCGCGTCTCTTCGGCCTCGATGAGGCGGCGGATGCGCGCCTGGATGGCGGTGGAGGAGGCCTCGCCCCCCTCGCTGGTCCCCACGTGGCTGGAGAAGAAGTACTTGAGCTCGAAGACGCCCCGCGGGGTGAGCATGTACTTGCGCGTGGTCACCCGGGAGATGGTGGATTCGTGCATCTCCACCTCCTCGGCGATGTCGCGCAGGACCAGCGGCTTCATCGCCTCCTCCCCCTGCTCGAGGAAGTCGCGCTGGCGCTCGACGATGCTGGTGGCCACCTTGAGCAGCGTCTCGTTACGGCTCTGGAGGCTCTTGAGGAACCAGCGCGCCTCCTGCAGGTGGTTGCGCAGGTAGGTGGCATCGTCGCTCTGGTCGCCGCGGCGGATGAGGTCGGCGTACTCGGTGTTGATGCGCAGGCGCGGGGCCACCTCGGGATTGAGTTCCACGCGCCAGCGCCCCTGGTCGCGGCGGACGATGACATCCGGGGTGACGTACTCGGGCTCGCCGGCGGTGATCTGGCCGCCGGGACGCGGATTCAGGGACTGGATGAGGCGCAGGACGTCGGCCAGGTCGGCCTCGTCCAGGTGGAGCCGGCGCTGGAGCTGGTTGAAGTCGCGCCGGGCCAGGAAGTCGAAGTAGTCGGCGACGATGGTGCGGGCCGTGGCCAGCTCCGCCGGCGGTTCGGGATCGGCGGCGATCTGGTCGAGCTGGAGCAGCAGGCTCTCGCGCAGGTCGGCGGCGGCGACGCCCGGCGGGTCGAAGTTCTGGATCTGGTGGAGGACGGCGCGGATCTCGTCGGTCTCGATATCCGGGAGATCCGGGGCGATGGCCTCGCGCAGCTCTTCCAAGTCGGCGGTGAGGTAGCCGTCATCCCCCACGGCGTCGATGACCGCCTCACCGATGAGGGTGTCCCGGGCGCTCAGGTGGGACATGTTCAGCTGCCACAGGAGGTGGTCGTGGAGGTCCTCCGGGGCGCTGTTCTGGACGGCGTACTCGCCCTCCTCGCCGGCCGGGGCGGTCCCCGAGCCGGCACCGGATCCGGGCTCGTAGATGTCGTCCCAGCTGGTATCCACGGGGAGGTCGTCGGGCAGGGACTCGCCGGTGGTGCCCACCTCGCTGTCATCGCCGCGGCCGGCGGTCTCGCCCCCCTCTGCCCCCTCACCGGCATCGGTGCTCGTCTCGCCCGGATCCCCCTCGTCGGCCTCGTCGCCGCTCTCCAGCATGAGGTTGGATTCCAGCGCCTCCTGGATCTCCGTCTGGAGCTCCACGGAGGAGAGCTGCAGCAGGCGGATGGCCTGTTGCAGTTGCGGCGTCATGGTGAGCTGCTGCCCCAGGCGCAGCTGGATGGACTGTTTCATCGGCTATGGGAGCCCCGTGCCGTTGCCCCGGAAGTGGTGGTTACCGGCTCGTCATGGTGGATTCTAACCCACCTGGCATCGGGAATGCAGGGGCCGCCCCGCCCGGGCTCCGACCTCGGCCGTCTCGGGGCATCCCCTCAGAGGCGGAAGTCCTCTCCCAGGTAGACGGCGCGCACCTGCTCGTCGGCCAGCAGGTCGGCCGGGGGGCCGCCGGCGATGACCTCGCCGGCGGAGACGATGTAGGCGCGCTCGCAGATCCCCAGGGTCTCGCGGACATTGTGGTCGGTGATGAGGACGCCGATGCCGCGGTCGCGCAGGCTCCGGATGATGGTCTGGATCTCGCCCACCGAGATGGGGTCGACGCCGGCGAAGGGCTCGTCCAGCAGGATGAAGCGCGGCTCGGCGGCCAGCGCGCGGGCGATCTCCACCCGCCGGCGCTCACCGCCGGAGAGGCTCATGCCACGAGCGTCGCGCAGGTGGCCGATCTGGAAGTCGTCCAGCAGCTCCTCCAGCCGGGCGCGGCGCCCCGCGGCGTCCAGCTCCCGGCGGAGCTCCAGCACCCCCAGGAGGTTGTCGGCCACGGTGAGCTTGCGGAAGACCGAGGCCTCCTGGGGTAGGTAGCCCAGGCCGCGCCGGGCGCGCAGGTGCATGGGGGCGGCGGTGAGGTTCTCGCCGTCGAGCTCCACGCGGCCGCTGTCGGCGGCGATGAGGCCGACGATCATGTAGAAGCTGGTGGTCTTGCCGGCGCCGTTGGGGCCCAGCAGGCCCACCACCTCGGCGGCCCCGACCTCCAGGGAGACGCCGTTGACCACCTGCCGCCCACGGAAGGCCTTGGTGAGTTCCGAGGCAATGAGGCGGCTCACGGTCTGTCCTCCTCACCGTTCTCGCGGTCTTCGTCTTCGCCCTCCTCGCCGTTGTCCTCGGGGAAGAGGGTGGTGCGGACCCGGCCGTCATCCTTGCCACCCCGGCCCTCCACGCGGTCGGTGGCCAGGAAGTAGCGGATGTGGTCGCCGGTGAAGCGGTCCTGGCCGCGCTCCAGCAGGGCGTCGCCGTGGAGGTCCAGCCGTTCACTGGACTCGCGGTAGACGATACGGTCGGCCCGACCGCGCAGTTCCTCGCCCTCCTCGGAGGTATGGAAGAGGCGAGCCGGGTCCCCCTCCACCTCCAGGCGGCGGACCTCCGGATCCCCCTCTTCGCTCTCCTCGGCCTCCTCCTGCTCCACGCGCATCCAGTCGCCGGTAAGCCGGGTACTCCCCCGGGTCGCCTCCACCTCGCCCTCGAAGATGGCGACCCCTTCCCCTTGATCCAGGCTGGCCTCGTCGGAGACCACGTCCAGCTCCTGGGCGGCCAGGGGCGTGGCGAGGGCGGTCAGGAAGAAGAGGGCGAGGCGGCGGCTAGCGAACACGATACCCCCCGTGCACATCGGCGAGCAGGCGGACCCGTTCGGCGGGCCAGTCCAGGTGGAGGCCGGTCCCCACCAGGCGGCCGGCGCCGTCGCGGATCACCGAGCGGTGGGCGGACCAGGCCTCCTCGGTATCGGGGTAGACGGCGAGGTCGCGGGTGTCCACGGCCAGGGCGCGCCCCTCGGGCTCCGCCTCGCGGCGGATGCGTACGGCCTCCTGGAGCAGGACGACCTCGGCCCCGGCGTCGCGGCGCCAGCGGCCGAAGGGGGCATCCAGCCGCCAGTGCGGGCCGCGGTCGATGAGGGTCAGGCGCGGCTGCCAGAGGATGGCATCGTCGCTGTCGGCGTACTGGAGTAGTCGTTCGGCCTCCAGGCGGCGCGCGGGGCAGCCGTCGGCATCGTGGTCGGTGATGGTCACCGTGCGCAGGGTCGCTTCCACCGCGCGGCGACCGCCGTCGGCGGTGGTGGGCTCCGGCCCGGGGCCCCGGTAGGCCCAGTAGCCGGTGGCGGCGACGCCGCCCACCAGGGCGAGGAGGAGCAGCAGCCGCGGGATCATGATTCCAGATAGGGGGCCAGGGCGGCGTCCAGGGTCCCCCGGGCCTCCATGATGAGTTCGCAGAGCTCCCGGGCGGCGCCGCGACCGCCGCCGCTGGGGGTGACCCAGTGGACCCGGTGGCGCACCGCTTCGGCGGCGTCGGCCACCGCGACGGCCAGCCCCGCCCGGCGCAGGAGGGGCAGGTCCACCACGTCGTCGCCGACGTAGGCCGCCTCCTCGGCGGCGATCCCGGTCTCGGCCAGCAGGGACTCGAAGGCGGGGCGCTTGTCCAGGCAGCCCTGGTGGACGTGGGTGATCCCCAGGGACTCCATGCGGTGGCGGACCACCTCGGACTGGCGCCCCGTGATGATGGCCAGCTCCACCCCGGTGGCCTGGAGCATCTTCATGCCGTGGCCGTCCCGGGAATGGAAGGCCTTGTACTCCTCGCCGCCGTCACCGATGAACAGGCTCCCGTCGGTGAGGACGCCGTCGACGTCGAAGGCGACCAGACGGATCCCGGCGGCGCGCCGCCGGGTGTCGGGGTCGAGGGTGTCGAGCAGGCTCATGCGACCCCCGAGCGCAGCAGGTCGTGCATGTTGCAGGCGCCCACCACGCGCTGCTCGGCGTCCACCACCGGCGCGCCGTTGATGCGGTGGCGCTCCATGATCTCCAGGGCCTCGGCGGCGAGCTGGTCGGGGTCCAGGGTGCGGCCGCTGCGGGTCATGACCTCGCCGATGGCGGTGGCGTGGACATCCACCGGCCCGTGGTCCAGCACGCGGCGCAGGTCGCCGTCGGTGAAGATCCCCGCCAGGCGGTCGTCGGCCTCCACCACCAGGGTGAAGCCGAGGCCCTTGCGGCTCATCTCCACCAGGGCGTCGGCCAGGCTCGCCTGCGGCGCCACCCGCGGGACTCCCTCCCCCTGGTGCATGATGTCGCGGATGTGGACCAGCAGCCGCTTGCCCAGCCGGCCGCTGGGGTGGGTTCGGGCGAAGTCCTCCCGGCGGAACCCGCGCGCCTCCAGCAGCGCCACCGCCAGGGCATCGCCCATGGCCAGGGCGGCGGTGGTGGAGGTGGTGGGGGCGAGCCCCAGCGGGCAGGCCTCCTCGGCGACGCTCACGTCGACGTGGGTGTCGGCCTCCCGGGCCAGGGTGGAGTCCGGGCGGCCGGTGAGCGCCACCATGGGGACCCCCAGCCGCTTGAGCACCGGCAGGATGGTGAGCAGCTCGTCGGTCTCCCCGGAGTTGGAGAGCGCCACCACCACGTCGTCGGCGGTGATCATGCCGAGATCGCCGTGGCTGGCCTCGCCGGGGTGGACGAAGAAGGCCGGGGTCCCGGTGCTGGCCAGGGTGGCGGCGACCTTGCTGCCGATGTGGCCGGACTTGCCCATGCCGGTGACCACCACCCGGCCGCGGCAGCCCAGGAGCAGGCGGCAGGCGTGGAGGAAGCCGGCGTCCAGGTGCTCGCGCAGGGCGGCGACGGCGCGCGCCTCGCCGTCGAGGACCGCCGCCGCGAGCTCGCGCAGGCGGTCCTCTTCGGGTTCGGGGGTCATGGCATCGGGCATGTCGGTTCTTTCCGGCGATGGGGCGAGTGGCTGCCCCCAGTGTACCGCGCCGCGGGGGCCGTCGGCAGGGGGCCGGGTGTTCGCCTGTTCGAGGGGCGGTCGGTGCAGGGTGCTGATGCCAGGTACGCCGTGAAGACATCCCTGTCGGCTCGACGGCAGCATCCCTGCTGCCGACGACCTGGCATCAGGGCCCTGCACCGACCGCCGGGCCTTTTCGGGGAGATGTGCGAAGGCCCCGGCGGGCGGCACGCTCAATCGCGTTCGGGATAGCCCAGGCCGGCGAGGCGGGTCGCCAGTTCGCCGCGGTCCAGACCGCTGCCCGCGACCTCCACCCGGCCGGTGGCGACATCCACCTCCACCGACTCCACGCCGGCCACCTCGGCGAGGCCGTCCCGGATGGCAGCGGCGCAGCCGCCGCATTTCACGTTGTCCACGTCGAAGGTCTCGCTCATGTCGTTCCTCCCAGCAGGGAACCGGGGCTCAGTAGCAGCCAGGTCAGCCAGCCCAGGTAGACGGCCACCAGGATGCCCCCCTCGCGTCGGTTGATGTGGCCATCGCAGCCGCCCCGCCCCAGGGCGAAGGCAAAGACCAGGGCGGTGAGCAGCAGCATGACCGGGAAATCGCGTTCCAGCACCCCCGCCGGCACGGCGGTGGCGTGGATGACCCCCGGCAGTCCCAGGACGCCGAGGAGGTTGAAGATGTTGGAGCCGATGACGTTGCCCAGCGCCATCTCGAACTCCCGCTTGCGCGCCGAACTCAGGGCGGCGGCGAGCTCCGGCAGGCTGGTGCCGATGGCGACCACGGTCAACCCGATGACCAGGTCGCTGATCCCCAGGCTCGCGGCGGCCGTGGCGGCGCCCCAGACGATGAGGCGGGCGCTGCCCAGCAGCAGTACCAGGCCCACGAGGGTCCACACCAGGGCGCGGCCGGTGGAAAGGGCGTCGGGGATCTCCTCGGTGAGGGTCGCGACCATGGGGTCGGTGCTGCTGCTGTCGCTGCGGGCGAGCCAGGCGAGCCAGCCCACGTAGGCGACCATCCCGGCCAGGAGCAGCCCGCCGTCCAGGGAACTCAGGCGGTCGTCCACCAGCAGCAGGAGGGCGGCCACCATCACCAGGAGCATCACCGGGAACTCCCGGCGCAGGATGGCCGAGCCCACCCGCATGGGGATGAGCAGGGCGGTGACGCCGAGGACCAGGGCGAGGTTGGTGATGTTGGAGCCCAGGGCGTTACCGATGGCGATGCCGCTGTTGCCCTCCCAGGCGGCGAGGCCGGAGACCAGCATCTCCGGGGCGGAGGTACCGAAGCCGACGATGGTCAGGCCGACCACCAGCGGCGAGACCCCGAGGTTGCGGGCCAGCCCCGCCGCCCCCTCGATGAAGCGATCGGCGGCCCGGACCAGGATGACGAAGCCGACCAGGACGCCCACCAGCGGCAGGGCCAGCTCCGCCATCAGCGGCGTCATTCGCCGACGCCCTCCATGTCCTCGAGCCTCTCCATATCGTCCTCCTCCACCGTGGGGGGATCGCCGTCGTGGACCTGATTGCGCCGCCGCTGCAGCCAGGCATCCCGCTGGAAGGCGTAGGGGTCGAAGCTGGCGGAATCCAGGAGCCGGTCGGTACCCAGCAGGCCGGCGCGGAAGTCCACGGTGCGCACGGCGTAGAGGGCGTAGGCCTGGCGGGTGGTCAGCTCCAGGTAATCGTAGGGGGAGACGAAGTAGTCCCCGCCCCGGCCAACGGTATCCCGGACAGTGCTCGGCCCCAGCAGCGGGAGTACCAGGTAGGGGCCGGAGGGTACTCCCCACCAGCCCAGGGTCTGGCCGAAGTCCTCGTCGTGGCGCTCGAAGCCCAGGGGGGTGGCGACGTCGAAGACGCCGAGCAGACCCACGGTCGTATTGAAGCCGATCCGGCCCAGATCGGAGACCGCCCGATCCATCTTGCCCTGGAAGGCATTGTTCACCAGGTTGCCCACGTCCTCGAGGTTCCGGAAGGAGTTGGAGACCCCGGCATCCACCGGCTCCGGGGTGATGGCCACATACCCCCGGGCCGCCGGGGCCAGCACCCACTCGTCCGCCGCGCGGTTGAAGCGATAGACACTGCGGTTCCAGGGCTCCAGCGGGTCGGACTCGCTGTTCGCCCCCTCTTGGTCGCCGGTGGAGGCGCAGCCGCCCAGCAGGAGGAGGGGAAGCAGCAGAAGAAGGGTGGCAGGCAGACGGGTCATGGCAAACCATTCGGTCAGTTATTGCGGCATTGTACTATCGCCGCGCGACGGGGGAACAGGCCCCTTCCCCAGGGTAGCCGCTACGCACTCGGTGGCCGACCAGCCGGGGGACCAGGCCAGCTCCCGCCGGACGCGGGCGGTCTCCAGCAGCAGGGGGTGGCGCAGGCCGGCTCCCCACCCCGGCTCGCCCCAGGCGCCGGTGACCGGCCAGGCGGCGCGCT
>JBKGYA010000007.1:0-26462 GCA_046546335.1 Thiohalospira sp. | reverse complement strand
ATCTCTACGTCGTTATGATCACATCAAAGCTCACCACTGCCGAGGAGCAGGCCATCGCCGGGGCCCTCGCCAGCGGCGAGCGTCGGCAGGTCCTGCTCGGGCCCACCGCGCTGAACGCCCCCGACGCAGGTCGCATCCGGGCGCTGGCCGGGCTGGTGGCCCGCCTGGCGGAGGCGCGGCTGGGCTACCTGCCCACCGGGGGCGACACCACCGGTGCCTGGCTCGCCGGGGCGGTCCCGCATCGCGGGCCGGCCGGCGGCCAGGGCCGCAAGGGGCGCAATGTCGCCGCGGCGACCACCGAGCCGGGCAAGGCCTGGCTGCTGGTGGACGTGGAGCCCGCCCGGGATCTGGCCGATCCGGCGGCGGCCCGGGCCGCCCTGGAGGCCGCCGAGGCGGTAGTGGCGGTGGGCCCCTTCGCGGACGAGCTGCTGCGCGCCCACGCCGACATCCTGCTGCCGGGCTCCGCCTACCCCGAGACCGACGGGACCTTCGTCAACCTCGAGGGGCGCTGGCAGGGGTTCACGGCCGCGGTGAACGGGCCCGGCGAGGCGCGGCCCACCTGGAAGATCCTCCGGGTGCTGGGCAACATCCTCAATGTCGCCGGCTTCGATTACACCACGGCAGAGGCGATCCGCGACGAGGTTGCTGCCCTGGTCGGTGAAAGCGCCCCCGAGCCGTTGCCGGCGTGGCGAGCCCCCGCCGACCTGGCGGCCCAGGATAACGGCCTCTGGCGGCTGGGGACGGTGCCGCTGTATGCGGTGGACTCCCTGGTGCGCCGGGCGGCGCCGCTGCAGCACACGGCGGATGCCCGCTTCGACGGGGTCGTGCTCCATCCCGACGAGGCCCGGCGCCACGGCGTGGCCGAGGGCGACCGCGTGCGGGTGACCCAGGGCGCCGGTGCGGTGACCGTGGAAGTGGTGGTGGATCCGGCGGTGCCCGAGGGCTGTCTGTGGCTCCCCGCCGGCATCCCCGGGACCGAGGGCCTCGGCGCCGCCTTCGGGCCGGCGGACCTGGCGAAGAACTAGAACGCAGGAGTGGGAACCGGATGCTAGAGCTCTTCGACGCCCTCGGGCTAAGTCCTGCCGTACAGACGGTACTGTGGACCGTGATCAAGATCACGGTGCTCCTGGTCCCGCTGATGCTGGCCGTTGCCTACCTGACCTTCGCCGAGCGCAAGGTCATCGGCGCCATGCAGGTCCGTACCGGTCCGCTCCACGTGGGCTACCACGGCCTGCTTCAGCCCATCGCCGACGCCATGAAGCTCATCTTCAAGGAGATCGTGCTGCCGGCGGGGGCCAATCGCTTCCTCTTCATCCTGAGCCCCATCCTGGCCATGGCGCCGGCCATCGCGGCGTGGGCGGTGGTCCCCTTCGGCCCCGGGCTGATGGTCACCGACATCAATGCCGGGATCCTCTACATCCTGGCGATCACCTCCATGGGGGTCTACGGCATCATCATCGCCGGCTGGGCGTCGAACTCGAAGTACGCCTTTCTGGGTTCCATGCGTTCCGCGGCCCAGGTGGTCTCCTACGAGATCGCCATGGGCTTCGCCCTGGTCGGGGTGATCATGGCCGGCGGCACCCTGAACATCCCGGAGATGGTCCGGGCGCAGGAGGGGAGCCTCCTGCACTGGTTCTGGCTGCCGCTGCTGCCGCTGTTCGTGACCTACTTCATCGCCGGCCTGGCGGAGACCAACCGCGCCCCCTTCGACCTTGCCGAGGGGGAGTCGGAGATCGTGGCCGGCTTCCACGTGGAGTACTCGGGGATGGCGTTCGGCGTCTTCTTCCTCGCCGAGTACGCCAACATGATCCTCATCTCGGCGCTGACCTCGCTCTTCTTCCTGGGCGGCTGGCTCTCCCCCTTCCAGGGGATCCCGGTCCTGGCCGGCGCCACGGAGTGGGTCCCGGGGATCGTCTGGATGATCCTCAAGACCGCGCTCTTCCTCTTCATCTTCCTCTGGGCACGGGCGACCTTCCCGCGGTATCGCTACGACCAGCTCATGCGACTGGGCTGGAAGGTCCTCATCCCCGTGACCATCGTCTGGCTGGTGGTCCTCGGCCTGTTCATCATGGCCGGGCTCGGGCCCTGGTTCGACGGCGTCTAGCCTCGGAGGCGACCCATGAATGCGCTGAACCGATTCTTCAAGAGCCTCTTCCTCGTGGAGCTGATCCAGGGGATGCGGATGACCAGCCGACACATGTTCCGGCGGAACAAGGTCACCGTCATCTACCCGGAGGAGAAGACGCCGCAGTCCAATCGCTTCCGGGGGCTGCACGCCCTGCGTCGCTATCCCAACGGCGAGGAGCGCTGCATCGCCTGCAAGCTCTGCGAGGCGGTCTGTCCGGCGCTGGCCATCACCATCGACTCCGAGGAGCGCGACGACGGAACGCGACGGACGACGCGCTACGACATCGACCTGTCGAAGTGCATCTTCTGCGGCTTCTGCGAGGAGTCGTGTCCGGTGGATTCCATCGTCGAGACCCGGATTTTCGAGTACCATGCCGAGACCCGCGACCAGCTGGTGAAGACGAAGCAGGAGCTGCTCGCCATCGGCGACAAGTATGAACAGCAGATCGCCGCCGACCGGGCGCAGGACGCCCCCTACCGGTAACCGTTTCACGCAGTTCGGGAAGACGAATCCATGGCCTTCGAACAGGCGATTTTCTACTTCTTCGCGGCGGTGATGCTCCTGGCGGCCGCCGCCGTCATCACCGTCCGCAACCCGGTCCACTCGGCGCTTTTCCTGGTGCTGACCTTCTTCGCGGCGGCCGGGCTCTGGCTGCTGCTGGAGGCGGAGTTCCTCGCCATCACGCTGGTCCTGGTCTACGTCGGCGCGGTGATGGTGCTCTTCCTCTTCGTGGTGATGATGCTGGACATCAACCTGGCGCCGATGCGGGAGGGCTTCATCCGCTACCTCCCGGTGGGGGCGCTGGTGGCCATCATGGTCATGGTGATGATGGGGCTGGTGGTCGGTCCGGAGACCTTCGGGCTGGACCGGGTGGCGGCCCCCGAGCGGGCGCCGGCGGACTACAGCAATACCGCGGAGCTCGGACGGGTCCTCTATACGGTCTACGTCTATCCCTTCGAGATCGCGGCGGTGATCCTGCTGGTCGCCATCGTCGCGGCCATCAGCCTGGCGCTCCGGCATCGGCCGCAGAGCAAGCACCAGGACCCGGATGCCCAGATCTCGGTCCACAAGGCGGACCGACTGCGCATCCATCGCAACGGCCATTCCGCCGACTGAGTCGCCGCTGCCGGCGTACCCGCAATCACCAGAAACCGCCGCCCGGAGCGGGCGGCCGAAACGGGGTAGGGAAATGATAGCGCTGTCCGACTACCTGATCCTGGGGGCGATCCTGTTCGGCCTCTCCATGGCCGGGATCGTCCTCAACCGGAAGAACGTGCTGATCCTGCTCATGTCCATCGAGCTGATGCTGCTGGCGGTGAACATGAACTTCGTCGCCTTCTCCCACTTCCTGGGGGATCTGGCGGGGCAGGTCTTCGTCTTCTTCATCCTTACCGTGGCGGCGGCGGAGGCGGCCATCGGGCTGGCCATCCTGGTGGTGCTGTTCCGGAACCGGAACACCATCAACGTTGCCGACCTGGATTCAATGAAGGGATAGCGCCGTGGCGGAATCGATGCAGAACGTCTATCTCGCGATCGTCCTGGCCCCGCTGGTCGGTGCGATCATCGCCGGCCTCTTCGGTCGCTTCATCACCCGTTCGGTGGCCCACTGGGTGACCATCCTCGGGGTGGCCGTCTCCACCGTCCTCTCCTTCTGGGTCTTCAAGCACCACGTCATGGACGGGGCGCCGGCCTACAACGAGGCGGTCTACACCTGGCTGGTGAGTGACGGGATCCGGTTCGAGGTCGGCTTCCTGGTGGACAACCTCACGGCCATGATGATGGCGGTGGTCACCTTCGTGTCGCTGATGGTGCACGTCTACACCATCGGCTACATGCACGACGACCCCGGCTACAAGCGCTTCTTCAGCTACATCTCCCTGTTCACCTTCTCCATGCTCATGCTGGTGATGGCGAACAACTTCTTCCAGCTCTTCTTCGGCTGGGAGGCCGTGGGGCTCGTTTCCTACCTCCTCATCGGGTTCTGGTACACGCGGCCCACCGCCATCCACGCCAACCTCAAGGCCTTCCTGGTCAACCGGGTGGGCGATTTCGGCTTCCTGCTGGGGATCGCGGCGGTGCTGATGTACTTCAACAGCGTCGACTACGCCGATGTCTTCGCCGCCGCCCCCTCCATGGCCGGCATGACCCTCGAGGTGATCCCGGGGGTGGAGTGGCAGGTGATGACGCTCATCGCCATCCTCCTGTTCGTCGGCGCCATGGGGAAATCGGCGCAGGTGCCGCTGCACGTCTGGCTGCCCGACTCCATGGAGGGCCCGACCCCCATCTCCGCGCTCATCCACGCGGCGACCATGGTGACCGCCGGTATCTTCATGGTGGCGCGGATGTCGCCCATCTACGAGCTCTCCGAGGTGGCGCTCGCGGTGGTCATGGCCATCGGCGCCATCACGGCGCTCTTCATGGGCCTGCTCGGCCTGGTGCAGCACGACATCAAGCGGGTGGTGGCCTACTCCACGCTCTCCCAGCTCGGCTACATGACCGCCGCCCTGGGGGCCTCGGCCTACGCCGCCGGCGTCTTCCACCTGATGACCCACGCCTTCTTCAAGGCGCTGCTCTTCCTGGCGGCGGGCTCGGTGATCATCGCGATGCACCACGAGCAGGACATGCGGCGCATGGGCGGGCTCAAGCGCTACATGCCGGTCACCTGGATCACGATGCTCATCGGTTCCCTGGCGCTCATCGGCTTCCCGGGCTTTGCCGGCTTCTTCTCCAAGGACGCCATCATCGAGGCCGTGCACTACTCCTCGATCCCCGGGGCCGGCCTGGCCTACTGGGCGCTGCTGGCCGGCGTCTTCATCACGGCCCTGTACACCTTCCGGATGTTCTTCCTGGTCTTCCACGGCCAGGAGCGGATGGATCACCACACCCGGGAGCACCTCCACGAGTCCCCCTCGGTGGTGACCGTGCCGCTCATCGCCCTGGCGATCCCCTCGGTGGTCATCGGCGGCCTCTACGTCGGACCGATGCTCTTCGGCGATTTCTTCTCCGAGGCCATCCACGTCCTGCCGGCCCACGACACCCTCGCGGAGCTGGGCCACCACTACCACGGGGTGTGGAGCTTCGTGGTCCACGGGCTCCAGGGGCCGGCGGTCTGGCTGGCCCTGCTGGGCGTGGCGGCCGCCTGGTACCTCTACATGCGGCGGCCCGACCTGCCGGCGCGCATCGCCGAGCGGCTGCGGCCGGTCCATACGGTGCTGGAGTACAAGTACGGCTTTGACGAGTTCAACCAGGCCGCCTTCGGCGGCGGGGCGCGCGGACTCGGCCAGCTGCTGTGGAAGGTGGGCGACGTCCGCCTCATCGACGGCCTCGTGGTCAACGGGGTGGCCCGTTCGGTGGGCTGGATGGCCGGCCGCTTCCGGCACGTGCAGTCGGGATTCCTCTATCACTACGCCTTCGCGATGATGCTCGGCCTCCTGGGGCTGTTCATCCTCTTCGTGCTGTAGGCGGGAAGAACCAGCAATAAGGTTACAGCCCATGCTTACCGATCTTCCCCTGCTGAGTCTGGTTATCTGGACGCCCATCATCGGCGGCCTGCTGGTGCTGGCGACCGGTGGCGAGCGCAACGCCCTGGAGTCGCGCGTCCTCTCGCTGGTCGTCGCCCTGGTGACCGTGGGCCTCTCGCTGCCGCTCTGGTTCGGCTTCGATACGGCCACCGCCGAGATGCAGTTCCAGGAGTTCGCGCCGTGGATCGCGGCGCTCTCCATCAACTACCACCTGGGCGTCGACGGCATCTCCATGCCGCTCATCCTGCTCACGGCCTTCGCCACGCTGCTGGTGGTCATCGCCGGCTGGCAGGTGATCCGGTACAAGCCGGCGCAGTATCTGGGCGCCTTCCTCATCATGGAGGGGCTGATGATCGGGGTCTTCGCGGCCCTGGACGCCATGCTCTTCTACGTCTTCTGGGAGGCGCTGCTCATCCCGATGTTCATCGTCATCGGGATCTGGGGCGGGCCGCGACGGGTCTACGCCACCATCAAGTTCTTCCTCTACACCTTCCTCGGGTCGGTGTTCATGCTGGTGGCGCTGCTCTACATGTACTTCCAGTCCGGGACCTTCGGCATCCTGGACTTCCACACCCTGC
Organism: Thiohalospira sp.; assembly: GCA_046546335.1. GTDB lineage: Bacteria > Pseudomonadota > Gammaproteobacteria > Thiohalospirales > Thiohalospiraceae > Thiohalospira. The sequence continues at coordinate 20,235 of JBKGYA010000007.1, read as the reverse complement.
CCCTGACGCTGACCGAGCAGGTGCTGATCTTCCTGGCCTTCCTCATCGCCTTCGCGGTGAAGGTCCCCATGTGGCCGGTCCATACCTGGCTGCCGGACGCCCACGTGGAGGCGCCCACCGGCGGCTCGGTGATCCTGGCGGCGATCATGCTCAAGCTGGGCGCCTACGGCTTCCTGCGCTTCTCGCTGCCCATCACGCCGGATGCGGCGTCGACCCTGGACGGGCTGATGATCGCGCTGTCCCTCATCGCCATCGTCTACATCGGCTTCGTCGCCCTGGTCCAGAAGGACATGAAGAAGCTGGTGGCCTACTCGTCCATCTCGCACATGGGCTTCGTCACCCTGGGCTTCTTCGTCATCTTCGGGATCCACGAGGCCACCGGCAGCTGGAACGGGGCGGCCATGGCCATCGAGGGCGCCGTGGTCCAGATGATCTCCCACGGCTTCGTCTCGGCGGCGATGTTCCTCGCCATCGGGGTGCTCTACGACCGCCTGCACAGCCGCGAGATCGCCGACTACGGCGGCGTGGTGAATACCATGCCGGTCTTCGCCTCCTTCGCCGTCTTCTTCGCCATGGCCAATGCGGGGCTGCCGGGGACCTCCGGCTTCGTGGGCGAGTTCCTGGTCATCCTGGCGAGCTTCAAGGCCAACCCCTGGTTCGCCTTCGCCGCGGCCACCACGCTCATCCTCGGTGCGGCCTACACCCTCTGGATGATCAAGCGGGTGATCTTCGGCCGGGTCACCAACGACGGCGTTGCCGAGCTCTCGGACATCAATGCCCGTGAGTTCCTGCTCATGGCGATGCTCGCGATCTTCGTGCTGCTGCTGGGTGTCTGGCCGGCGCCCCTGCTGGAAGTGATGCACGCCAGCGTCCACAACCTGCTGGACCACGTGGCCCAGTCCAAGCTGTAAGCGGGAGAGCAACACGACCATGATACTCGATGCTTCCGATTTCCTGACGGCGCTCCCGGAGCTCTTCCTCCTGGGGATGGCGTGTCTCGTCCTGCTTATCGACCTCTTCCTCACGGAGCACAGCCGGGCGGTGACCTACCTGCTCTCCCAGGTGGCCCTGGTGGGCGCCGCGGTCCTCACCCTGGGGATGATGGAGAGCCAGGCGGGGATGGCCTTCAACGGCATGTTCATCCGCGATGGCATGTCGGACCTCCTCAAGGCCTTCGCCTACCTCTCGGTCTTCGTGGTCTTCCTCTACGCCCGGCCCTACCTGCGGGATCGCGGCCTGCTCAAGGGGGAGTTCTACCTCCTCGGCCTCTTCGCTACGCTCGGGATGATGGTGCTCATCTCGGCGGCGAGCCTGCTGACCGTCTACCTCGGGCTGGAGCTGCTGTCGCTCTCGCTCTACGCCATGGTGGCCATGAACCGCCAGTCCCCCATGGCCTCCGAGGCGGCCATGAAGTACTTCGTGCTCGGCGCCATGGCCTCCGGCATGCTGCTCTACGGCATGTCCATGATCTATGGCGCTACCGGTGAGCTGGAGCTGGCCGCCATCAACGCCGCCATCGGCGCCGGGCAGGCCGAGGGTCTCATCCTGACCTTCGGGCTGGTCTTCCTGGTGGTCGGGGTCGCCTTCAAGCTGGGGGCCGTCCCCTTCCACATGTGGATCCCGGACGTCTACCACGGCGCGCCGACGCCCATGACGGTCTTCATCGCCACCGCGCCCAAGCTGGCGGCCTTTGCCATGGCCATCCGGCTGATGGTGGACGGCCTCGGCGAGCTCCACGCCGAGTGGCAGGGGATGTTCGCCATCCTGGCCGTGCTCTCCATGGGCGTGGGTAACCTCCTGGCCATCGCGCAGAGCAACATCAAGCGGATGCTGGCCTATTCGGCCATCGCTCACGTGGGCTTCATCCTCCTGGGCGTGCTCACCGCGACGGAGTCGGGCTATGCCGCGGCGATGTTCTACACCATCGCCTACTCCCTGATGACCCTGGCCGGCTTCGGCATGGTGATCCTGCTTTCACGGGCCGGCCTGGAGGCCGAGCGGCTGGAGGACTTCAAGGGCCTCAACGAGCGCAGCCCCTGGTTCGCCGGGATCATGCTCATCGTCATGTTCTCCATGGCCGGCGTGCCGCCCTTCCTCGGCTTCTGGGCCAAGGTCGGCGTCATCCAGGAGGTGGTCGCCGCCGGCATGGTGGAACTCGCCGTGGCCGCCGTGGTCTTCTCCATCATCGGGGCCTTCTACTATCTGCGCGTCGTGAAATTCCTCTACTTCGACAAGCCGGAGGATACCGGGCCGCTGGTCGCTGACGCCGACCTGCGTGCGGTGCTCTCGGTCAACGGTCTGGCCATTCTGGGCCTGGGACTCTTTCCCGGCGCGCTGATGTCCGCCTGTATCGCTGCCTTCGGCCTTCCGGGAGCCTGAACATGGAACAGACGATCCTCGTCTGGGCACTCATCGGAGTCGCCCTGATCCTCGCGAACCTGCCGTGGGTCAGCGACCTCCTCTTCTTCGTCTTCCAGCCCCCGGGGGGCAACAAGGGGGCCTGGCTGCGCCTGTTGGAGTGGTTCGTCTACTTCCTGATTACCGGCGGACTGGCCCTGGGTGCGGAGAACCGCGCCATCGGCGATATCCACGAACAGGACTGGGAGTTCTACACGGTGGGGCTCGCCCTGTTCGCCGTCTTTGCGGCGCCGGGCTTTATCTGGCGCTACCAGTTCCGGCCGCTGCTCCAGCGCCACCGGGGCTGGCAGTGAGGCGAGGGCTTGCGTTCCGACGCCAGGGGCGTTACTATTCTCAACCTCGATTGCGGGGTGGAGCAGTCCGGTAGCTCGTCGGGCTCATAACCCGAAGGTCGCAGGTTCAAATCCTGCCCCCGCTACCATATTCGTGACTCGAGGCCCCGCATGGGGCCTTTTTTGTAGGCCCCACCGCGGGCGGTGGGGTTCGACAGTGGGCCGATAGGGCCCATTTTTGTTTGGGCGACAACAGTGCGACAGGCGTCGGAAGCAATCCGGGCAGTGGTGGAGCCGGCAGTGGCCGGTCTCGGGTACGAGTGCGTGGGCGTGGAGTTCACGGGATCCAAACGCCGGGTGTTGCGCGTCTATATCGATGCCCCGGAGGGGGTCGGCATCGACGACTGTGAGCAGGTCAGCCATCAGGTCAGCGCCGCCCTCGATGTCGAGGACCCCATCCGCGGCGAGTATCACCTCGAGGTCTCTTCGCCCGGCCTGGACCGACCGCTGTTCAGCGCGGAGCAGTTCCAGCGCTTCGTCGGCGAGGAGATCCGCTTCCGACTGGTGGTCCCGGACGAGGAGGGGCGCCGCAAGTTCCGCGGTCGTCTTCTTGCGGTGGAGGGGGAGGCCATCGAGGTGGAGGTGGAGGGCGAGAACCGCCGCTTCGATCTGGACACGGTGGAGACGGCGCGGCTGGTGCCGGCCGAATGATATGGGGACATCCCCGGAGCGTTCCGGGGCCAAGCAGAGGCAGGGTATGAGCAAAGACATCTTGCTGGTGGTGGACGCGGTCTCCAACGAGAAGGGCGTCGACAAGGAAATCATCTTCGAGGCCATCGAGATGGCCCTGGCGACCGCCACCCGGAAGCGCCACGGCGGTGACGTCGATATTCGCGTAGCGGTGGATCGCGGTAGCGGGGATTACGCCGCCTACCGCCGCTGGCAGGTAGTGGAGGACGACGCCGTCGAGGCGCCCGAGCGCGAGATCACCTACAGCGCCGCCCAGGAGTACGAGCCGGGTATCGAACTCGGTGGGTTCATCGAGGACGAGGTGGAGCCCGAGGAGTTCGGGCGCATCGCGGCGCAGACCGCCAAGCAGGTCATCGTGCAGAAGGTGCGCGAGGCCGAGCGGGCCAAGATCGTCGAGGAGTACGCCCACCGCAAGGGCGAGCTCATCCACGGCCGGGTCAAGCGCGTGGAGCGGGGCAACGTCATCCTCGAGATCGAGGGGGCGGTAGAGGCCATCGTGCCGCGCGAGGAGACCATCCCCCGGGAGTCCATCCGTACCGGCGACCGCCTGCGCGGCTATCTCAAGGATGTCCGCCACGAGCCGCGCGGCCCGCAGCTGTTCGTCAGCCGCACCGACCCGCAGTTCATCATCGAACTCTTCCGGCTCGAGGTTCCCGAGATCGGCGACGGCGTCATCGAGCTGCTCAGCGCCGCCCGGGACCCGGGCAGCCGTGCCAAGATCGCCGTCCATACTCGCGATCAGCGGATCGACCCGGTAGGGGCCTGTGTCGGCATGCGCGGTTCGCGCGTCCAGGCCGTCTCCAACGAACTCAACGGCGAGCGCGTGGACATCGTCCTGTGGGACGAGAATCCGGCGCAGTTCGTCATCAACGCCATGTCCCCCGCGGATGTGGTCTCCATCGTGGTGGACGAGGATGCCCACAGCATGGACGTCGCGGTGGCCGAGGAGCAGCTCTCCCAGGCCATCGGCCGGGGCGGCCAGAATGTCCGCCTGGCCTCCGAGCTCACCGGCTGGGAGATCAACGTGATGTCCGAGGAGGACGCCCAGGAGAAGAGCGAACGCGAGGCCGCCGAGCTCCTGGCGCTGTTCACCGACAGCATGGACGTGGATGAAGATGTTGCCGAGATCCTGGTTCGGGAGGGCTTCTCCAGTCTGGAGGAGGTCGCCTATGTGCCGGTCTCGGAGATGGTGGAGATCGAGGAGTTCGACGAGGATATCGTCAACGAACTGCGCGAGCGGGCCCGTGATGCCCTCCTGACCCGCGCCATCGCCGGGAGCGAGGCGGCCGACGATCAGGAGCCTGCCGAGGATCTCCTCAACATGGAGGGGATGGATGAGGAGCTGGCGAAGAAGCTGGCGGCTCAGGGGATCTGCACCATGGAGGATCTGGCGGACCAGGCCGTGCCGGACCTGCTCGAGGTCGAGGGCCTGGATGAGGAGCGCGCGGGGCAACTGATCCTCGCCGCCCGCGAGCCGTGGTTCGCGGAGCAGCCGCAAGAATCGTGAACGGAGAGTGTGCATGTCGGAAATGACCGTCAAAGATTTCGCCCAGCAGGTCGGCGTCCCGGTGGACCAGCTCCTTGAGCAGTTCGAGGCTGCCGGCATCGAGGCCCGTAGCGCGGAAGACACGGTCAGCGAGGAGGACAAGGGCAAGCTCCTGGCCCACCTTCGTTCCAAGCGGGGAGGGGAGGAGTCCGACGGTACGCCTCGGAAGGTCACCCTCAAGCGCAAGAAGACCAGCGAACTGCGCCAGGGCGGTGGCAAGGGCGTTACCGTCGAGGTCCGCAAGAAGCGGACCTACGTCAAGCGCTCTGCCATCGAGGAAGAGGAACAGCAGAAGCGCGAGGCCGAGGAGGCTGAGCGGGCCCGTGCCGAAGAGGAGGAGCGCCAGCGGCGCGAGGCCGAGGAGGCCGAGCGCGCGGCCGCCGAACCCGCTGAAGCCGAGGCCCCTGCGGACGCCGAGCCGGTAGCCAGTGGTGAGGTGAACGAGGAGGCGAGCGAGCCCGAACTCACCCCGGAGGAGATCCAGCGCCAGGCCGAGGAAGAGGCCCGCCGCAAGGAGGAAGAGGCGCGCAAGGAGGCCGAGCGCCGTGCCGAGGAAGAGCGCGAGCGCCGCGAGGCGGCGAAGGAGAAGCCACTGGAGGATACCGGTGGTGGCAAGTCCGGCAAGGGCAGCAAGGGGGCCAGGGCCGGCAAGGGGCGTACCCAGCAGAATCAGAAGGGCGGCCGACGCAAGGGCGGCGGCCGCCGCGGGCGGGAGGAGCCGGAGCACGGCTTCGAGAAGCCCAGCAAGCCGGTCATCCGCGAGGTGGAGATCCCCGAGACCATCACCGTGGGCGACCTGGCCCAGCGCATGTCGGTCAAGGCGGCCGAGGTCATCAAGTTCATGATGAAGATGGGCAACATGGTGACCATCAACCAGTCGCTGGACCAGGATACCGCCTACCTGGTGGTCGAGGAGATGGGCCACAAGCCCAAGCTGGTCAAGGAGAACGAGCTCGAGGAGTCGCTGGTCGCCGAGGCCACGCAGGCCGAGGGGGAGAAGGTCCATCGAGCCCCGGTGGTCACCGTCATGGGGCACGTCGACCACGGCAAGACCTCGCTGCTCGACTACATCCGCCGGACCCGGGTCGCCTCGGGCGAGGCCGGCGGCATCACGCAGCACATCGGTGCCTACCACGTGGAGACCGAGCGCGGGATGGTGACCTTCCTGGACACCCCCGGCCACGAGGCCTTCACCGCCATGCGCGCCCGGGGGGCCGATGCCACGGATATCGTCGTGGTGGTGGTGGCCGCGGACGACGGTGTCATGCCGCAGACCAAGGAGGCCATCGAGCACGCCCGCGCTGGCGGGGTGCCGATCATCGTGGCCGTGAACAAGATCGACAAGGAGGGCGCCGACCCGGACCGGGTGAAGAACGACCTGGCGCAGATGGAGGTCATCCCCGAGGAGTGGGGTGGTGACACCATGTTCGTCCACGTCTCCGCGCTCAACGGCGAGGGTGTCGACGATCTGCTCGATTCCCTGCTGCTCCAGGCCGAGGTCATGGAGCTCGCTGCCGTGGCCGACGGTCCCGCCCGCGGCCTGGTCATCGAGTCCCGCCTGGACAAGGGCCGCGGCCCGGTGGCGGACATCCTGGTGCAGTCCGGGACGCTCAACCGCGGCGACGTCATCCTCGCCGGCAACGAGTACGGTCGCGTGCGTGCCATGCTCAACGAGGCCGGCGAGAACGTGGACAAGGCCGGCCCCTCGATGCCCGTGGAAGTCCTGGGCCTCTCCGGCACCCCCACCTCCGGTGACGAGGTCATCGCGGTGGAGAACGAGCGCAAGGCGCGCGAGGTGGCCGAGGGCCGCCAGGCGCGGGAGCGCGAGCAGAAGCTGGCGCGTCAGCAGGCCGCCAAGCTGGAGAACCTCTTCTCCAACATGCAGGAGGGCGAGGTCCCCACCCTCAACGTGGTCGTCAAGGCCGATGTCCAGGGCTCCGTGGAGGCCATCGTCGACGCCCTGAACAAGCTCTCCTCCGAGGAGGCGCGGGTGAAGATCGTCTCTTCCGGCGTGGGCGCGGTGACGGAGTCGGACGTGAACCTGGCCATGGCCTCCGAGGCCATCGTCATCGGGTTCAATGTCCGGGCCGACGCCGCCGCCAAGAAGCTGGTCCAGGAGGAGGGGGTCGACCTCCACTACTACAGCGTCATCTACGACCTGGTGGACGAGGTCAAGCGCGCCATGTCCGGCATGCTCTCCCCGGAGATCAAGGAAGAGATCGTCGGCACCGCCGAGGTGCGCGACGTCTTCCGGTCGCCCAAGTTCGGGGCCATCGCCGGCTGCATGGTCACCGAGGGGGTGGTCCGCCGCCAGAACCCCATTCGCGTCCTGCGCGAGAATGTCGTCATCTACGAGGGCCAGCTGGAGTCGCTGCGCCGCTACAAGGAGGACGTCAACGAGGTGCGCCAGGGCATGGAGTGCGGGATCGGGGTCAAGAACTACAACGACGTGCGCGAGGGCGACCAGATCGAGGTCTATCACCGCGTCGAGGTCGAGCGCAGCCTCTGACCCATGGCGCGTGAATACGGTCGCAATCGGCGCATGGGCGACCAGCTCCAGCGGGAGCTGGCCGACCTGGTCCGCACCCAGGTCAAGGATCCCCGCGCCGAGGGGGTAACCATCTCGGAGGTGGATGTCTCCCCGGACATGCGCAATGCGCGGGTCTACATCGCCCGCCTGGGCGGTGAGGCGGAGGCCATCGAGGAGGCCGTGGAGGCCCTGAGCGGCGCCGCCGGCTTTCTCCGGCGCGAACTCGGCCGGCGCCTCCATGCCCGTCGTATCCCCGAGCTCCGCTTCCGCGCCGATACCAGCTTCGATCGCGCCGCCCATCTCTCGCGGGTCATCGACGAGGCCGTCTCCCGGGATCGGGACGGCGGTGATGATCCGGACGAACAGTCCTGAACCGGAGGTAGTACGTGGGGCGCTCCCGCAAGAAGGGCCGGGATATCACCGGCATCGTGGTGCTGGACAAGCCCGAGGGCTACGGCTCCAACCAGGCCCTGCAGGAGGTCCGGCGGCTCTTTGATGCGCGCAAGGCCGGCCATACCGGCAACCTGGACCCCATGGCCACCGGCGTGCTGCCCATCTGCCTGGGGGAGGCCACCAAGGTCTCGGCCTTCCTCCTGGATGCGGACAAGGGCTATCGGGGCACCATCCGGCTCGGGAGCCGCACGGATACCGGCGATGCCGAGGGCGAGGTGGTGGAGACTGCGCCGGTGCCGGCGCTGGAACGCGCCACGGTAGAGGCGGTGCTGGCGCGCTTTACCGGCCCCATCGAGCAGATCCCGCCGATGTACTCGGCGGTGAAGCAGGGCGGCCAGCCGCTCTACAAGCTCGCCCGCGAGGGCGAGGAGGTGGAGCGCAAGCCGCGCACCATCACCATCCACGCCCTCACCCTCCTGGAGATGGGAGAGGGGCGCCTGGTGGTGGATGTGCAGTGCAGCAAGGGCACCTACGTGCGCACCCTGGCCGAGGAGATCGCCGCCGAGCTGGGGACGGTGGGCCACCTGGAGGCGCTCCAGCGTACCCGGGCCGGCCCCTTCCGGCTGGAGCAGGCGGTCACCCTGGAGTCCCTGCGGGAGACGGCGGAGCAGGGGCTCCAGGTGCTGGACGCCCGGCTGCTGCCGGCGGAGACCGGCCTGGAGGACTGGCCGGAGGTTCGCCTGTCCGCCACCATGGCACGCTACATCCGGCAGGGCCAGGCGGTCATGGTCCCCAACGCGCCGGTGGACGGCTGGGTCCGCCTCTTCGAGGGCGAGGCGGCCTTCCTGGGCATCGGGTGTGTCCTCGACGATGGCCGCGTGGCCCCCAAGCGGCTTCTGAACGCGGCCTGAACCTTGTCGGGTCCGGCAGGGCCCGGTATGATCCATTGGCTTTACGAACAGCGAATTCCATCGGGAGTGGCGTTACATCATGTCTCTGAGTGCCGAAAAGAAGAGCGAGATCGTCCGTGAGTTCGGTCACGGCGAAGCGGATACCGGGTCCACCGAGGTCCAGGTGGCGCTTCTGACCTCGCGCATCGAGGATCTCTCCTCGCACTTCAAGACCCATCACAAGGATCACCATTCCCGCCGCGGTCTGCTCAAGATGGTCAGCAAGCGTCGGCGCCTGCTGGACTATCTGCGCCGGCAGGATGTCGAGCGCTATCGTAACCTGATCCAGCGCCTGGGCCTGCGCCGCTAAGCGCGCCGCCATGAGCGAAACGCCGAAGTCCGTGCGCAGGGAGGTCCGCTACGGCGAACACGACCTGATCCTGGAGACCGGGGGGGTCGCCCGCCAGGCAGACGGCGCGGTCATGGTCTCCATGGGCGATACCGTCGTCCTGGTCACCGCGGTGGGAAGACCCGATGCCGAACCCGGCCGGGACTTCTTCCCGCTGACGGTGAACTATCAGGAGCGGACCTATGCCGCCGGGCGGATCCCCGGCGGCTTTTTTCGTCGGGAGGGCCGGCCCAGCGAGAAGGAGACCCTGACCTCGCGGCTCATCGACCGGCCCATCCGGCCACTATTCCCCGCTGGTTTTACCCACGAGGTCCAGGTCATCGCCACGGTGATCTCCCTGGACCCCGAGGTGGACCCGGATATCCCCTCCCTCATCGGCGCCTCCGCGGCGCTGGCGCTCTCCGGGCTGCCCTTCCAGGGGCCCATCGGCGCCGCGCGAGTGGGATACAAGGACGGGGAGTACCAGCTCAATCCCGCCTTCAGCGCCCTGGAGGACTCCGGGCTGGACCTGGTGGTCGCCGGGACCGACAACGCTGTCCTCATGGTGGAGTCGGAGGCCGCGGAGCTCTCCGAGGAGACCATGCTCGGGGCGGTGATGTTCGGCCACCGTGCCATGCAGCCGGTCATCGAGGCGATCCGCGAACTGGCCGCCGAGGCCGGCCGCCCGACCTGGAACTGGCAGCCGGCAAAGACCGGCGCCGAGGTGGAGCAGGCCGTGGCGGAGGCCGCCGAGGCGCGGCTCACCGAGGCCTACGCCCGGGCCGACAAGCAGGAGCGCTCGGCGCGGCTGCGCGAGGTGCGCGCCGCCGTGGTGGACGAACTCGTCGGCGAAGACGGGGGCGGCCATGACGCCGAGGCCGTGAAGGCGGCCCTAGGCGATATGGAGAAGCGGCTGGTCCGCGGCCGCATCCTGGCCGGCGAGCCGCGCATTGACGGTCGCGGCCTCACCGATATCCGGCCCATCACCATCCGGACCGGCTTTCTGCCGCGGACCCACGGCTCGGCGCTGTTCACCCGGGGCGAGACCCAGGCTATGGTGGTCACCACCCTCGGCACCAGCAGGGACGCGCAGACCATCGACGCCCTGGAGGGGAAGTATGAAGACAACTTCATGCTCCACTACAACTTCCCCCCCTACTGCGTGGGCGAGACCGGCTTCGTCGGCACCCCCAAGCGCCGCGAGATCGGCCACGGCCGCCTGGCGCGGCGCGGGGTGACCGCCGTCCTGCCGGGCCAGGACGACTTCCCCTACTCCATTCGGGTGGTCTCGGAGATCACCGAGTCCAACGGCTCGAGCTCCATGGCCACGGTCTGCGGGACCTCGCTCTCGCTCATGGACGCCGGGGTGCCGGTGAAGGCGCCGGTGGCCGGGATCGCCATGGGCCTCATCAAGGAGGGGGAGGAGCACGCCGTCCTCTCCGACATCCTGGGAGACGAGGACCACCTGGGCGACATGGACTTCAAGGTCGCCGGCACTGCCGAGGGTGTTACCGCCCTGCAGATGGACATCAAGATCGATGGCATCACCGAGGCCATCATGGAGTCTGCCCTGGAGCAGGCGCGCACCGGGCGGCTGCATATCCTCGGCGAGATGAACGCGGTGCTCAGCGCCCCGCGGCAGGATATGTCCTCCCACGCCCCGCGCTACATCACCATGCACATCAATCCGTCCCGGATCCGGGACGTCATCGGTAAGGGCGGCTCGGTGATCCGCGGGATCACCGAGGAGACCGGCGCCAACGTGGAGGTGGACGATGACGGCACCGTCCGGATCGCCTCCAGCGAGCGCGAGGCCGCCGAGGAGGCCCGCCGCCGGATCGAGGAACTCACCGCCGAGGTGGAGGTGGGCAAGGTCTACGAGGGCCGGGTGGCCAAGATCATGGACTTCGGTGCCTTCGTGACCATCCTCCCCGGCCGCGACGGCCTGGTCCACATCTCCCAGATCTCCGACGAGCGCGTCCAGGACGTCAACGACGAGCTCAGCGAGGGGGAGAACGTCCAGGTGAAGGTCCTGGAGGTGGACAACCAGGGCCGGATCCGGCTCTCCATGAAGGCGGTGGGCAAGGATTAGCGGCATGGGCCCGGCGGGGCTCGGCGCACTCCCCGGCCTGGGGCTCGCCGTCCTCCTCGGGCTGCTCGTCGGCATCGAGCGCGGCTGGCAGGCCCGGGAATCGGAGGAGGGGGCCCGCACCGCCGGGATACGGACCTTCGCCCTCACCGGGCTTCTGGGGGGCCTCACAGGGCTTCTGGCGGACTCCCTCGATGCTCCCGTCCTTCTGGGCCTCGCCTTCCTGGCGATGGCCCTCTTCCTCGGCTTTGCCTTCCTGCAGCGCTGGCAGCGCTACGCCGACGCCGGGGCCACTACCCTGGTCGCCGCGCTGGTGGTCTTCCTGCTGGGGGCCCTGGCGACGCTGGGGCGGCCGGTGGAGGCGGCGGCCGGGGCGGTGATCACCACCGTCCTGCTCTCGCTGAAGCCGACCCTCCACGGCTGGCTACGCCGGCTGGAGGACCGCGAACTCCACGCCGCCCTCAAGTTGCTGGTGATCTCCGTGGTCCTCCTGCCCCTGCTGCCGGACCGCGGCTATGGGCCCTGGGAGGCGCTCAACCCCTACACCCTCTGGTGGCTGGTGGTCCTCATCGCCGGTCTCGGCTTCGCCGGCTACGTGGCCATGCGGGTGGTAGGCCCCGGTCGCGGGCTGCTGGTCACCGGCCTGCTGGGCGGCCTGGTCTCCTCCACCGCCGTGACCCTGCAGCTCTCCCGGCTGGCCCCGCGCGGGGAGCGGCTCTATACCGTCGCGGCCGGGGCCATCGTCATCGCCTGTACCACCATGTTCCCGCGCATGGCCGTGGAGATCGGGGTGGTCCATCCGGCGCTGCTCTGGCAGGCGGCCCTGCCCCTGGGGCTGGTAACCGCCGCCGGCATCGCCGGCGCCCTGTGGCTCTGGTGGTATCGCCGGGGGGACGACGCCCCGGGGGAGGCGCCCCGCCTCACCAACCCGGTGGAGCTCGGCCCGGCGCTACAGTTCGCCGGGCTCCTCGCGCTCATCACCCTGCTGGCCGAGGCGGCCCGGCGCTGGCTGGGGGATGCGGGGCTCTACGCCCTGGCGGCGGCCTCGGGCCTTGCCGATGTGGATGCCATCACCCTCTCCTTGGCGGAGATGGCGCGGGACGATGTGAGCGGCGAGGTGGCGGTGCGGGCCATGCTCCTGGCCGCCCTGGTGAATACCGTGGTCAAGGGGGCCATGGCCGCCGCAGTGGGCGGGCTGGCCCTGGGCCGTCGGGTAGCGGTCCCCTTCGTCGCCATGGTGGTGGTCGGCCTCATCGGCCTGGCGCTGATCTAGCGCCCGGCCGGCCTGACAACATTCTTCCAGCCTGCCCCTTGAAAAGATTTAGAATCGGTCCAAAATGGGTGGGTAAGGGCGAGGTGATCGCACGTCGCCCTCGGGTACTTTTCCACGGACCAAGCAACAAGGAGCCTTCAACATGGCACTTCATCTGGGTGATACCGCACCGGACTTCGAGATCGATTCCACGCAGGGCAAGATCAAGTTCCACGACTGGATCGGCGATTCCTGGTGCTTCTTCTTCAGCCACCCGGCGGACTTCACGCCGGTCTGCACCACCGAGATGGGTCGTACCGCCCAGCTCGCCAAGGAATTCGAGAAGCGCAACACCAAGCCGCTGGGGCTCTCCACCGATTCGGTGGAGGAGCACAACAAGTGGATCGCCGACGTCAACGAGACCCAGAACACCGATCTGCAGTTCCCCATCGTCGCCGACGCCGACAAGAAGATCTCGGAGCTCTACGAGATGATCCACCCCGGCGAGAGCAGCACGGCGGCGGTGCGGTCGGTCTACATCATCGACCCGAACAAGAAGATCCGGCTGATGATGACCTATCCCATGCAGGTGGGCCGGAACTTCGACGAGATCCTGCGGGTCATCGACGCCCTGCAGGTGGGCGATGCCAACGGCGTGGTCACCCCCGCCGACTGGATGCCGGGCCGCAAGGTCATCATCCCGCCGAACGTCAGCAACGAAGAGGCGCAGAAGAAGTTCCCGCAGGGCTTCGAGGAGCTCAAGTCCTACCTGCGGCTGACCGAGGTGAAGTAGCCAGCGTGCAGTGAGCCGGTCCTGCGGACCGGCCCCACGCCGCGACCGAAAGGGCCCCGCCGGCTGCGCGCTGGCGGGGCCCTTTGCGTTGGTCGGGGCGGTCGGTCTAGTTCAAGGGGCGTGGGCCAGGAGGCAGGGTGTCCGCCTGCTCGGGGCGGCAGCCGGGAGCCCCACCAGCCGCGGGATCTGCTCCAGGGAATGGGTCAGGTGGTGAGGTAGTGGACGCTGAACAGCCCCTCGGGGTCGGTCCAGACCCGGCGGGGGCTGAAGCCCGCCGACCGCCCCAGGTCGCGGAACTCCTCCACGGTGTACTTGTAGGAGCACTCGGTGTGGATGGTTTCGCCATCCTCGAACTCAAAGACCTCGCCCCCCAGCGCGATCCGCTGGGGCCCCTGGCTGGCCAGGTGCATCTCCACCCGCCCGGCCTCGGTGTTGTAGAAGGCGCGGTGGGCGAACCCGTCGGGGTCGAGATCAGCGCCCAGCTCGTCGCGCAGTCGCAGCAGCAGGTTGTGGTTGAAGGCGGCGGTGACGCCGGCGGCGTCGTTGTAGGCCGCATCCAGGATGGCGGGGTCCTTCTTCAGATCGACGCCGATGAGCAGGCCCGCCTCCGTCCCCAGGGCCGCGGCCAGGCGGGCGAGGACGGCGCGCGCCTCCTCGGGGTGGAAGTTGCCGATGCTCGAGCCGGGGAAGAAGGCCAGCGGCCGCGGGCCGTCGGGGTCCAGGGGCAGGTCGAAGTCCCGGGAGTAGTCCACACAGGCGGCGCGCACGTCCAGCCAGGGGTAGTCGGCGGCCAGCCGCTCGGTGCACTCGCGCAGGAAGTCCCAGGAGATGTCGGCGCCGAGATACCCCGCCGGCTCCAGGGCGTCCAGCAGCAGGCGCACCTTGCGCGCGGCGCCGGCCCCCATCTCCACCAGCAGGGTGTCGCGGCCGGCCAGCTCGGCCACCTCGGCGCGGATGGTCTCCAGGATCGCCATCTCGGTGCGGGTGGGGTAGTACTCCGGCTGCTCGCAGATGGCGTCGAACAGGCGCGAGCCGCGCTCGTCGTAGAAGAACTTGGGCGACAGGCCCCGCGGGCGGGCGCGCAGACCGGCCAGGGCCGCCTCCAGGAGTTCGGCGCGGCCGGCGTCGTCGGCCAGGGTCTCGGGGGCGGGCTCGTTCATAGGTCCTCCGCCAGGCGCAGGCCGGTGAACTGCCATCGCTCGTGGGGATAGAAGAAGTTGCGGTAGGTGGGGCGCAGATGGTCGGCGGGGGAGACGCAGGAGCCGCCGCGCAGGACCATCTGGTTGCACATGAACTTGCCGTTGTACTCGCCCATGGAGCCCTCCAGCGGACGGAAGCCGGGGTAGGGGGCGTAGGGGGAGGCGGTCCACTCCCAGACGTCGCCGTAGAGCTGCAGCAGCCCCTGGTCGGCGGGGGGCGCCACCGGCTGGAGCTGGCCGGATTCGCGGAAGTGGCCGCTCACCGGCCGGGCAGCGGCAGCCACCTCCCACTCCGCCTCGCTGGGCAGCCGCTTGCCTGCCCAGCGGGCGTAGGCGTCGGCCTCGTAGAAGCTGATGTGGGTCACCGGGGCGTGCTCGTCCACCGGCTCCGGGCCGGCCAGGGTCATGGTCTGCCACTGGCCGTCCAGGCGCTCCCAGTAGAGGGGCGCCTCCCAGCCCAGCTGGTTGACGGTGGCCCAGCCGTCGGCGAGCCACAGCTCCGGGCGGCGGTAGCCGTCGTCGGCCATGAAGGCGAGGAACTCGCCGTTGGTCACCGGCCGGCTGGCGAGGCGGTGGCCGTGGAGGAGGACCCGATGGCGCGGGGTCTCGTTGTCGTAGGCGAAGCCCTCCCCGGCGTGGCCGATCTCGTGGATCCCCTCGACCCCCTCGTGCCAGGTCAGCGCCGGCGCCGGCCCCTCCGGACGCGTCGGGGCGGCGGCGTAGGCCGGGCGAAGCGGGTTGTGGGCGAAGATGTGCTTGATATCGGTGTAGAGCAGCTCCTGGTGCTGCTGCTCGTGCTGCAGCCCCAGCTCCACGCGGCGGGCGATCTCGGGGAGCTGCCCCTCGTCGGCCTCGGCGATGAGCGCCTCCATGGCGGTATCCACCCAGGCGCGGTAGCGCATCACCTCGGCCACCGTGGGCCGGGACAGCAGGCCGCGCTCCGGCCGCGGATAGGGGTTTCCCACCGTTTCGTAGTAGGAGTTGAAGAGGTGATCGAAGCCGGGGTGGAAGAGCCGGTAGTCGGCGGCGAAGGGCCGCAGGAGGAAGGTCTCGAAGAACCAGCTCACATGCGCCAGGTGCCACTTGGGCGGGCTCACGTCGGGCATGGTCTGGATGCAGTGGTCCTCGACCTCCAGGGGGGCGCAGATGGCCTCGGAGTCGGCGCGGACCCGGCGATAGCGCTCGGCCAGGGCGGCACGGCTCCCGGCGGCCGCGGGCTGGGGTTGTGCGGTCATGGCGATCCCGTTGCTGTTCGGTGGACCGTGATGGGTGCGTGATCTGCGATGCTGCTACAAGGGTAGCGCGCTTTCAACGCCGCGCTGGCGGGGTCTTGCCCGATAGCTCTCCGGCAAGCCAGGCCGGGATGCGCCGCTCGGCGTAGTAGCCGGCCCGCCCGGGTAGTGCCCCCTCCACGAAGCCGACGTGGCCGCCCCGGTGGGCGAGCTCCAGGATGACTGCGGGCGCCAGCTCGCGTGCCTGCGGGATGGCGCCGGGGTCCATGAAGGGGTCGTCGCGGGCGTGGAGGATCCGGGTGGGCACGGCGATCCGGTCCAGCCAGGGGCGGCTGCTGGCCCGGGCGTAGTAGTCATTGGCGTCGCGGAAGCCGTGCAGCGGCGCCGTCACCGCGTCATCGAAGGCGCGAAACCCCCCGCGGGGCGGTCGGGGCAGGTCGAGGCCGCGGAGCCGGCGCTTGGCCTCCAGGCTTGCGCGGAGATCGGCCACCAGCCGCCACTGGTAGAGGCGCGAGAAGCCGCGTCCCATCCGCGCCGCCGCCCGCTCCAGCCGGAAGGGTGCAGAGATGGCGGCCGCCGCCGTCAGGGGGCTGGCCGCGCCGGTCTCCCCCAGCCACTTGAGCAGGGCGTTGCCGCCCAGGGACCAGCCAATGGCGGCCAGCGGCGTGGCCGGCTCGGTGTCCCGGAGGTGGGCGGCCACGCGGGCGATGTCATCGGTGGCGCCGGAGTGGTAGCTGCGCGCCAGGCGGTTGGGCTCGCCGCTGCAGCCACGCCAGTGCATGAATACCGAGCGCAGTCCGTACCGGGCGAGGGTCGCCATCATGCCCCGGGCGTACTGGGAGTCCAGGGAGCCCTCCAGCCCGTGGAGCAGCAGGACCCGGGGTGCCCCGGCCGGTCCGGGGCCGTGGGCGAGGTCGATGAAGTCGCCGTCGTCCAGCTCCAGGCGCTCCGGGGTCGTCGCCACCCGGGGCGGGCGCCGGAAGAAGTGGGGCCAGAGGGTCTGGGCGTGGGGGCCGGGCAGCCACCAGGCCGGGCGAAAGGGGCTCTCTTCCAGGGGCACGGCTTCTCTCGATGCGGGGTTCGGGTCGTTTATCAACAGCGCCGCGGCCCTCGTCAAGCACTTGACGGGAGGCCGGCGGGATGCTCCACGGTGTTTCAGGGGCTTACGAAAGTTCCTTCATATTCAATAATCTATAACGCATGGGCAAGGATCGCCCAGTTTGGCGCAGGCCCTGTATTGCCGGGAGTCCGGCCGACATCCCAACGTTGCCTCCACAGGGTTATCCACAGGATGTGTGGAAAACTCCACCGGTGGCCGTCCGGGGCGGGGGGTCGGTATACTCGAGCCGCAACGGGAGGCGCACGTGGCGAAGCTCAAGGTCGATCTCCATCCCATCTTCAATCGCGGCCAGGCCATCGAGTCGGCCCTCCAGCAGGCCATGGACGAGGCCGAGTCCAGGCGCATCAGGACCGTGGAGATCATCCCCGGCAAGGGCTCCGGCCAGCTCAAGAAGCGTGTGCTCAAGTTCCTGGACCGCCCGGAGGTCAAGGCGCGCTACCACCGGCTGGACAAGGACGCGAAGAACCACGGCCGCCTCTTCGTCTACTTCCGCTTCTGAGGTCGCCGTGCGCCGTATCCTCCATTGTGACATGGACAGCTTCTTCGCCGCCGTCCACATGCGCGACGACCCGGCCCTGCGCGAGGTGCCGCTGGTCATCGGCGGCGACCCGGAAGGACGCGGGGTGGTCTCCACCGCCAATTACGCGGCCCGCGCCTACGGCATCCACTCCGCCCAGCCCGCGGCCACCGCCCGCCGCCTCTGCCCCCACGCCGTCTTCCTGCGCCCCGATATCGAGCGCTATCGCCGGGAATCGGAGCGGATCATGGCCGTCTTCGCCGATTTCACCGACCGGGTGGAGCCGGCCTCCCTGGACGAGGCGTATCTGGACGTCACCGACCACCTGGGGCCGGACGGCTCCGCCACCACCATCGCCCGGTCCATCCGCGAACGGGTGCGGAGCGAGACCGGCCTCACCGTGAGCATCGGGGTCTCCGCTACGCCCCTGGTGGCCAAGATCGCCTCGGACCAGGACAAGCCCGACGGCCTCACCGTGGTGCCGCCCCATCGCGTCCTCGACTTCCTCGCCCCGCTGCCGGTGCGCCGGCTCCACGGGGTGGGGCCGGCCACCGAGCGTACCCTGGCGGAGCTGGGGATCACCACCGTGGCCCAGCTGCGCGAGCACCCGCCGGAGGCGCTGGCCGCCGCCCTGGGCCAGTTCGGCGCGACCCTCCACGCCTTCGCCCACGGCCGGGACGACCGGCCGGTGGGGGAGGCGAAGCGGGCGCGCAAGAGCCTGGGGGTGGAGGACACCTTCCCGCAGGACCTCGCCGACCCGTCGGAGCAGGACCGGATCCTCGCCGGCATGGCCGAGCACGTGGCCGGCCAGCTGGGCCGCCGGGGGCTGGTGGCGCGGACCGTGACCCTCAAGGCGCGTTACCCCGACTTCACCACCGTCACCCGGCGCCAGACCCTGGAACGGCCCACGGCGGAGGCGGCGACCCTGGGCCACTGGGCGTGTATCCTGCGCACCCGGACCGAGGCCGGGGCGCGCGGTGTCCGACTGCTGGGCGTCACCGCCAGCGGCCTGGAGCCGGCCCCCGACGCCGAACAGCTGGAGCTCTTCTCGGCATGAATGCCCCCGATTCCCCCCTGCCGCCGCCGGCCATCCGGGCGCGCGCCGTCGACCCGGAGCGCTGCGCCGCCCTGGAGGCGGCGGGGGCGACGCCGCTGCAGGCCAATATCCTGGCGGGACGCGGGGTGGCTCCGGAGACGGTGTCCGCCGCCGGGGGTATCGAGGGCTGGTCGGCGCCGGGGCTGGATCGGCTGGACGACCCGGCGACCCTGCCGGAGGTCGACCGTGCCGCCGACCGGATCACCGCGGCCCTGGAGGCGGGGGAGACCATCGGCCTGGAGACCGACCACGACGTCGACGGCGTCACCGCCCATGCCGTCCTGCAGACGGCGCTGGTGGACCTCTTCGGCCACCCGGCCGAGCGGGTCCAGTCCTGGATCGGCCACCGCCTGGAGGAGGGCTACGGCCTCTCCGAGCCCCTGGCCGACCGGATCCTCGCCGCCGACCGGCGCCCCGATCTGGTGATCACCGCCGACAACGGCTCCTCCGACGAGCCGCGGATCGCCCGCCTGGCCGCCGCCGGCATCGAGACCATCGTCACCGACCACCACGCCCTGCCGGCCGAGGGGCCGCCGGCCAGCGCCCTGGCCTGCGTCTCCCCGGCGCGGGGGGACAGCGCCTATCCCGATCCCGCCATCGCCGGGGTCATGGTCGCCTGGCTGCTCATGGCGCGGGTGCGCGCCCGGCTGGCCGAGCGCGGCCACCCCGGCGGGGAGGCACGCCTGGCGAGGCTGCTGGACTGGGTCGCCCTGGGCACCGTGGCCGACTGCGTCGACCTCGGCGGCTCCCTGAACAACCGCGCCGTGGTCACCGCCGGTCTGCGCCTCATCAACGGCGCCCATCGCCCCTGCTGGGGGGCCATCCAGGCCGCCGCCGGGCGGGACGGGGCCGTGGATGCCGGCGACCTCGCCTTCCTCTTCGGCCCTAGACTCAATGCCCGTGGCCGGCTGGACCACGCCGGGACCGGGGTGCGACTCCTGCGCGCCCGGGCGGCCGCGGAGCTGGAGGAGCTGGCGGGGCTGGTGGAGGTGGAGAACGAGGCGCGCAAGGGGATCGAGCGGGAGCTGCTGGCCACCGCCCTGGCGGAGGCGCGGCGGCAGTACGCCGCCGGCCGTCGGACGCTGGTGGTCCACCTCCCCGACGGCCACGCCGGCGTCCACGGCATCGTCGCCAGCCGGCTGGTGGAGGCCACTGGCCGACCGGCCATCTGCCTCTCTCCCCACGCCCGGGAGGCGGGACTGGTCGCCGGCTCCGCCCGCAGCGTGCCGGGGCTGCATCTGCGCGATGCCCTGCAGGCGGTGGCCGATGCCGAGCCGGACCTCTTCCGGGCCTTCGGCGGCCATGCCGCCGCGGCGGGCCTCACCCTGGCCGAGGAGGGGGTCGAGCGGCTGCGGGAGGCCTTCGAGGCCCACGCCGGACCCGGGCTGCCGCCGGAGGCGGGCCCGGAGGTGGCCACCGACGGCGAGCTGGTGGCCGGCGACTGCACCCTGGAGACGGTGGCGGAGCTGGACGCCCTGGCCCCCTTCGGCAACGGCTTCCCGGCGCCGGTCTTCGAGGGCACCTTCGAGGTGGCCCGCGCCGAGCCCACGCGGGACGGCCGCCACCTGCGCCTGTGGCTGGCCGGGGAGGGCGCCGACGAGCTACAGGGGGTCTTCTTCGGCGCCCTGGCGAACGGGGGGCAGGGCTGGCTCCCGGCACCGGGGGATGCCCTGCGAGTGGCCTTCTCCCTGGAGGCCAACGAGTGGCGCGGCCGGCGCAGTGCCCAGGCGGTCATCCGCGCCATGGAGCC
>JBKGYA010000006.1:0-26552 GCA_046546335.1 Thiohalospira sp. | reverse complement strand
AGGGCGGCCCGCTGATGCACGTCATCGCCGCCAAGGCGGTGGCCTTCAAGGAGGCGCTGGAGCCGGACTACAAGGCCTACCAGCAGCAGGTGGTGGCCAACGCCCGCGCCATGTCCCGGGTCTTCGTGGAGCGCGGCTTCCGGATCGTCTCCGGCGGCACCGACAACCACCTCTTCCTGGTGGACCTGACCCCGAAGAACCTCACCGGGAAGGATGCCGACGCCGCCCTGGGCCGCGCCAACATCACGGTGAACAAGAACGCGGTGCCCAACGACCCGCAGTCCCCCTTCGTCACCAGCGGTATCCGCATCGGTACCCCGGCCATCACCACCCGCGGCTTCGGCGAGGCCGAATCGAAGGAGCTGGCCGGCTGGATGTGCGACGTCATCGACAACATGGGGGACGAGGCGACCATCCAGTCCGTGAAGGAGAAGGTGCTGGAGATCTGCAGACGTTTCCCCGTCTACGGCAACTGATCGGGGCCGGGAGCCGCGATGCGCTGCCCCTTCTGCGGTGCCGCCGATACCCGGGTGGTGGACTCGCGCCTCGCCCAGGAGGGCGACGCGGTCCGCCGCCGGCGGGCCTGCGGGGAGTGTGGTGAGCGCTTCACCACCTTCGAGACCGCGGAACTGACCATGCCGCGCATCGTCAAGCGCGACGGCTCCCGGGAGGCCTTCGACGAAGGCAAGCTCCGCGCCGGGATCCAGCGCGCCCTGGAGAAGCGGCCGGTGGGGGCCGAGGATATCGAGGCCGCCGTGGGGCGGATCACCCGCCAGCTCCACAGCCGCGGGGAGCGCGAGGTCTCGGCGGACCTGCTGGGGGAGTGGGTCATGGACGAACTCCGCGCCATGGACCACGTCGCCTACGTCCGCTTCGCCTCGGTCTACCGCAGCTTCGAGGACATCCACGCCTTCCGCGAGACCATCGACCGACTGGAGCGGGGCGAGGATGGCTGATCCGACCTTCACCGCCGACGACCACGCCTTCATGACCCGGGCCCTGCGCCTGGCCCGCGGCGGACTGTGGACGACCGATCCCAACCCGCGGGTGGGGTGCGTCCTGGTCCGTAGCGGCGAGGTGGTGGGCGAGGGGTGGCACCGGCGCGCCGGCGAGCCCCACGCCGAGATCCATGCCCTGGAGGTGGCCGGCGAGGCGGCCCGCGGGGCCACGGCCTATGTCACCCTGGAGCCCTGTGCCCACCACGGCCGGACGCCGCCGTGTGCCGAGGCCCTGGCCCGGGCCGGGGTGGCCCGGGTGGTGGCGGCCATGGAGGACCCCAATCCGCAGGTGGCCGGCCAGGGGCTGGCGCGGCTGGCAGAGGCGGGAGTGGAGACGGCCAGCGGCCTCCTGGCCGGCCCGGCCGCCGAGCTCAACCCCGGCTTCATTCGCCGCATGCGCACCGGCCGGCCGCATGTGCGGCTGAAGATGGCGGCCAGCCTGGACGGGCGCACCGCCCTGGCCTCCGGCGAGAGCCAGTGGATCACCGGCGAGGCCGCCCGGTCCGATGTCCACCGGCTGCGCGCGCGCAGCTCGGCGGTGGTCACCGGCATCGGCACCGTCCTGGCCGACGACCCCCGGCTCACCGCCCGGGTGGAGGACGAGGTCGCCCAGCCGCTGCGGGTGGTCCTGGACCCCCACCTCGCCCTGCCGCCGGAGGCGGCCCTGCTCGCCCAGCCCGGCCGGACCCTGGTGGTGGCCGCCGCCGACGATGATGGCCAGGCCGATGACGGCGCGGAGGCCGCCCTGGTGGCGGCCGGTGCGGAGATCATCCGGCTGCCGGCCCACGGCGGGGCGATACGGCTGGGGCCGCTGCTGGACCACCTGGGGGCCGAGGAGCAGGTCAACGAACTCCTGGTGGAGACCGGCGCCACCCTGGCCGGGGCCTTCGTGGAGGCGGGGCTGTGGGACGAGCTGGTCCTCTACCAGGCCCCCCACCTGCTGGGGGATGCCGCCCGCGGGCTCTTCCGCCTGCCGGAGCCCGCCTCCATGGCGGAACGGACCACCCTCAGGGTGGTGGAGCGGCGGATGTTCGGCGACGACCAGCGGCTCTGGATCCGCCGGGAGGAGGGCTGATGTTTACCGGGATCGTCACGGCCGTGGGCCGCATCGAATCCATGGAGCCGCGCGGCGGCGACCGCCGGGTGAGCGTGGCCACCGGGGAGCTGGACACCGCCGACCTGGCGGTGGGCGACTCGGTGGCGGTCAACGGCGTCTGCCTCACGGCGGTGGAGGCCGGGCGCGAGCGCTTCGTCGCCGACGTCTCCGGCGAGACCCTGGCGAATACCGCCCTGGGTGAGCTGGCGCCGGGGGCCCCGGTGAACCTGGAGAAGGCGCTGCTGCCGACGACCCGCCTGGGCGGGCATCTGGTCAGCGGCCACGTGGACGGCGTCGCCCGGGTCGTCGAGCGGGCCCCCGAGGGGCGCAGCGAGCGCTTCCGGCTGGAGGCCCCGGCGGAGCTGGCGCGCTACCTGGCGCGCAAGGGCTCGGTCTGCCTGGACGGGGTGAGCCTCACGGTGAACGCCGTGGAGGGGGCGCGCTTCGACCTGAACATCGTCCCCCACACCCTGGCCGCCACCACCCTGGACGGCTGGAGTGCCGGCTCCCGGGTGAACATCGAGGTGGACCTGGTGGCGCGCTACCTGGAGCGACTCCTCCTGGGCGAGGCGGCCGCCGACCCGGCGGCCGGCATCGATCGCGCCTTCCTCGCCGAGCACGGCTTCCTGGGCGGTTGACGGCCCTTGCCCCGTCCCCCCGACCGCACGGATACTTGGCCCCATGCCGCTGGATAATACCGAAGCCATCATCGACGACCTCCGCCAGGGGCGGATGGTCGTCATCATGGACGACGAGGATCGCGAGAACGAGGGCGACCTCGTCATGGCCGCCTCCTGGGTCCGCCCCGAGGACATCAACTTCATGGCCCGCTACGGCCGGGGGCTCATCTGCCTGACCCTGAGCGAGGAGCGCTGCCGCCAGCTCAAGCTCCCCCTCATGGTCAGCGACAACAATCCCGGCGAGGCGACCAACTTCACCGTCTCCATCGAGGCGGCGGAGGGGGTGACCACCGGGATCTCCGCCGCCGACCGGGCGGTGACGGTGCGCGCCGCCGTCGCCCCCGATGCCGGCCCGGACGACCTGGTCCAGCCCGGCCACATCTTCCCCCTCATGGCCCAGCCCGGCGGGGTCCTCACCCGCGCCGGCCACACCGAGGCGGGCTGCGACCTGGCCCGGCTGGCGGGGCTGGAGCCGGCGTCGGTCATCGTCGAGATCCTCAAGGAGGACGGCTCCATGGCGCGGCGGCCCGATCTGGAGGCCTTCGCCGAGGAGCACGGCCTCAGGATGGGGACCATCGCCGACCTCATCGAGTACCGGCTGCGCAACGAGAAGACCGTGGAGCGGGTGGCGGAGACCACCATGCCCACCGCCCACGGCGACTTCCGCATGGTCGCCTACCGCGACTCCACCGATGGCCGGCTCCACTGGGCCCTGGTGCGCGGGGAGCCCGACCCGGCGCAGGCGACCCTGGTGCGCGTCCACGTCCAGGACGGCCTGTGCGATACCGTCCTCGGGCGGCGGCCGGAGTGCGGCTGGCCGCTGGACGACGCCCTGGCGCGGATCGCCGAGGCCGGGGCCGGCGTGGCGGTGATCCTGCGCCCGCCCGAGGATGAGCGGGCGCTGCTCCACCGCGTCCAGGACTGGGAGCTGCGCGACCAGGGCGCCGAGGCGCCGGGCGAGGGGGGCGCGGAGGACCTGCGCACCTACGGCATCGGCGCCCAGATCCTCACCGATCTCGGGGTGCAGCGCATGCGGGTGCTGTCGGCGCCCAAGCGGCTGCACGCCCTCTCCGGCTACGGCCTGGAGGTAGTGGAATACGTGGACGGCGAGCGGCCGTCCGGGGAAACGACCAGGAGAGCAACGCCATGACCATCGCCACCCACGAGGGCGGTTTCGACGCCGCCGGCCTGCGCTTCGGCCTCGTCGTCGGCCGGTTCAACGACTTCATCGTGGACCGCCTGCGCGGCGCCGCCGTCGATACCCTGCGCCGCCACGGCGCGCGCGAGGCGGACATGGAGGAGGTCCTGGTCCCCGGCGCCTGGGAGCTGCCCATGGCGGCCCGGCGCCTGCTGCGCGCCCGGGAGCTGGACGGCGTCATCGCCCTGGGCTGCGTGATCCGCGGCGGCACCCCCCACTTCGACTACGTGGCCGGCGAGTGCACCAAGGGGCTCGCCGCGGTCTCCATGGAGGAGGACCGGCCGGTGAGCTTCGGCGTCCTCACCGTGGATACCATCGAGCAGGCCATCGAGCGCGCCGGCACCAAGGCCGGCAACAAGGGCGCCGAGGCGGCCATGGCCGCCATCGAGACCGCCAACGCCCTGAAGGGGCTGGAGGGCGGCGGATGAAGGCGAGCCGCGAACGCCACCGCGCCCGCATGGCCGCGGTGCAGGGGCTCTATCAGTGGCAGCTTACCGGTAATACCCCGCGGCAGGTGGAGGAGCACATCCTCACCACCCCGGCGGCCGAGGGGGCGGATCTGGAGTACCTCCACGACCTCCTCACCGGCGTTCCCGAGCATCTCGGCGCCGTGGACGAGGCCGTGAGCCCGCACATGGACCGCAGCCTCCAGTCGGTGGACCCGGTGGAGCGGGCCATCCTGCGCCTGGGGGCCTGGGAGCTCCTGCACCGCCCGGAGGTGCCGTGGCGGGTGGTGATCAGCGAGGCGGTGGAGCTGGCCCACCAGTTCGGGGCCGAGCAGGGCCACCGCTATGTCAATGCGGTCCTCGATCACGCCGCCCGGCAGCTGCGCCGGACGGAGATCGAGGCCACCGGCGGCGGCGCCGCCTAGAGGACGGGGACCAGGGCGTAGCCGCGGTTCTGCCAGCCGATGATGGCCTGGTGGCCGGAGGGAACCGGCTGGATCTCGTCGAGGACGGTATCCGGGTCGATGTCGAAGGCGTCCAGGGCCGTGGCGCAGATCTCCATGCGGACCCCGGCCTCGGCCAGCTCCTCCACGGTGCCCTCGATGGCCAGTAGCCGGTCGCCGTGGCGGTCGGCGACCTTCTCCGGCGGCTCCTCGGTGAGCAGGCGCACCGCCGGGCCGGCGAAGACCACCACGAAGTCGGGGTCGTGGCCGGCCTCGGCGAGGGCGTCGAAGTTCCGGCCCACGCCCTCGAGCATGGCGGCGGCCTTCTTCGGCTTGCCGGTGTTGAACTGGTAGACCGCCTTCGCCTGCTCTACGCCGTCGAGGCCGGCGGAGGGCTGGACCGCCGCGGCGGGGGCGGCGAGGCCGAAGGCGAAGAGGGCGACGAGCAGGGAGAGGATGATGCGCGACATGACTGCCTCCATTGCAGTGGGGATTCCCCCGTCTGTGACCGCCCGGGCCCGCGGGGGTTCACGGTGTCCCTGAGCGAGTTCGACCTCATCGAGCGCTACTTCGCCCATTGTGGCGCCACCCGCCCCGATGTGGAGCGGGGTGTGGGGGACGATGCCGCCCTGCTCATCCCCGCCGCGGGCCGCCGCCTGGCCTGGGCCACCGACACCCTGGTGGCCGGCCGCCACTTCCCCGAGGGGGCGGAGCCGGCGGCGGTGGGCCACAAGGCCCTGGCCGTGAACCTCTCCGACCTCGCCGCCATGGGCGCCGAACCGGCCTGGGCCACCCTGGCCCTGACCCTGCCCGAGGCCGAGGAGGCGTGGCTCACCGGCTTCGCCGCCGGCCTCTGCGATCTGGCCACCGAGCATGGGGTGGCGCTGGTGGGCGGGGATACCACCGCCGGGCCGCTGACCATCACCCTGGCCCTGGCCGGCTTTGTCGACCGCCCCCTGATCCGAAGTGGTGCCCGCCCCGGTGACGGAATCTGGGTCACCGGCGAGCTGGGCGGCGGAGGTATCGGCCTCGAGGTCGCCCTGGGCCGGCTGACGCCGGCCGAGGCGGATGGCGCGGCCCTGCTGCAGCGCTATTACCGGCCGCAACCGCAGGTGCGGGCGGGCCGGACCCTGGCCCGGCGGGCCACCGCCGCGGTGGATGTCTCCGACGGACTGGCCGCGGACCTCGGCCATATCCTGGCGGCCAGCGGGGTCGGCGCCACCCTGGAGCTGGCCGAACTGCCGCTGGCCGCGGCGGCGGTGAATGCGGCGGGGGAGGAAGCGACGCGGGAGGCGGCGCTGACCGGCGGCGACGACTACGAGCTGGTGGTGGCGCTGCCGCCGGCGGTGGAGGCGGAGATGGAGGCCGCCGTCACCGCCGACGGCCTGGCGCTCACCCGCATCGGTACCATCGACGCCGAGCCCGGCCTGCGGGGTCGGGAGGCCGACGGCGGTGTGGCGCCCCTGGCGGTCGGCGGCCACGACCACTTCCGGAGCGAGCCATGAGCCGACGGGATCCCCGACATCCCGCGCCGCCAGACCCGCGTCTGCTGTGCGACCCCGGCCACGCCCTGGCCCTGGGGCTCGGGAGCGGTCTGGCGCCGAAGGCGCCGGGGACCTTCGGCACCGTGGCGGCGCTGCTGCTCTGGTGGCCCCTGAGCCAGCTCTCGCTGACCGGCTATCTGCTGGCCACGCTGGTGGTAGCGGTCGCCGGGATCGGGATCTGCGGGCGCACCGGGCGGGTGCTGGGGGTCTCCGACCACCCGGCCATCGTCTGGGACGAGGTGGCCGGGCTGCTCATCGCGCTGGTCGCCGTCCCGGCCGGCTGGTACTGGGTCCTGGCCGGTTTCCTGCTCTTCCGGCTGTTCGACATCACCAAGCCGCCGCCGGTGGGCTGGCTGGACCGGAATCTGTCCGGTGGCCTGGGGGTCATGGCCGATGATGTCGCCGCCGGGCTGCTGGCCCTGGCGGTCCTGCAACTGCTGGCATGGGGGGTGGGCGCATGAGACGCGCGCTGGGAACGCTGCTGTTGTCGCTGCTGGCTGTCGCCGCGGAGGCGGGGGAGCCGCGGGTCACCTGGGTGGAGGTCACCGAGGAGGTGCGCAGCTACACCGTCACCGCCGTCCTGGAGCACGACGACGAGGCGCGCTACCACTTCCTGGACGGCTGGCGGGTGACCACGCCGGAGGGGGAGGTGCTGGCGGAGCAGGGGTTTGAACACCCGCGGCCCCAGGCGCCGCCCCGGCGGGCGACGCTCACCGGGATCCGCCTCCCGGAGGGGGTGGAGCGCATCCGGGTGGAGGCCCGCGACCGGCTCCACGGCTGGGGGGATGACGCCGTGGAGGTGGAGCTGGACGGCGAGCGGACCAAGGGCGAGGACTGGCGGCTGCGCCCCTTCTAGGGTCCCGGTTCAGGCGCCGTGCGCCTCCTTGTCGATCTCGATGCGGGCGTAGGCGGAGTGGTTGTGGATGGACTCGAAGTTCTCCGACTCCACGGTGTAGCCGGCGATCCGGTGGTCGGCATTCAGGCGCGCCGCCACGTCCCGGACCATGTCCTCCACGAACTTGGGGTTGTCGTAGGCGCGCTCGGTGACGTGCTTCTCGTCCGGGCGCTTGAGCAGCCCCCACAGCTCCGAGGAGGCCTCGGACTCCACCAGGTCGATGAGCTCCTCGATCCAGACGAAGTCCCGGGTGCGCGCCGCCACCGTGACGTGGGAGCGCTGGTTGTGGGCGCCGTAGTCGCTGATCTCCTTGGAGCAGGGGCAGAGGCTGGTCACCGGCACCTGGACCTTGATGGTCAGCTCCGGCTCCCCGGCGCGGAAGTCCCCCTGGAAGGTGACGGCGTAGTCCATGAGGCTCTTGACGCCGCTCACCGGGGCCGCCTTGTTCACGAAGTAGGGGAAGCTCATCTCGATGTGGCCCGCCTCCGCCTCCAGGGTGTGGGTCATCTCCCGGAGCATCTCCTTGAAGGAGTGCGTGGTGATCTCGTAGTCGTGGTTGTTGAGGATCGCCACGAAGCGGGACATGTGCGTGCCCTTGAAGTTGTGGGGCAGGTTCACGTACATGTTGAAGCTGGCCACGGTATGCTGCTCGCCGCCACTGCGATCCCGCACCCGGACGGGATGGCGGATGTCCTTCACCCCTACCTTGTTGATGGGGATGTTCCGGGTGTCGGCACTGGCCTGGACGTCGGCGATGGTCGGCTTGGCGGTGTCGTTCATGCGGGATCGTCCTCCGTGTAGCGGACGCAGGCGCGGTCGGTCTCCCAGAGGGTGACGGCGCGTACCCGCACCCGCTCGTCGTTCAGGCGCGTCGAGAGTTCGCCGTGCAGGTGGGCGGCGATGTTCTCGGCAGTGGGGTTGAGTCGGTCGAAGGGCGGCAGGTCATTGAGATTGCGATGGTCGAGGCCGTCGGTGATCGCCCGGGTCGCCGCCTTGATGTCGCCGAAGTCCACGCCCATGCCCAGCGCGTCCAGGCCGCTGGCATCCACCTCGACATCGACCTTCCAGTTGTGGCCGTGGAGGCGGTTGCAGGGCCCGTCGTAGTCGCGCAGCCAGTGGGCCGCGGCGAACTCCGTGCGGATGGTCATGGTATAGCGTGCGCTCATGGAATCCTGAGTATATTACTGAACTATTATCGGGATCCAGCGTGGCGGGGGCAGGGACCCCCGGCTACGCCGCGGATTCCCCCAGGCGCGCGTGGATGGCGGCCCGGATCCCGGCGGCGTCCAGCCCCGCCTCCGCCAGCAGCTCCTCGCGGCTGCCCTGCTCCTGGAAGCGATCGGGGAGGCCGAGCTGGAGCACCGGCGCCAGCCGGCCGTGGCGGGCCAGGGCCTCCAGGACGCCGCTGCCGGCCCCGCCCATCACGGCCCCCTCCTCGAGGGTGACCAGCAGCTCGTGGTTCGCGGCGGCCTCCAGGATGGCCTCCTCGTCCAGGGGCCTGGCGAAGCGCATGTTCACCAGGGTGGCGTCGAGCTCCTCGGCCACCTCGGCCGCCGTGGCGACCAGGCTGCCGAAGGCGAGCAGGGCGACCCGGGAGCCGCGCCGACGGACCTCGGCCCGGCCCAGGGGGATCTCCGTCGGCGCCTCGGCCACCGGCCGGCCGGGCCCCCGACCCCGCGGGTAGCGTACCGCCGCCGGGCCGGGGTGGGCGAGGCCGGCGGTGAGCATGGCGTAACACTCCGCCTCGTCCGCCGGCGCCATGACCACCAGGTTGGGCAGGCAGCGCAGGTAGGCGAGGTCGAAGCTGCCGGCGTGGGTGGGGCCGTCCGGTCCCACCAGGCCGCCCCGGTCGATGGCGAAGAGGACGTCCAGGTCCTGGAGCGCGATGTCGTGGATGACCTGGTCGTAGGCGCGCTGGAGGAAGGTGGAGTAGATGGCCACCACCGGTTTGGCCCCCTCGCAGGCGAGGCCGCCGGCGAGGGTGACGGCGTGCTGCTCGGCGATGCCGACGTCGTAGTAGCGCTCCGGGAACTGCTCGGCGTAGGTGACCAGGCCGGAGCCCTCGCCCATGGCGGGGGTGATGGCGTGGACGCGCTCGTCGGCGGCGGCCGTGGCCATGAGCCAGTCGCCGAAGACCTCGGTATAGGTGGGCGACGGCGCCGGCGCGCTGGGGGTCTGCCCCCGGGCGGGGTCGAAGCGGCCCACGCCGTGGTAGCGGGTGGGCGCATCCTCCGCCGGCTCGTAGCCCTTGCCCTTGCGGGTGACCACGTGGAGGAACTGTGGACCGTCCAGATGACGGATGTTGTCCAGCGTGGGGACCAGGGTGGAGAGGTCGTGGCCGTCCACCGGGCCGATGTAGTTGAAGCCCAGCTCCTCGAAGAGCGTCCCCGGCACCACCATGCCCTTGACGTGCTCCTCCGCCCGCCGGGCCAGCTCGTGGACCGGCGGCATCAGCGACAGGACCTTCTTGCCCCCCTCGCGCATGCCGGCGTAGAGGCGGCCGGAGAGGATCCGGGCGAGGTGGCTGTTGAGCCCGCCGACGTTGGGGGAGATGGACATGTCGTTGTCGTTGAGGATGACCAGCAGGTTGGCGTCCATCCCGCCGGCGTGGTTGAGCGCCTCGAAGGCCATCCCGGCGGTGAGCGCCCCGTCCCCGATGACCGCCACCACCTGGCGCGGGTCCGCCTCGCGCCGGGCCGCCAGGGCCATGCCCAGGGCCGCGCTGATGGAGGTACTGGAGTGGCCGGTGCCGAAGGTGTCGTAGGGGCTCTCGTCGCGCCGGGGGAAGCCGGCCAGGCCGCCGTGCTGGCGCAGGGTCGGCATGGCCTCGCGCCGGCCGGTGAGGATCTTGTGGGGGTAGCTCTGGTGGCCCACGTCCCAGACCAGGCGGTCCTCGGGGGTGTTGAAGACGCGGTGCAGGGCGATGGTGAGTTCCACCGTCCCCAGCCCCGCGGCCAGGTGGCCGCCGGTGCGCGCCACCGAGTCGATGAGAAAGCCGCGCAGCTCCGCCGCCAGCGGTGCCAGCTCCCCGTCGGGGAGGGCCCGCAGGGCGCTCGGGTCGTCGATCTGCTGGAGGAGGGGGTAGTCGCTGCCGGGCATCGGGGATTCGGGTCGGGATAAACAGTAATGATGCGCTGTCTGCCGGCTCCGGGCAAGCCGGACGGGAGTCGGGGAATCGGGTCGCCGGGTGAGGCCGCCCTAGTGGTCCCGCTCGATGACGTAGCGGGCCAGGTCGCGCAGCGGCTCGGCGCCGTCGCCCAGCTCGGCCAGCGCCTCCAGGGCGTCGTGGACCATGGCGCGGGCCCGCTCCCGGGCCCCGTCCAGCCCCAGCAGGGCGGGGTAGGTGGGCTTCTCCCGGGCGGCGTCGGCCCCGCCGGCCTTGCCCAGGGTCTCGGTGTCGCCCACCACGTCCAGGATGTCGTCCTGGATCTGGAAGGCGAGGCCCACGGCGGCGGCATACCGGCCCAGCGTGGCCAGGGTGGTCTCGTCCGCCTCCGCGGCCAGCCCGCCCAGGCGGGCGCTGGCCTCGATGAGGGCGCCGGTCTTGCGTCGGTGCATGGCCTCCAGCCCGGCCAGGTCGGTCTCCCGGCCCACGGCGCTGATGTCCCGGGCCTGGCCGCCGACCATGCCGTCGGCACCGGTGGCCCGCGCCAGTTGCGCGACCATCCGCAGGCGGGCGGGTTCGGGCAGCCCCTCCGCCTCCGCCAGGGCGGAGAAGGCGAGGGCCTGCAGGGCATCACCGGCGAGGATGGCGGTGGCCTCGTCGAAGGCGCGATGGCAGGTGGGGTGGCCGCGGCGGAGGTCGTCGTCATCCATGGCCGGCAGGTCGTCGTGGACCAGGGAGTAGGCGTGGATGAACTCCACCGCCGCCGCCGGCGCGTCCAGTCGCTCCAGGGGGGCGCCGAGGGCGGTGCCGGCGGCGTAGACCAGGAAGGGGCGGACGCGCTTTCCGCCCCCGGTGACGGCGTAGCGCATGGCGGCCGCCAGGGGGGTGGGGTCGTCCGCCTCGTCGGGGAGGCGGGCGGAGAGCGCCCCTTCGGCGCGCCGGGCGGCCTCGGTGAGGGTCGGCACCATGGTCAGAGCGGGGCGTCGGCGTCGCGGTCCTCGCCGCCGCCGGCCTCCTCCTCGCCGGTGATGGTGGCGACCCGCTGCTCGGCGGCCTTCAGCGCCTGCTCGCACTGGCGGGAGAGGCGGATCCCGCGCTCGAAGTCGCGCAGGGCGGCATCCAGCCCCTGATCCCCCTGTTCCAGCCGTTCCACCAGGCCCTCGAGTTCCTCCAGGGCGGACTCGAAGCCCTCCGGGGCCAGTGGCTCCTCGGCGGTCTCCCCTTCGGTGGCGGCGGTCTCGGGCTGGTCGGGTGTGTCGGGCACCAGCGGTTCCTCCGGATGCGTGGGCGGTGCGGCGACAAGATAGGCCGCACCGCCACGGGGGTCAATTGCCGCCGCGGCCCGCGGCGGTGCTCCGGGCGAGGCCGGCGCCCCCGGGCTGCCGGTCGCACTCCTGGAAGATGCGCTTGTCGCACCGGCGGCAGACCTCGGGATCCAGGTGGAGGAAGACGATGTCGTGGAGCGCCTCGGTCTTGGAGGTGTAGATGTTCTCGTTGCCGATGGCGTCGATGTAGCCGCCCGCGCGCAGGGTGGCGCAGACCGATTCCTTGACCCCGTAGAGGTAGAGGCCGCCGCCCATCTCGCGCCGACGCTCCGCCTCTTGGGCCAGCATCTCGGCCCCGGCCACGTCCACGAAGTTGATGCCGTCGGCGAGGATGAGCAGGTGCTTGCGGCCGGGGTCCTGGGCGTCGATGTTCTGCAGTGCCTCCTCCACGTGGGGCACGGCGCCGAAGAAGAGCGAGCCGTCGATGCGGATGACCTTGAGCTGCGGGCACTCCGGCAGGCCCTCCCGGTTGGTCACCATGGTGCGCTTGCCGTCGCGGGTCCCGGGAACGCGGCTGACGATACGCGGCCGAGAGGTGCGGCTGAGGTAGACCACCAGGGAGAGGAAGACGCCCATGAGGATAGCGAACTCCAGCTCCAGGAAGAGGGTGGCGAAGAAGGTGGTCCCCATGATCGCCGCCTCGGAGCGGCTGGTCTGGAGGATCTTGCGGATGTGGTGGAAGTCGATGAGGCTCCAGGCCACCAGGAAGAGGATGCCGGCCATGGCAGCGTTGGGGAGGAATTCGGCATAGGGGGCCAATACCAGCGTCAGCGGGATGAGCAGGATCCCCGCCATGGCGGCGGCCAGCGGCGTCCGGGCGCCGGCCTCGTAGTTGACCCCGGAGCGGTTGAAGGAGCCGGTGGCCACGTAGGAGGAGAAGAAGCTGCCGACCACGTTGGACAGCCCCTGCCCGATGAACTCCTGGTTGCCGTCGATGCGCTGACCGGAGCGCGCGGCCAGGGCGCGGGCGATGGAGACCGCCTCGGTCAGAGCCAGCAGGGTCGCGGCGAGGGCCACGGGGGCCAGCTCGCGCAGGGTCTGCAGGGTCAGATCCGGGGCGGAGAGCGGCGGCAGGGAGGCGGGCAGGGCGCCCACGGTCTCGATCCCGGTGTTGTCCCGGCCGACGTAGAGATTGAGTCCCACGGAGACCGCGGTGCCGGCCCCCATGGCGACGATCATGTAGGGGAAGCGCGGGAAATAGCGGCGTACGAGGATACCGCTGATCAGCGTCACCAGCCCGATAAGGGTGATGAAGGCGTCCATCTGGTCCAGCCCGGTGGCGAAGTGCCACAGGGTCTCGTGGAAGTCGGCCCCCTGGGGGATGGCGATGCCGAAGAAGTTGGTGATCTGCTGGGCGGCGATGAGGATGGCCGCACCGGCGGTAAAGCCGACCACCACCGAGTGGGAGATGAAGTTCACCAGGGTCCCGAGCTTGGCCATCCCCATGGCGATCTGGATGAGCCCCACCATGAAGGTGAGGGTGATGGCCAGGGCGACGTACTGCTCCGAACTTGCCTCCGCCATCGTGGAGAGGGAGGCGAAGATCACGATGGAGGCCGCGGTGGTCGGCCCGGAGACCAGGTGCCAGGAGGAGCCGAACAGGGCGGCGACGATGGCCGGGACCATGGCGGCGTAGAGGCCGTACTCCGGCGGCATGCCGGCGATGGCGGCGAAGGCCACACCCTGGGGCAGGACGATGATGGCGCCGGTGATGGCGGCCATGAGGTCGTCGCGGAAGGAGGAGCGGTCGACCAGGTGCAGCCAGCGCATGGGCGGGAAAAGTCGCGCCAGTAGAAGATTGCACTGCTGCGCCTGGGACATCGCTCGTCCTCCCCTGTCACGTGGTCATCGATAGTGCCGGCACTGCCGGCCCCTTGAATCCGGAAACACCGGCATTATATTACGGCCACCCTTCGATTGTCCCGTCGCGGTCTGCCTGCCCGGGAATCCTGGCGGCCGGCGGCGGTCGAAGCGGTGTTCACGGTCCTTCTGGGAGAGTATCCGGCATGAAGCGTATTGCCCTGTATCTGGCGACCAACCTCGCCATCCTGGTGGTGCTGTCCATTACCCTGCGGCTCCTGGGGTTCGAGGACATCCTCGACGAGCAGGGCGTGGGGCTGGACATGAGCAGCCTGCTGCTCTTCGCTGCCGTCCTCGGCTTCGGCGGCTCGCTCTTCTCCCTGCTCATCTCCAAGTGGACGGCGAAGCACCTCACCGGGGCACAGGTCATCGAGAGCCCCTCCAATCCCACGGAGCAGTGGCTGGTGAACACGGTGGAGCGCCAGGCGCGGGCGGCCGGGATCGGTATGCCGGAGGTCGCCATCTTCGACTCGCCGGACCCCAATGCCTTCGCCACCGGCTGGAACCGCAACAACGCCCTGGTGGCGGTGAGCAGCGGGCTGCTCCAGCACATGGGGCAGCGCGAGGCCGAGGCGGTGGTGGGCCACGAGGTGAGCCACGTCGCCAACGGTGACATGATCACCCTCGCCCTCATCCAGGGGGTGGTGAACACCTTCGTCATCGTCCTCTCCCGGGTCATCGGCCACCTGGTGGACCGGGTGGTCTTCAAGACCGAGCAGGGCCACGGCCCCGCCTTCTGGATCACCGCCATCATCGCCGAGGTGGTCCTGGGGATCCTCGCCTCGGCCATCGTCATGTGGTTCAGCCGCCGGCGCGAGTTCCGCGCCGATGCCGGCGGCGCCCGGCTGGCGGATCGCGAGTCCATGATCGGGGCGTTGCAGGCCCTGCAGCGCTATGCGGGGGAGTCCCATCTCCCGGACCAGATGGCGGCCTTCGGGATCAGCGGCGGCTTCGGCCAGGGGCTCAAGCGGCTGTTCATGTCCCACCCGCCCCTGCAGGAGCGGATCGAGGCCCTCAAGCAGCAGCGGGGCGCCTGAGCCCCCATCGGCCCTAGCCGGTGGCGCGTTCCTCTTCCGGGGCGTGGAGGAAGTAGCCCTGGATCCGGTCCACCCCGGCCTGCCACAGCAGCGGCAGCGTCCGGGCGGTCTCCACGCGCTCGGCGATGGTGGTGGCACCGGTCTCCTCGGCCAGTCGGACGATCCCCTCCAGCCGGGCGCGGTAGTCCGGGTCCTCCTCCAGCCGGCCCACGATCTCGCCGTCGATCTTGAGATAGTCGGCCCGTAGCCGTTCCTGGGCCGCCTCGCCATCGGGGGCCGTGCCGAAGTGCTCCAGGGCGAGGGCCCCGCCGGCGGCCCGCACCGCCTCGGCCAGCTCCCCGGCCGCCCGGAGGTGGGCCACCACGTCGGACTCCGCCAGCTCGATGACCAGGCCGGCGGCCGCCCCCGCACCGAACTGTTCCCGGAACCGGGCCGGGAATTCGGGCTCTTCCAGGCTCTCGGCGGTGACCTTGACGAAGAGGGGGCCATCCTCGCCGGCGGCCAGGCGCCGGGCGGCGTGGTCCAGGGTCAGGCGATCCAGCCGGGGCATGAGCCCCCCGCGCCGCGCCGCCGACAGGAAGGCCCCCGGCGGATGGAGG
Organism: Thiohalospira sp.; assembly: GCA_046546335.1. Taxonomy (GTDB): domain Bacteria; phylum Pseudomonadota; class Gammaproteobacteria; order Thiohalospirales; family Thiohalospiraceae; genus Thiohalospira. The sequence continues at coordinate 11,325 of JBKGYA010000006.1, read as the reverse complement.
GTCCCCTCGTGATCGCGCAGGCGGACCAGGAGTTCGCCGCCGTGGGTGGCGGCAGAGCGGACGTCCCCCACCGGCTGGAAGACGTGGACCAGGCGGTCTTCGGCCAGCGCCTGCTCCAGGGCGTCCAGCCAGTCGTCCGCGCCCCCGCCGTGGTCGGGGGCGGCGGCCAGACGCGCGCCGTTGCCCCCGCTGTCCGCTGCCTCCCGGGCGGCCTGGAAGGCGCGCTCCAGCAGCTCCACCGGGCTCTCGTCGCCATCCCAGCAGGCGATGCCGACGCTGGCACTCACCGGCAGGGAGTGGTCGCCCACCTCGAAGAGGTCGTCGGCGATGTCGCGGCACAGGGCCAGGCCCAGCCGCGCCAGCGCCGGTTCCCCCAGGGGCTCCAGCAGGGCGGTGAAGCGGGGACCCTGGAACCGGGCCAGGTGGTGGCGGGGGCTGAAGCGCCGCCGCAGCCGCTCCGCCACCCGGGCCAGGAGGGCGTCGGCGCCGGCGGGGTTGAGGCGGGCGCGCAGGTCCTCGAAGTGGTCCACGCTGAGGCAGATCACGGTGGCGCCCTCGTCCCGGTCCGGGGCCAGCGCCTCCAGGCTCTGCAGGAAGTGCTGGCGGTTGAACAGGCCGGTAATGGGGTCCTGGTGTTCAAGCCGGCGGACCCGCTGGCGCAGGGCGCCCTCTTCGTCGCCGCTCTGCAGGGTGAGCTGGATCGCCGGCTCGCCCTGGTAGTCGGCGGGGCGCAGATCGAGCCGGACGGCCTGGTGGTGGCCGCCGGGTCGCAGGAGTTCGGCGGAGAGGGGAGCGGGGCGGCCGCGGCCGCCCTCGGTCCGGCGCAGGGCCTTGCGGACGGCGTCGCGCCCCTGCTCGCCCAGCCACTCCAGTAGCGGGGTCCCCTCGGGCTCCGCACCTTCGCCGAGGCGGCGTCGGAAGGCGGGGTTGGCGTGGACGAGGATCCCCTCCTGGACGTAGGCGATGGCGTCCCGGGAGCGGTCCACCAGCTCGTGGGCGCGCCGTTCGCTGTCCTGGTAGCGCCGCTCCAGGGAGATCAGCCGCCGCCGGGCAACGGCGTCGGCCGCCTCCCGGCGCAGGCGGTGGGTCAGGTCCTCCGGGTCGTCGGGGTCGACGCGATCCCGGGCGCCCACCTCCACCGGCGCGGTGGAGCCCCCCAGGAGCAGGACCGGTACCGGCGGTTCCGGCTGCTCGGCGGCGGTGATGATCGCCGCGGGGTCCACGCCGGGGAGATCGGGCTGGAGCAGGACGAGGTCCACGCCGTCTTCGGCCAGGGCGGCATCGAGGCCGCCGGCATCCTCCACGCGAGTGGCGCTGACCGGCTCGCCCCGGCGGCGCAGGGCGCGCACGGTGCTCTCCTTGAGGGCGTCGTCGCCGTCGACGACGAGCAGTCGCAGGGGGGTCGTTTCCGGGGTACTCACGGCATCCCTTCCGTCTGTCGTCGGCATCCTGCCGGCCCGCCTAGGATGCCGTGCCCGTGCCCGGGTTTCCACCCCTGCACCCTCTACTATAATCAGCGGTGTAAGGGCCGGTGGCGGCCCGATGTCCACACGGGAGCGCACCATGAGCGAAGCGGTAGCCGCGGAAGAGAACCCCATCCGCCCCGAGACCGCCGACGATACCGGGGCCATCGACCTCATCAACATGAGCGCCTTCGCCGGGGACGCCGAGGCGCGGCTGGTGGACGAACTGCGCAAGACGCCGGCCCACGTGCCGGAGCTCTCCCTGGTGGCCGAGGACGGCGGGCGCGTGGCCGGCCACCTCATGCTCTTCCGGAGCACGTTGATCGGCGAGGGCGGGGAGCAGACCATCCTGACCCTGGCGCCCACGGCGGTGGTCCCCTCCCGGACCCACCGGGGGCTGGGGACCGCCCTGGTCCGCGCGGGGGTGGAGCGGGCCCGGCAGATGGGCTTCCCCGCCATCGTGGAGGTGGGCTTTCCGGCCTTCTACCAGCGGCTGGGCTTTCGGCCCATCACCGAGTACGGCCTCCACCACGACCTGCCGGTGGCCGATGACTTCGCCACGGCCCTGGAGCTGGCGGAGGGGGCCCTCGCCGGTGGTGGCCGGCTGGAGTATCCCGCCCCCTTCCGCGCCTTCTACCGCCGGCCGGTGGAGGCGTAGTCCCTCAGTCCAGCGGGGTCTTGTAGGCCCCGCCGGCCTCCTCGCGCACCAGCCGGGGCACCAGGTACCCCGGTAACCGGCGGCGCAGTCCCTCCATGAGCGCCGCCGTGTCCACATCGCTCTCGAAGTGGGCCGCCCCGGCGACCCGGTCCAGGGTGTGCAGGTAGTAGGGGAGGATGCCGGCATCGAGGGAGGCCGTGGCCAGCTCGGCCTGGGCCTCCACGGAGTCGTTGACGCCGGCCAGGAGCACCGCCTGGTTGAGCTGGGTCGCCCCCGCCTCCCGCAGCCGCCCCGCAGCGGCGGCCACCTCGGTATCGATCTCCCGGGCGTGGTTGACGTGCCAGACCACCACCGTCGCCAGCCGCGTCCCCCCCAGCCATTCCAGGAGCTGCGCATCCACCCGCGCCGGCAGGACCACCGGCTGGCGGGTGTGCAGGCGCAGGCGACGGACGTGGGGGATGGCCTCGATGGCGGCGACCAGATCCGCCAGGCGGTGGTCGGCCAGGGAGAGGGGGTCGCCGCCGCTGAGGATGACCTCCTCCAGGGAGGGATCGGCGGCGATGGCGGCCAGGGCCGCCTCCCAGCGGCCGGCGCCGGCCTCGGCGTAGGGGTAGTGGCGCCGGAAGCAGTAGCGGCAGTGGACGCCGCAGGCGCCGGAGGCGAGCAGCAGGGCGCGACCGTGGTACTTCTGCAGCAGCCCGGTCTCCCTCTGTGCCGGGCCGTCGCCCACGGGATCGGCGGTAAAACCCATCGGGGCGGGGGCGAGTTCCGCTGCCACTGGCAGGACCTGCCGCAGCAGCGGGTCGTCCGGCTCGCCGGGGCGCATGCGGGCCAGGTAGGGGCGAGGAACGCGCAGCCCGAAGGTTGCCGCCGCCGCCCGTGCCGCCGGCAGGCCCTCGGCGGGGAGTTCCAGCAGGCGCCAGAGGGTGTCGGCATCGCGCACCGCCTCGGCGGCCTGGCGCTGCCACAGCGGCGGATTTTGGGCGGGCGCTGCGGTTCGGGCTATCATGGGGCGCTGCGTCGGACCACTACGAGGCGAGAATGGCGAGCTATAGTACCAACGAACTCAAGAACGGGCTCAAGGTGATGAGCGATGGCGACCCCTGCGCCATCGTCGATGTGGAATTCGTGAAGCCCGGCAAGGGGCAGGCCTTCACCCGCGTGAAGCTGCGCAACCTCAATACCGACCGGGTGGTGGAGCGGACCCTCAAGTCCGGCGAATCCCTGGAGGCGGCCGACGTCATGGAGCTGGACCTCCAGTACCTCTACAACGACGGCGAGCACTGGCACTTCATGCACCCCGAGACCTTCGAGCAATACCCGGCCGACAAGTCGGTGGTCGGGGATGCCGCCCAGTGGCTCAAGGAGCAGGATACCTGCACCGTCACCCTCTATAACGGCTCGCCCATCATCGTGGAGGCGCCCAACCACGTCACCCTGAAGGTGACCGAGACCGATCCCGGCCTCAAGGGCGATACCGCCCAGGGCGGGACCAAGCCGGCGACCCTGGAGACCGGGGCCGTGGTGAAGGTCCCGCTCTTCCTGGACGAGGGGGAGGTGATCAAGGTGGATACCCGGACCGGGGAGTACGTCGGCCGGGTCAAGGAATAGCGCCGTGGCGGCGGAGTGGCGGCCCACCGCCGGCCGACCGGCCCTGGCCGCCGCCGCCGCCGTCCGTCGCCGCCTGCGGGACTTCCTGGAAGCGCGCGGCTACCTGGAGGTGGAGACCCCGCAGCTCTCCGCCACCGCCAATCCCGATCCCGCGGTGGAGCCCTTCTCCGTGGCGGGCGACGCCGGCCCCCTGTGGCTGGCCACCTCCCCCGAATTCCCCATGAAGCGCCTGCTGGCCGCCGGTAGCGGCCCCGTCTACCAGCTCGCCCGCGCCTTCCGCCGGGAGGAGCAGGGGCGCCGGCACAATCCCGAGTTCACCCTGCTGGAGTGGTATGCCCCCGAGGTCACCCCGGCGGCCTTCATCGACGAGGCGGTGGCGCTGGTGGCCGCCGGACTGGGGGAGGAGCCGGCGGTAAGCCGGCTCACCTACGCCGAGGCCTTCATTGAGGCGTGCGGCGTGGATCCCCACCGGGCCGGGGCGGATGAGCTGGTGCGGGCGGCGTGCGAAGCGGGCCTGAATGCGGCGGGGATGGAGGGGGAGGACGACCCGCGTCCCTGGCGCCACCTCCTGCAGGGCTGTCTCGTGGAGCCGGCCCTGGCGGAGCGGGGGCTGGTGGTGATCACCGACTTCCCCGCCGACGACGCCGCCCTGGCCCGGATCCGGCCCCCGTGGGGGCCGGACGGGCCGGCGGTGGCGGAGCGCTTCGAGATCTACCTCCACGGCCTGGAGCTGGCCAACGGCTACCACGAACTCACCGATCCGGCGGAGCAGCGGCGGCGCTTCGAGGCCGATAACGAGCGACGTCGTGCGGCGGGGCAGCAGCCCCTGCCGGTGGACGAGCATCTGCTGGCGGCGCTGGAGGCGGGGTTGCCGGATGCCTGCGGCATGGCGCTGGGGGTGGACCGGCTGGTCATGGCCGCTACCGGGGCGACGGCCATGGAGGAGGTACTGGCCTTCCCGACGCGGCGGGCCTGAACCCGTCGGCCCGGGCCGCGAACTCAGTCCGGCTTCTGCTTCGTCTTCTCCCCCTGCTCCTGCCACCGCTCCAGGCAGTCCAGGCCGCAGAAGTGCTGGACGTAGTCCGGGCCCTCGGCGGTCTGCGCCACCGAGGCGGGCACCTCCGTCAGGCAGACCTCGCAGGCGATGGTGGGGGTCTCGTTGTCGTCGTTGGTGGCCATGTCGCTTCTCCCCGTGCTCGGCGTGGTGTTGCCCTCGCTATTCAGGATGGTACGGGTCCACGCCGGTGGCAAGATGGGCCAGCGGCTGCCCCAGCCGTACCGGGGTCCCCGGAGTCAGGCCCGGGGTCCACTCGGTGCCGGCGCGCGGCGGCAGCAGCAGGATCACGGTGGACCCCATGTGGAAACGCCCCATCTCGTCGCCCCGGCCGAACTCCGGGCCGTCGTGGTCGCGCTGCCGGGCCCGGCGCCGGTGGGGCGGGGTGACCCAGCCGGACCAGGTGGTCTCGATGCCGGCGACCAGGAGGGCCCCGACCATGACCAGCCCCACGGGGCCGGCAGCCGTTTCCAGCCGGGTGGCCAGGCGCTCGTTGCGGGCGAACAGGCGCGGTACGGTCCGGGTGGTGGCCGGATTCACCGAGAACAGGCGCCCCGGCAGGTAGTGGCTGCCTACCAGCCGCCCCCCCACCGGGGCGTGGATGCGGTGGTAGTCCCGTGGCGAGAGGTAGAGGGTAATGAAGTGGCCGCCCTCGTAGTTGGCGGCCTCGGCCTCGTCCCCCAGGAGTTCGGCGGCGGTGTAGTGGCGCCCCTTGGCCTGGTAGAGCCGCCCCGCCTCGATCCGGCCCGCCTCGGAGACAGTGCCGTCCACCGGCGAGGCCAGGGCCTCCACCGCCGCCGGCCCGGGCCGGGTGCCGGGGGCCAGGGCGCGGGTGAAGAAGGCGTCGAAGTGGGGGTAGGCGGCGGGGTCGGTATGCTCGGCCTCCGCCAGCTCCACCCGGTAGCGGCGGACGAACCAGCGGATGAGGGCGTTCTTGAAGGGGCGCCAGCGGCAGCGGACCACCGGTCCCGCCAGGCGGGAGAGGGCGTGCTGGGGCAGGGGGTACTGCAGCAGGGCGCGCAGCCGATCGCCGGCACTCACGAACCCTCCTCCGCCATCAGACCCTCGAGGCGGTCGGCCATCTCCGTCGGCCGGTGGGGTGGATTGAGCAGCGCGCGTATCCGGCCCTCCGGGCCCACGGCGGCGATGGCGGCGCTGTGGTCCACGGTGTAGTCCTCCCCCTCGTCCCGGTTGATGTGGTAGACCGCGCCGAACTGGTCGGTGAGATCGTCGATGGCCTCCCGCTGGCCGGTGGCAGCCCGGAAATCCTTCCGGAAGAAACCGGCGTACTCCTCCAGCTGCGCCCGGTCGTCGCGCTCGGGATCGACGGAGACGAAGACCACGGTGGGCAGCGCGGCATCGCGCTCCTCCAGCTCCGACATCGTCCGCTGCAGGGTCTGCAGGGTGGTGGGACAGACGTCCGGGCAGTGGGTGTAGCCGAAGAAGACCAGGTGCCACCCCCCCTCGAGGCTCTCCGCGGTGAAGGGCTCGCCATCGGCGAAGGTGAGTTCGAAGGGCTCCACCGTTCGGGGCAGGGTGTCGGTGTCGAGTTCGGCGCTGCCGCCGTGTTCCGGGCCGTCGGTAAGCTGGGTAGTGAGCCACGCCCCGGCCACGGCGGCGAGGCCGAGGACCAGGGCCGGGGTGAGCCAGTTGCGTCGCATGGGGCCTCCCTTGTTGAACATTGATCTATACCACGGCGCCGCGTACCGTTTCCACGGAGACCCCTCCATTTTCGGGAGCATCGGCATGTCGGATGTAAGCCTCTTGCTCGCCCGGCGGAAGCGGCCGCTGTGGATTCCGGGCGCCGATGACAGGGAGGTCGAGCCGGCCGCGATGGCGACCATTCCGCTGCTCGGGCGGATCACGGCCGGCGAACCGCTGGACGCGGTGGTGGACGAGGAGGCCGTCCAGGTCCCCTCCAACATGGTTCGCAAGAACAGTTACGCCCTGCGGGTGCGGGGCCACTCCATGATCGATGACGGCATCCAGGATGGCGACATCATCGTGGTGGACAAGCGCGAGACCGCGGAGAACGGCCAGTCGGTAGTGGCCATGATCAATGGCGAACGGGTAACCCTCAAGCGCTTCTACGTGGAGCCGGACGGGATCCGCCTGCAGCCGGCGAATCCGGACATGGCGCCCATCCATCTCGCCCACGAGGAGGTGGAGATCCTGGGCATCGTCACCGGCGTCCTCCGCCTGCCGGAAGCGGAGGGGGCGTGAGCGACCTCGCCTACCTGGTCCTTGCCTGGATCCACGACCACCCCATCTCCGCCCTCCTGGCGGGGGTGGTGGTCGGGCTGGGGCTGCTCTACCTCGCCCGCCCCGCCGTTCACCACTTCCTCCTGAGTACGGCCCGTCAGCTGCGCGGCCTGCTGCGCCACCTCGCCGTCGGGGTGCAGGCTGCCCGGCGGGGGCTGGCGGAGCGCAATCGCCGGGTTCGCCGAGCCATCGCCGTGGACCGGACCGAGGAGCGGTTGGCGCGGTCGTTGAGCGGGATGGAGGCGCTGGTGGAGCGGGAGTTCGGCCAGTTCCCGGAGCTCCAGCGGCGGCTCAACGACGCCATCGCCGAGCAGGAGCGCGAATATCAGGCCAGCAGTACCCCGCCACCCCTGCCGGCAGCCTGGGGGGAGGCCACCGAGGCCGTGGCGGCCATCTCCGACCGCAGTGACGGCACCACGGCCGACATGCTCGCCCGGATCCGGCAATCCCTGGAGCAGTCCGAGGTGCGTGCCCTGCGCCGCCATCGGCGGGAGTTCCGGCGGCGGCAGCAACGGTTGCGCGCGCTGCTGCCCCTGTGGCGCAGGGTCCAGGCCAGTCTGGACGCCCTGCGCGGGCGGATCAGGGCGCTGGAGGAGCGGGGGCGCCATATCGATGGCCTCTGGCAGTCCTATCAGCAACTCCTGGCTGCCGGCGACGGCGTGGACCGTCAGCTCAACCTCTCGGCACTGGTACGGTTCTTCCTCAATGGCTTCGCCATGGCCGTCCTGGCCCTCATAGCCGCCGCCCACATGGCGGTGGCCACCTTTCCCCTGCAGGAGGTCGTGGGGGCGGGTAACCAGCTGGGGCCGTGGTCCGCGGCCAGTGTCGCCGCCGCCGCACTGGTGGGCATGGCCTTCCTGGGCGGGGCCCTGATCCTGGAGTCGACCCGGCTGACTCGTCTGCTGCCGCAGCTGGACGCCCTGGAGGGCCACGGCCGCCAGGCGCTGCTGGCCGTGGGTGTGGTGCTGGTGGTGGCCACGGCGCTGCTGGGAGCGGTTCTGGGTTACCTCCATCAGGCGGTCGAGGTGGAGGTCGCCTCCCTGGCTGCCGAGGCCGACGGTCTGGAGCCCGGTCGGCCCGGAACCGCGGCGACGGTCACCCACGTGCTCCTGGGGCTCATCTTCCCTCTGGCGCTGGCCGTGGCCCTGCTTCCCCTCGAGGGTTTCGTCAAGGCGGCTCGGGTGGTCATCGGGCTCGCCGTCGAGGGGCTGCTGGCCGCCCTGGCGCTTGCGTTGCGCTGGCTGGGGACAGCGCTGGTGGTCCTGGCCCGGCTGCTGGCGCGTCTCTACGATGTGGTGATCTTCCTGCCGCTCTGGCTTCGGGAACGCCTGACCCGTCGCCGGGCCAGTGCTCGGTCCGAGGGGAGTACCGCCGCGTGAGGACCCTTGTGGTCCTGTTGTTCGCGGTGGTGGTGACCACCGGCTGTCTGAATACCGCCCCCGGCTCGCGAGGGGTCTATCTGGTCGTGGATGCCGAGGGCGTGGAGACCGCCGCCCTGAAGCGACTGGCCCGGCGCTTCATCCTCGGTCTGGATGCAGGGGATACCTTCGCCGTGGAGCGGATCGATGCTGCTCGGCCGGAGGGGCAGAGCCGCCTCAGCGTGGATCTGGACGGGCGCCCGAGTGTCGCCGTGGTGGAGCGGCGTGCCCTGCTACGGCGGGTGGACCGGCTCCTGGAGGACGGGTCGGGCCCGCCCGTGGAGGGCGTGGAGGCGGTACGCCGAGCCCGGACCTCCCTTGAGGCGACCAGCTGTCGGAACCGGATCATCGTCCTGGCGACGGACCTCGCTGCCGGCGATCCGGAGGAGCTGGGCCCGCACTTCGATGGCTACCGTTTCGTGGCGCTGAACGTGGGAGACATCGGCGCCGGCGATGAGCCGTGGTCCTATCTGCGTCGGGTGGAGGCGTGGCGCCGGGCAGTGGAAGCACGGGAGGCAGAGTGGGCCGTGGCCAACGGCATGCGCGAGGCCACCGCCGAGATCCTGGAGCGCTGAACGCCCGCCGACTCTATCCGGCCTCGGTCACCACCGCCAGGACCCGGTCCAGGGCGCCCGTGTGGCGGTTCAGCCAGGCCCGTCCCGCCGCCGCCAGCGCCTCGCGGCGCTCGGGATCGGTGAGCAGGGCCGCCAGGGTCTCCTCCAGCTCATCGTCGCCGGCGGCGGCCACCGCCCCGGCGGCTATCGCCGAGGCCACCACCGGATGCTCCCGCCCCGCCGGGCCCACGGCCACGGCGCAGCCCCGGTCCAGTGGCGTGGACAGATCGGGCGGGCGTCCGTCCCCCACCAGGGTGCCGCCGGGGACCACCAGGTCCGCGCAGGGATAGATCCCGGCCAGGGTCTGCGGGTCCTCCACGTAGTAGACGCGGCTCTTCTTCGGGACCCAGCTGGTGGAGAGCCGGTTGTGCCGGTTGGTGGGCAGGTTGTACTTGATGGCGTCGCGATAGACCGGCTCGTAGCGCTCCGGATCCCGCGGCGCGAGGATCATGAAGCCCATGCGCCGGCGCAGGAGCTCGAAGAAGGCGGCGTAGGCCCGCCGTTCCTCCCCCTCCACCGTCCCGGCGAAGTAGCAGATCCAGCGCCCCGCCTCCCGCAGCTCCCGGAAGCGATCGCACAGGTCGGTCTCCCCGGGGGGGGAGGGCGCCTCGAGGGCGAGGACGGGGTCTCCGGTGACCTCGCCGGGCTGCGGCCCTGCCGCCGGCTCGGCGTGGAGGAGCCGGTCCGCCAGTTCGGGGTCGGCATCGGCGGGGGCATTGATCCAGACCACCGGCACCCCCTCCGGGGCCGGGATCGGCGGCGCGGCCCCCAGTCGCAGGACCCGCGCCGGAGCCAGCTGTGCCAGCCATCGCCGCTTGCCCAGCCAGGGCAGCTTGCGCGCGCCGTGTCGCTGGCTGCCCTGACCGCCGGGGGTGGTCAGGAGCAGGGGGCCGAAGGCTGCCTCCAGTCGGTCCAGGAAGGCATCGGCGTGGCGGATCGCCTCGTCGGGGGCCAGGAGGACGGTGGGGGCCTGCTCCATGGGTAACCTCGCACTGGGGAAAGCGCCCCATTATCCCCACGTGGCAGGCGCCGGCAAGGGCGCACGGGGTGGTGGAGCCTGTTACCATGAGGCCGGACTCAGCGAGGATGACCCATGGCCGTGGATACCGGCAACGACACCCCCGGGAGCATGCGCGTCTATGCGGCGAACTACCGCATGCTGCTGCGCGTGCTCGGCGCCATGCCGGACCGGGCCGGGGCCGTAGCCGTGGCCGGGGAGGGCGCGGGACAGCTACGGGTGGAGCTGCTGGAGCGGGCCCGCTATACGTCCACCATCCGGCTGGACCACTGCCTGGGCGGGGAGGCGGCCTGCCTCCCGGATGTGAGCCTCAAGGTGCGCGCCTACCACGATGCCCGGGTGGCCGAGGTCATCGACTACCAGGGGGCCAACCGCTTCCAGCCGCGCTACGCCTATCCCAATCCCGCCATGCGGCTGCCCGACGAGAAGGGGCAGGTGAACCGCTTCCTGGAGGACTGGCTGCGCTACTGCATGCGCCTGGGTCTGCGCCGGGTCGCCGACGCCGCCGACGTCTGACGCCACCGGGATCCCCTCAGGCGTCGGCGGGGGCGCCCAGGGCGGCCGCCAGCTCCGCCACCCGGCGGCCCGCCGGGGTCTCCGCCAGGCCGGCCTCGGCCACGGCCCTTCGCCATTCGCCCAGCATGGCCGGGAGTCCGCGTACCACCTCGCCCTTGCGCAGCCGCGCCACCCCCTGGATGGGCCAGGCCACGCGCCAGCCGGCATTGGGCAGGGCGTCGCAGACCTTGAGCCCCCAGCGGAAATCGCCGGCGTTCCATTCGTGGTTGCGGATGACCAGCCGGTAGACATCCTGCTCCCCCTCCACGCCGACGCCGGGCCCGTAGGCCTCCACCTCCAGCTCCGGGGCGATGGTCTCGATGGCCTCGTCCAGGGCGGCGAGGGCGGCGTCGAGTTCGGGGGTCACCGCGACCCGCTCGGCGCGGGCCTGCTTGGCGATATGGTCCAGGTGCTGCTGCATGGGTCGACTCCTATGGTGCCAGTGGGCGCGGATTGTAGCGCAGGCGGCGGGCCGACGGGTGTCTTGACAGCGGCCGGGGACATGCCTAAAGTTGAGTCAAATACTCAGGTTTTGCCCGCGCAAAGGGTGCGGGTTTCCGGTGGCAAAGACCAGGCCCATGGAGGATTCAGACATGGCTGACGATACCGAGCACAGCACAACCGGCGCCGAGGGTGTGGCCGGTCACGGCTCCTTCTTCCAGGACACCAACC
>JBKGYA010000005.1:0-27069 GCA_046546335.1 Thiohalospira sp. | reverse complement strand
ATCCACCCCGGCGACGCCATGGACAAGAACCTCTATGACCTGCCGCCGGAAGAGGCCGAGGACATCCCCACCGTGGCCAACTCCCTGGAGCAGGCGCTGGAGGCGCTGGCGAACGACAAGGACTTCCTGATGCAGGGCGGCGTCTTCACCGAGGACATGCTGCAGGGCTACATCGACCTCAAGTGGGAGGAGGTGACCCGCCTGCGGATGTCCACCCACCCGGTGGAGTTCGATATGTACTACAGCGTCTAGCACGCGGTGGCGCGCCCCTCGCCCGGCGAGGGGCGCTCTCCCGGGGGTCGGCAGGTCGGCCCCCGGGAGAGCGCGGGCCCCACGGGGCCGGCCGCCGAACAGTCCGTGTGAGGAGCATCCGGGAGGGAACCCGGTGGGAGAGACAGGGATGGAGCGCAGGAGATATCGCGTCACTGCGGGGCTCACGGCCCTGGTACTGGTGGCCGGGACGGTTGCAGCCGGCGACGTGGAGCTTCGCCAGCGCCCCGACGGCACGATGGTGATTACCGACGGCCCGGGGGAGGCTGGTGACCAGGCGGAGGACAGGGGGGCTCCCGAGGCGACCGAGGCCCCCGAGGAGGCCGGACCGTCCGTCGCCCCGTCCTCATCGTCGACCAGGGGGCCGGTCGCCTCCGGTGGTACCGCCGACAGCGGGGCCGGCGCCTCGCCCGCGGGCTACACCGTCGATATCCGGGCGCCGGAGCCGGACGCCGTGGTCTGGGCCGACGACGCCCGGTTGACGGTGAGGGCAACGGTGGAGCCGGCCCTGGGCGGCGACCACCGGCTCCGGGTGACCCTGGGCGACCACGCCCGGGCCACCGTCGAGGCGGCGGGGGAGGTGGAACTCCATCCGGTCCATCGGGGGAGCTACCCCCTCACCGCCGAGGTCATCGATGGCGACGGCGAGGTCGTGGCCAGTGCGCCCCCGCGGACGATTCACGTGAAACAGCACTCCCGGCTCCATCCCGGGACGGCGGACTGACCGGCCCTGCGGCCGGAGGAGGGGTCGTGACCACCACCGGCCAGCAGATCCTGGACAACCTCCACACCGCCGTCTGCCTCTTTGACGGCGGCATGGCGCTGCTGCAGACCAACCCCGCCGGCGAGGCCCTGCTGGGCGCCAGCGCCCACCGCCTCGCCGGCCGAGGGGCCGCCAGCCTCTTCGGCTCCGAGCGGGTGGTCACGGCCATGGCCGCCGCCCTGGAGAGCGGCCACCCCCACACCGAGCGGGAGTGCACCCTGCAGCCCGATGCCGAGCGTCGCGTCACGGCCGACATCACCGCCATCCCGCTGGATGAGGACGAGGGCGCGCCGGAGCTGCTGGTGGAGATCGCCCAGGTGGACCGCCAGCTCCGCATCGCCCGGGAAGAGGGCCTCATCGCCCAGCAGGAGGCGACCCGCGCCCTGGTCCGGGGGCTGGCCCACGAGATCAAGAATCCCCTGGGGGGCTTGCGGGGCGCCGCCCAGCTCCTCGCCCGGGAGATCGACGACCCCGAGCTGCGGGAATATACCGAGGTCATCACCCACGAGGCCGACCGCCTGCGCAATCTCGTCGACCGGATGCTCGGCCCCGACAACCTCCCGGCGCGGGAGCCGGTGAACATCCACGAGGTCACCGAGCGGGTCCGCACCCTGGTGGCCGCCGAGGCGCCGCCGGGGATCCGGCTGGTGCGCGACTACGACCCCTCCCTCCCGGAGCTGGAGGGGGACCGGGACATGCTCATCCAGGCGGTCCTGAATATCACCCGCAACGCCGTCCAGGCCCTGGGGGAGGAGGGCACCATCACCCTGCGCACCCGCGCCCAGCGGCAGTTCACCATCGGCCACCGCCGCCACCGCCTGGTCATCTCCCTGGAGATCGTCGACGACGGCCCCGGGATCCCCCCCGAGATGCTGGATCGGATCTTCTATCCCATGGTGACCGGCCGCTCGGAGGGGAGCGGCCTCGGCCTCTCCATCGCCCAGTCCCTGGTCAACCGCCACGACGGGCTCATCGAGTGCGCCAGCCGCCCCGGGGAGACCCGCTTTACCCTGCTGCTCCCGGTCAACGGAGGTGAATCCGGCCATGACTGACGCCCCCATCTGGATCATCGACGACGACCGCTCCATGCGCTGGGTCCTGGAGAAGGCGCTGCGCGGCGCCGGCTTCCGGGTCGAGGCCTTTACCGATGCCGAGGGCATCCTCGAGCGCCTGGGCGCAGCCGGCATCGACGAGCGCCCGGCGGCCATCGTCACCGACATCCGCATGCCCGGCCTGGACGGGCTGGGCCTGCTGGGGCGGATCCGGGAGCGCTGGCCGGAGTTGCCGGTGATCATCATGACCGCGCACTCCGACCTGGACTCCGCGGTCTCCGCCTACGAGGGCGGCGCCTTCGAGTACCTGCCCAAGCCCTTCGATGTCGACGAGGCGGTGGAGCTGGTCCAGCGCGCCGCCGCTGCCGGGGAGGAGCCGGAGGCCCCCGGCGAGGAGGCCCCCGGCCCGCTGCCGGAGATCATCGGCGAGGCCCCGGCCATGCAGGAGGTCTACCGCGCCATCGGTCGGCTCTCCCGCTCCCACATCACCGTCCTCATCAACGGCGAATCGGGGACGGGCAAGGAGCTGGTGGCCCACGCCCTGCATCGCCACAGCCCCCGGGCCGATCGCCCCTTCATCGCCCTGAACATGGCCGCCATCCCGCGGGACCTCCTGGAGTCCGAACTCTTCGGCCACGAACGGGGCGCCTTCACCGGGGCCCAGGCGGCCCGGGCCGGCCGCTTCGAGCAGGCCGACGGGGGCACCCTCTTCCTGGACGAGATCGGCGACATGCCCGCCGAGCTGCAGACCCGGCTGCTGCGGGTCCTCGCCGACGGCGAGTTCTACCGCGTCGGCGGGCGCGACCCGCACCGGGTGGATGTACGGATCATCGCCGCCACCCACCAGGACCTGGAACAGCTCGTGGCGGAGGGGCGGTTCCGGGACGACCTCTTCCACCGCCTCAACGTCATCCGCGTCCATCTACCGAGCCTGCGGGAGCGTCGCGAGGACATCCCGCTCCTCATCCGCCACTTCCTGGACAGCGCCGCCGCCGAGCTGGAGGTGGAGCCCAAGCGGGCCGATCCGGAGACCGAGGCGTGGCTCTCCGGCCTCCCCTGGCCGGGCAATGTCCGGCAGCTGGAGAATACCTGTCGCTGGCTCACGGTGATGTCGCCGGGCCAGGTCATCCACGTGGAGGACCTCCCCCGGGAGCTGCGGGAGCAGGCCCCGCCGGAGGAGGGCGGCCAGGCGGAGGAGTGGACGGAGCTCCTGGCGCGCTGGGCGGCCCAGCACCTCGCCCGGGGCGAGGCGGGGATCCTCACCCGGGCGGAGGCGGAGCTGGAGCGGGTCCTCATCCGGGCCGCCCTGGCCCATACCGGCGGGCGGCGACAGGAGGCCGCCCGCCTCCTGGGCTGGGGGCGGAACACCCTGACCCGGAAGATCCGGGATCTGGGCATGGCCGAAGCGGAGACGGACTGACCCCCGTGTTCCACGTGATCCTCCACACCCCCGAGATCCCGCCGAATACCGGCAACGTCATCCGGCTGTGCGCCAATACCGGCGCCACCCTGCACCTGGTGGAACCCCTGGGCTTCGCCGTGGACGATGCCCGCCTGCGCCGGGCCGGGCTCGACTACCACGAGCGCACCGCGCTGCACCTCCACCACGACTGGGAGAGCTGCCGCGCCGCCCTGGATACCGACCGGATATTCGCCTATTCCCGGCGGGGTGAGCGCCTGCATACCGACGCCGGGCTGGCGCCCGGGGATGCCCTGCTGTTCGGCTGCGAGACCGCCGGCCTGCCGCCGGCGCTGCTGGAGGGACTGCCCCCGGAGCGGAGGCTGCGGCTGCCCATGGTCCCGGGCAACCGCAGCCTCAATCTGGGCAACTCGGTAGCCGTGGCGGTCTACGAGGGGTGGCGGCAGAACGGCTTCGCCGGCGGCGTCTGACCCAGGATCCGGCCTAGGCTAGGCCTCCGGCTTGGGCTCCCGCGCCAGGAGCTCCTCCACCGCCACGCGTGGCGCCACCCCCTCGAAGAGCACACGGTAGACCTGCTCGGTGATCGGCATCTCCACCCCGGCCTCGTGGGCGCGGGCGAGGACCGCCCGGGTGGTGGGCTCGCCCTCCACCACCTGCCCGATGGCCGCCCGCGCCTCGGCGGCCGAGCCGCCGCCCCCCAGGGCCAGGCCGAAGCGGCGATTGCGGGACTGGTCGTCGGTGCAGGTGAGCACCAGGTCCCCCATGCCGGCGAGCCCCGTGAAGGTCTCCGCCCGACCGCCCAGGGCGACCCCCAGGCGGGTCGCCTCGGCCAGGCCGCGGGTGATGAGCGCCGCCCGGGTATTGGCCCCCAGGGAGAGCCCGTCGGCGATGCCGGTCGCTATGGCCAGGACGTTCTTCACCGCCCCGCCCAGTTCGACCCCTATGAGGTCGTCGCTGGTATAGGCGCGAAAGGCACCGTGGTGGAGGCGCCCCACCCACGCCGCGGCCAGCCCGGGGTCGTTGGCGGCCACGGTGACCGCGGTGGGTCGTCCGGCCCCCACCTCGGCGGCGAAGGTCGGGCCGGAGATGGCGGCCATGGCCACCGGCCCCAGCGACTCGGCTGCCTCCTCGTGGAGGAGTCGGCGGCTGTCGGGGTCCAGCCCCTTGGTGGCCCAGGCCAGCGGGGTGCCGGCGGGGAGGTGGGGGTGGAGGTCGGCCACCGTGCGCGCAAAGGCGTGGCTGGGGACCGCCACCAGGACGGCGGCCTCCCCGGCGACCGCCTCCCCCAGGGAGGCCGTGACCGTCAGCCCCTCCGGGAAGGGGATTCCAGGGAGGTAGGCCCGGTTCTCCCGTGCCTCCTCCAGGCGCTGCGCCGCCTCCGGCCGATGGCCCCAGAGCCGTACCGGATGACCGCCCCGGGCCAGATGGATGGCCAGGGCGGTCCCCCAGGAGCCGGCACCGATGACCGCCAGGGGTGGCGCGCTCCCGCTCATTCGGCGGACGCACCCTCAACGCGGTTGCGCTGCTGCTCGTAGAGCGCCTCGAAGTTCACCGGCGCCAGCAGGAACTGCGGGAAGCCGGCGCGGGTGACCAGGTCCGATATCACCTCCCGCACGTAGGGAAAGAGGAGGTTGGGGCAGTAGCTGCCCAGCAGGCGGTCCAGCGCGCCCTGCGAGGCCCCCTCGATGCGGAAGAGCCCGGCCTGCTCCACCTCGATGAGGAAGGCGGTGGTCTCCTCACGGGTGGCGCTGACGGTGACGCGGACGGTCACCTCGTAGAGCGGCTCCTCCCCCACCTGGCGACCGCGGCTGGAGAGGTCGACATTGACCTCGGGCTGCCAGTCGGCACGGAAGACCTCCGGCGTATTGGGGCTCTCCACCGAGGCGTCCCGGAGGTAGATGCGCTGGAGGGTGAGCTGGATGCCGTTGCCGGCATCGGTCTGGTTCTCGGCCATGGTCTCGTCCGTCCCGGGCTCCTGAATGGTTGTGCCATTCTAGCCCATGCGCGCCCCTTCGGGCAGCCGCCCCGGGCGCGGCCGACTCACTCTTCCAGCAGGGGATCCAGCTCGTCGCGCCTTTCCAGGTCGTGGAGTTCGTCGCAGCCGCCGATGTGTTCACCATCGATGAAGATCTGCGGGACCGAGGTCGCCCCGCCGGCCCGTTCCACCATCTCCGGGCGGCGCTCCGGCTCGGCGTCCACCCGGATGTCGTCGTAGTCCACGCCCTTCTTCTTGAGCAGGTGGCGGGCGCGAACGCAGAAGGGACACATCCGGGTCCCGTACATCTCGACATGGGCCATGGTCTACCCCTTCTTCTTCTTGTTCTTCCCGCGCGCCAGGGGCAGTCCCGCCTGCTGCCACGCCGTGATGCCGCCCTGCAGGTTGTGGACGGCGGTAAAGCCCTGCTTGCGCAGCTTCCCGCAGGCCTGGGCCGAGCGCGACCCCGAGCGGCAGTAGCAGATGATCGGCGTCTCCTTGTCCCCGCCCAGTTCATTGATCCGGTCATCCAGCTGGCCCAGGGGGATGGTGATGGCCCCGCGCAGGGTGCCTTCCTTGACCTCCGAGGGTTCGCGGACGTCGAGGATCCGGGCATCCTCGTGGTTGATGAGCCGGGTCGCCTCCTGGGGGCTGACGCTGCCGGAGCCGCCGCCGAAGGTCTGGTGGAGCAGCAGCCCCAGGATGACCACCAGGGCGGCGAAGAGCATCCAGTTCTCGTAGATGAAGGTGCCGAATTCCGCCATGTCCTAGAACCCCGACTGACTCGGAACGCCCGCCTTCTTGAGCATCTTGTCCAGCGGGCAGAAGCGCGTGAAGCCGCTCTGGAAGAGGTTCAGCCCGACGAAGGCGGTGAGCCAGAGCCAGTGCACGCTGTGGAAGATCGGGCTGCCCGAGGCCCCCAGACCGACGGAGAGGAGGATGACGAGCCCGGCAAAGATGCGGACGACGCGTTCGGTATTCATGGAGGGACCTCACGGATATGTGTTCAAGCGATCGCTAATATACCGCACCGCCTACATGGTGCAGAAGACCTCGCGCATCATGCCGATGAGGCGGAGGGTGCGCGGGTCCCCGACGCGGTAGTAGACCCGGTTGGCATCCTTGCGCGCGGAGAGGATCCCCTTGTCCCGCAGGATGGCGAGGTGCTGGGAGATGTTGCTCTGGGAGGTCCCCACGTGCTCGACGATCTCCTGCACGCTGACCTCGCTGCTGCCGAGGGTGCAGAGGATCTTCAGCCGCAGCGGGTGGGACATCGCCTTGAGCGAACGGGCCGCACGGTCGATGTCCTCGTCCCCGGTGATCAGGATATCGTCCTGATTGCCGGGGTTCTCGTCTTCTGTCTCGGGGAGATTCTCTCGGTTCATGCCTCAGCCTCGCGACTTGTTATGTCGGCCGTTACAGGGGACGGCTGCCTTTATAACCGAAACACTATACAATAATGGCCGCCATGTAACGCCCCCCGCGGGGGCGATCCACCGACGACGAATGCGGGTATGTCTATGCCAGCGAGACCACGCCCCCTGGTGCTGACCATCCTCGACGGCTGGGGCTATCGCGAAGAGCCGGCCGACAACGCCATCGCGGCGGCGCGGACCCCCAACTGGGATCGCCTCTGGGGCCAGTTCCCGCACACCCTCATTCGCGGCTCCGGCGCCGAGGTCGGTCTGCCGGCGGACCAGATGGGCAACTCCGAGGTGGGCCACCTCAATCTCGGCGCGGGGCGGGTCGTCTACCAGGAGTATACCCGGGTCTCCCGGGCCATCGAGACCGGATCCTTCTTCGAGAACCACACCCTGGTGGAGCCGGTGGAGCAGGCGGTGGCCAGTGACCGGGCCGTCCACATCCTCGGCCTCCTCTCCCCCGGCGGCGTGCATTCCCACGAGGAGCACATCCACGCCATGATCCGGCTGGCGGTGGAGCGCGGCGCCCGCGTCTACATCCACGCCTTCACCGACGGCCGGGATACCGCCCCGCGCAGCGCCATCGAGTCCATCGACCGGCTGCAGGCCCGTCTGCAGGAGTACGGCGGCGGGCGCGTCGCCAGCATCATCGGCCGCTACTACCCCATGGACCGCGACCACCGCTGGTCCCGGGTGCAGACCGCCTGGGACGTCATCGTCGACGGCCGGGGCGAGTACACCGCCGAGGACCCCCTCGCCGGCATCCGGGCCGCCTACGAGCGCGGCGAATCGGACGAATTCATCAGCGCCACCGCCATCCCCGATGCCGACGGACAGCCGGTGCGGATCGAGGATGGCGATGCCGTCATCTTCATGAACTACCGCTCGGATCGGGCGCGCCAGATCACCCGGGCCTTCGTGGAGCCGGGGTTCGACGGCTTCGAGCGCCGCCGCGTCCCGGAGCTGGCCACCTTCGTGACCCTCACCGAGTACAGCGCCGACTTCGACGTCCCCGTCGCCTTCCCGCCGCACCGCCTGCACAACGGCTTCGGCGAGTACGTGGCGGACCTGGGGCTGCGCCAGCTGCGCATCGCGGAGACGGAGAAGTACGCCCACGTCACCTTCTTCTTCAACGGCGGCGTGGAGGAGCCCTACGAGGGGGAGGATCGGGTCCTGGTCCCGTCCCCCGCGGTGGCCACCTACGACGAGCAGCCGGAGATGAATGCCCCGGAGGTCACCCGGCGGCTCATCAATGCGGTGGAGAGCGGCGACTACGACGTCCTCATCTGCAACTTCGCCAACCCCGACATGGTCGGCCACTCCGGCGACTTCGCCGCCACCGTCGCCGCCATCGAGGCGCTGGACGGTTGCCTGGGGGAGCTGGAGATGGCGGTCCGCGGCGTCGGCGGCGAGCTGCTGGTGACCGCCGACCATGGCAACGCCGAGGTCATGCGCAATCCCGAGACCGGCCAGGCGCATACCGCCCACACCTCGAACCCGGTCCCCTTCCTCTACATCGGCCCGCGCTCGGTCACCATGGAGAGCGGCGGCGCCCTGTCCGACGTCGCCCCCACCATGCTCGCCCTCATGGGCGTCGAGCAGCCCGAGGAGATGACCGGCCGCCCCCTGGTGACCCTGGCCGAAGAGGCGGGCTGAACCCCGTTGCGCTGGGCGCTGGCCGGCCTCACCCTGCTCCTCTCCCCGGCACTGGCGGAGGAGGACCTCTCGCGCGCCGATCTGGAGGAGCTGCGGGAGCGGGTCGAGACCGCCCGCGAGCAGGCACAGGCCGTGGCGGGCCGCAAGGAGGCGGCGGAATCCGAACTGGCAGAAGCCGAGGAATCGCTGGCGGCCGCCGCCCGGGAACTCAACCGCACCGCCACCGCCCTCAAGGAGACCCGCGATCGCCTCAGCGCCCTGCGTGCCCGCCGGGAGGCCGTGCGCGACGACCTCGACGAGGAGCGCGACGCCCTGGCCACCGAGGTCCGGACCCTCTACATGGCCGGGGGGGACTCGGCCCTGCGGCTGCTGCTCAGTCAGGGCGACCCGCGCGCCGTGGGCCGGACCCTGGTCTGGGGGGACTACCTCGCCCGGGCGCGTCAGTCCCGGATCGGCGATTACGGTGAGAGCCTGGAGGAACTGGACGACCTCACCCGGCGGATTGCCGAGCGCGAGCAGGAGCTGGAGGGGCAACGCGCCGAGGTCCGACAGCGGCGCGATGACCTCGACGATCGCCAGGCGGAGTACCGGGCGGAGGTCGAGCGCCTGGACCAGCGACTGGCCAGCCGGCGGGACGAGGTCGCCGAACTGGAGGAGCGCGAGGGGCGCCTGGAGGACCTGCTGGGTCAGCTCGACGACCCCGAGCGCCCCGGCGAGACCCGGAACCTCGCGCAGGAGCGTGGTGCCCTCCCCTGGCCCACCAAGGGTCCCCTGCGCGCCGCCTTCGGCTCGAAACGCCGCTCGGGCCTGACCTGGAACGGAATCCTAATTGCTCGCTCCAAAGGGGATCCCGTGAAGGCCATCGGCCCCGGCCGCGTAGTCTTCGCCGACTGGATGCGCGGCTACGGCCAGCTCCTTATCCTCGACCACGGCCACGGGTTCATGAGCCTCTACGGCCACAATCGGTCGCTGCTGGCCGACCTTGGCGACTGGATAGAGGCCGGCGAGGAGCTGGCCCGGGTGGGAGAGAGCGGCCCCTACGAGGAGAGCGGCCTGTACTTCGAGGTCCGTCGTCAGGGGAAGCCCCGGGATCCGGTTTCCTGGCTCGCTCCCCGGTAGCCGGGACATCAATGCGGTAGCCGGGGCGGGAACCATCCTGTACCCTTGTCACTCGAAGGATCCTGCATACGCAATTGCGGAAAAGAGCCCCCATGGCCGCGAAAAAGACGACACTCATTCTCAGCCTGGGCGTTGCCCTGGGCATCGCCATCAGCCTCGGCCACAGCGTCCTCGCCCAGCGAGGCCCGGTCCAGGAGGTCAGCGAGGAATCGGAACTCCCTCTGGAGCAGCTACGAACCTTCTCCGAGGTCTTCGCCCGGGTGAAGGGCAGCTACGTGGAGGAGGTCAGTGACGACGAACTGCTGGAGAATGCCATCCGCGGCATGCTCTCGGGGCTCGATCCGCACTCCGACTACCTCGACGCCGACGACTTCCAGAAACTCCAGGAGGGGACCCAGGGCGAGTTTGGCGGTCTCGGCATCGAGGTCACCATGGAGGACGGTCAGGTCAAGGTCATCGCCCCCATCGACGATACCCCCGCCGAGCGCGCCGGCGTTCAGGCCGGGGACCTCATCGTCCGCATCGACTCCAAACCGGTGAAGAAGATGAGCCTGGGCGAGGCGGTGGACAAGATGCGCGGCGAGCCGGGCTCGGAGATCGAGCTGACCATCCTCCGGGAGGGCCGCGATGAGCCCCTGGAGCTCACCCTGGAACGCGCCGTGATCGAGGTGGAGAGCGTGAAGTCGCGCATGCTGGAGGACGGCTACGGCTACCTCCGGATCACCAACTTCCAGTCGCGCACCGGCAAGGACGTGGTCAATGCCGTGGAATCGTTGCGGGAGGAGAACGATGGAGCCCTGGACGGCATGGTCCTGGACATGCGCAACAACCCCGGCGGCGTGCTCGATGCAGCGGTGGATGTCTCCGACGCCTTCCTCAACGAGGGGCGCATCGTCTACACCAAGGGTCGGGTCAAGGATGCCAAGATGAGCTTCTCCGCCGAGGAGGGTGACATCCTGGATGGCGCCCCCATCGTCGTGCTTACCAACAACGGCTCTGCCTCGGCCTCCGAGATCGTCGCCGGGGCACTCCAGGACCACCGGCGGGCCCTGGTCATGGGGCAGGAGACCTTCGGCAAGGGTTCGGTGCAGACGGTACTCCCCCTGGGGGGCTCGACCGCGGTGAAGCTTACCACGGCGCGCTACTACACCCCGGACGGTCGCTCCATCCAGGCGGAGGGCATCAAGCCGGATGTCAGCCTCGAGAATCTCCGCCTGACCCGTGCCGAAGAGGGCGGCCGGCGCATGCGCGAGTCCGACCTTGGCGGCCACCTCATGAACGGCGAGAAGAAGCGCCAGGAGGAGAAGCCGGCCGAGGAGGACAAGGCCGAGCCGGAAGAAGAGGGCGAACAGGACTCCTCGGAGGCCGAGGAGGACCGCGATTACGCCATCTTCGAGGCGCTGAACCTGCTCAAGGGGGTCCGGCTGCTCCAGGGCGGGGACTGACCCCGGGTGGGCGGTCCCCGTCCATCGGTTGCCTCACCATGAGGAGGGAGTTCGGGCCATGAGCAGCGTCCTGATACCGCTGGCCGAGGGCTTCGAGGAGCTCGAGGCCATCACCATCGTCGATATCCTCCGCCGCGGCCAGGTGGAGGTGACCACCGCCGGGGTCGAGCCCGGGCCGGTCACCGCCAGCCGCGGCACCATCCTCATCCCCGACGCCGAGCTGGACGAGGTCCTGGCGCAGACCTTCGACCTCATCGCCCTGCCCGGCGGCCTCCCCGGGGCCAACCACCTGCGCGACGACGAGCGGGTCCAGCGCCTGCTGCGGGACCAGGCCACGGCGGGGCGCGCCGTGGCCGCCATCTGCGCCGGTCCCAAGGCGCTCGCCGCCGCCGGCCTCCTCGCTGGCCGGCGGGTGACCAGTTTCCCTGGCGCCCTGGATGGCGTGGAGCAGCCCGGGATGGTCTATCTGGAGGACCCGGTGGTGACCGACGGCCCGGTCACCGGCGTCGACGGGACCGGACCGGTGATCACCTCCCGCGGCCCCGGGACCGCCATGGACTTCGCCCTGACCCTGCTGGAACGCCTGGAGGGTCGCGAGGTCCGCGAGCGCGTGGAGGCGGCCCTCCAGCGCC
This sequence comes from Thiohalospira sp., assembly GCA_046546335.1. Classification (GTDB taxonomy): domain Bacteria; phylum Pseudomonadota; class Gammaproteobacteria; order Thiohalospirales; family Thiohalospiraceae; genus Thiohalospira. The sequence goes on along the minus strand of JBKGYA010000005.1, from coordinate 15,316 downwards.
CCTGAGGCCGCCCGGGCCTCTGCGCGTACCTCCCGGAAGCAGGTACTCCAGCGCCGGCGCACACCCGGCCGGGGGTTCGCGGCGGGGGGCGCGGCGGTCTAGACTGGATGCCACCCGCAGCCACGGACCGGAAACCCCCATGGGACCCCACTACCTGGACCGCCTCTTCAAGCCCGGTGCCATCGCCGTCTTTGGCGCCAGTGAGCGGCCCGGCTCCCTGGGGGAGCGGGTCTTCCGCAATCTGGTCGAGGGCGGCTTCGAGGGCGAACTCTACCCCATCAACCCCAAGCGCGAGGCGGTGCAGGACCGCACCGCCTACCCCGACCTCGACGGCATCCACGAGAACGTGGACATGGCCGTGGTCGCCACGCCGGCGGCCACGGTACCGGCGATCATCCGCCACTGCGGCGAGAACGGGGTGCGCGTGGCAGTGGTCCTCTCCGCCGGCTTCGGCGAGGGGGACGGGCGCGGCCGCGACCTCCAGGAGGACCTGGAGGAGGAGGCGCGGCGCTACGGCGTGCGCATCGTCGGCCCGAACTGCCTGGGCGTGATGCGACCGGCCCTGGGGCTGAACGCCACCTTCTCCATGAACATCGGCCTGGAGGGCGACCTGGCCCTGGTCTCCCAGTCCGGGGCGCTGTGTACCGCCATCCTGGACTGGGCGGAGGCGCGGGGCGTCGGCTTCTCCGCCATGGTGTCGGTGGGCGACGCGGTGGACGTCGGCTTCGGCGACCTGCTGGACTTCCTCGCCCTGGACCCCAAGACCCGCAGCATCCTCCTCTACGTGGAGGGGGTTCAGGACGCCCGCCGCTTCCTCTCCGGGCTGCGCGCGGCGGCCCGCATGAAGCCGGTGATCGTGGTCAAGGCGGGTCGCCACGAGGCCGGCTCGCGTGCCGCGGTCTCCCACACCGGTGCCCTGGTGGGCGGCGACGACGTCTTCGACGCCGCCCTGCGCCGGGCCGGTGCGGTGCGCGCCGAGACCATCGACGAGCTCTTCTCCGCCGCCCAGATCCTCTCCAGCGGCTACCGCGCCCGCGGGACCCGTCTGGGGATCCTCACCAACGGCGGCGGCCCCGGCGTCATGGCCACCGACCGCGCCTCGGAGCTGGGGCTGGAGCTGCCACCGCCGGCGGAGAAGACGGCGGCCGCGCTGGACGAACAGCTCCCCGGCCACTGGTCCCACGGCAACCCCGTGGACATCCTCGGCGATGCCAGTGGCGAGCGCTACGAGCAGGCGGTGGAGACCTATCTCGCGGATCCTGGGATCGACGGCCTGCTGGTGATGCTCACACCCCAGGCCATGACCGAGCCCCTCGCCTCCGCACGGGCGGTCACCGCGGCCGCAGGGCGTAACCGCAGCAAGCCGGTCCTGGCCTGCTGGATGGGAGAGGCCCACGTCCAGCCGGCCTGGGAGCACTTTGCCGAGCAGCAGCTCCCCTACTTCCCCACGCCGGAGGCCTCGGTCCAGGGGTTCGCCTACCTCGCCCACTACCACCGCAACCAGGAGCTCCTGCTCCAGGTCCCGGAGCCGGCCAGCCGCGAGGATGCCCCCGATGCCGAGGGGGCCCGGCTGATCATCGAGGGGGCGCTGGCCGAGGGCCGGCGGACCCTGGGGATCACCGAGTCCAAGGCCATCCTGCGCGCCTTCGGGATCCCGGTGCAGGCCACCAGCCTGGCGCGCAGCGCCAACGAGGCGCTCATCGCCGCGGAGGGCGCGGGCTTCCCGGTGGCGATGAAGATCGCCTCCGCCGACATCACCCACAAGTCGGATGTCGGCGGTGTCCGCCTGAACATCGACAACGCCGCCGCCGTGCGCAGCGCCTACAACGAGATGACCGCCGAGGCCGCCCGCAGGGCGCCCGAGGCGCGCATCGACGGCGTCACCATCGAGCCGATGTTCGCCCGCCGCAACGGCCGCGAACTCATGGTGGGCGTGATCCGCGACCCCGTCTTCGGGCCGGTGGTCAGCTTCGGCGCCGGGGGTACTGCCGTGGAGATCCACCGGGACCGGGCGGTGGCCCTGCCGCCACTCAATGGCTACATCATCCGCGACCTCGTCGAGCGCACCCGCGCCCGGCGGATGCTGGGGGAGTTCCGCGACCGCCCGCCGGTGGACCGCGCCGCACTGGAGCACGCCCTGGGCCGGATCTCGGAGCTGGTCTGCGAGCTGCCCTGGGTCCGGGAGATGGACATCAACCCCCTCATCGCCGACGAGGAGGGGGTCATCGCGGTGGACGCCCGGATCGTGGTGGAGCACCCGGCCCCGGCGCTGACCCCCTACGGCCACATGGCGATCCACCCCTACCCCGGTGAACTCACCGAGTACTGGCAGCTGCCCGACGGGACCGATGTCACCATCCGCCCCATCCGGCCCGAGGATGCCGAGATGGAGCAGGAATTCGTCCACAACCTCTCGGAGCAGTCGCGCTACTTCCGGTTCATGGAGACCCTCCAGGAGCTCTCGCCCGAGATGCTGGTGCGCTTCACCCAGATCGACTACGACCGCGAGATGGCCTTCGTCGCCGTGACCGACGATGGCCAGGGGGGCGAGCGGGAGCTGGGGGTGACCCGCTACGCCCTGGGGCCGGACGGCGATACCGGCGAATTTGCGGTGGTGGTGGCCGACGAGTGGCGCCGCCGGGGGCTGGGGGCACGGCTGCTCACCATCCTCATGCAGACCGCCCGCGCCCGGGGCCTGCGCGCCCTGGAGGGCGAGGTCCTGTCGGCCAATTCCGGGATGCTGGGCCTCGCCCGCCAGCTCGGCTTCACCGTGCGCAATACCGAGGACCCGGAGGTGAAGCGGGTGAGCCGGCTGCTGGGCGGCAGCCACTAGCCCCGCGGCGGCTAGACCGGGAGGACCGCCAGCAGTCCCGCGGCGATCCCGGCGCCGATGGCGGCGCCGGCGAGGACGTCGCTGGGGTAGTGCAGCCCCAGGACCACGCGGGAGGCGGCGATCAGCGCCGCGAAGGGCCAGACCACCCACGCCAGCTCCGGGAAGTGGGCGCTCGCTGTCCACGCAAAGGCCACGGCGTGGAGGGTATGCCCGGAGGGGAAGCTGAAGCGGTCCAGCGGCGCCGCACCCAGCCGGATCCCCGGATGGCGGTGACACGGCCGGATCCGGACCAGGCGCGGCTTCACGGCGCGATAGACCAGCAGGCAGACCACGGCCACCGCCACCATGTGCAGGCTGGCCACGATCCCGGCCCGGCCGGCCAGGGGCAGGGCCGCCATGAGGGCGTACCAGGCCACGCCATCCCCGGCGCGGCTGATCCCGGCAAAGAGGCGCCGAATGGCGTCCGCCGAACAGGCCCGATTGATGCTGGCGCAGAGCCATTCCTCCCGGGCATCCATGCGCCGGAACCAGGGGTTGACCTTGAGTTCGCTCATGCCGCCCTCCCTTCGGTTGTGGTGACCGCCCTCAGCCGCTCCTCGAATTCCGCGATGACCGCCTCCCAGCCAATCCCCTCCGCCGTCCTGCGCGCTTCCCGCCCCAGCCGGGCGAGGGCGTCGACATCGGCCGCCAGCTCGGCGGCCGCGGCGGTGAAGCCGGCGTCGTCCGTGGGCTGCACGAGACGCCCGTTGAACCCGTCGCGGATGTAGCGCCCGGCCGCCGCCCGGTCGAAGGCGAGGACCGCCAGACCGGAGGCCATGGCCTCGGTGACGACATTGCCGAAGGTTTCGGTCTTGCTGGGGAAGACGAAGAGGTCGCCGCTGGCGTAGTGGCACGCCAGATCGACCCCGGTGCGCGGGCCGGTGAGTACCAGCTCCGGAACGGCGGCGGCCAGGCGACCGCTGGCGGGGCCGTCCCCGACCACCACCAGCCGGCTCCCCGGTACCTCCCGGTGGATGGCCCGGAAGGCCTCGATGAGCCCCTCCGGATTCTTCTCCGGCGCGATCCGGCCGACGTGGAGCACCACCGGGGTCCCCGGCCCGGCGCCCCATTCGGCGCGCAGGGCCTCGCTGCGCCGGCAGGGGTGGAAGAGCTCGGTATCCACCCCGCGGCCGAGGAGGGCGAGCCGCTGGAAGCCCCGCTCCTCCAGCCGCTGGCGACCCTCGTCGGAGGGAACCAGGGTCGTGGTGGCGCGGTTGTGGAAACGGCGCAGATAGGCCTCCACGGGGCGGCGCAGCAGCCCCAGATGGTAGTGGCCGCTGTAGGCGTCGAAGTTGGTATGGAAGCCGGCGACGACCGGGATCCCCAGGCGCCGCGCCCGCTGCAGGGCGCTGTGTCCCAGCGGCCCCTCGGTGGCGATGTAGACGGCATCGGGGCGCGATCGCGCCCAGCGCCGGGTCAGCGCCCTTCCGGCGGGCAGCCCCAGCCGGATCCCCGGGTAGCCGGGTAGCGCCATGCCCGGTACCAGGAGTTCGTCCGGCCCGGTGGCGCCGCCCCCTTCGGGACGGGGGCGGACCACGCCGATCCGGTGGCCCCGTCGGCGCAGGCCACTGGCCAGCGCCTCCAGCGTGCGGGCGACCCCGTTGATCTCGGGCGGCCAGGTCTCGGTGACGAGGTCCACCCGGAGGCTGTGCGCGGTTCGGCTCATGGCGCCAGTGTCGAGCCCCATCGTGACGCCGGCGTGACCGCGGGGTTACCGGAATATGACGAAGATGCTTGAAGCACCGGCCGCCAGGCCGCATCTTTGGGAGAGCGGCCCGAAGCGGGGCCGCCGGAGAATCCCACCAACCTAAAGGAGGCACCCCATGTCGACGGTCTGGGTCCTTGTTGCCGATGCATCCCGCGCCCGCGTCTTCGCCGCCGATAACCGCGTCGGCAACGATCTGGAGGAGGTCACCGATCGCCTCCACCCCGAATCGCGACTGAATAACCGCGACCTGGTCAGCGACCGCCCCGGCCGTGCCTCGGACCGCGGCAGCGTTGCCCGCAGCGCCGTGGAGGAGGAGGGCGGGCCCAAGGACCAGGAGGCGCAGGTATTCGCGCGCGAGATCGCGGGGATGCTCACCGAGGCCGCCGGCGAGGGGCGGTTCGAGCACCTGGTCCTGTGCGCCCCGCCCGCCTTCATGGGCGAGCTGCGGGAGAAGCTCGACGCCGGCGTCCGGCAGCGGGTCTCCGCCGAGGTGACCAAGGACCTGACGCGGTCGAACCGGGGCGCCGATGTGCGCACCCACCTGCCGGACTATCTCTACTAGGATCTTCGAATCGGAACGTCAGCGGGGAGGGGCCCCGAGGACACCGGCGGCGCGGGAGCGCCGCCGGGGAAGGCTGGTGGCCGGGGACAGAGTCGAACTGCCGACACCGCGATTTTCAGTCGCGTGCTCTACCAGCTGAGCTACCCGGCCATGAAGGCGAACATTTAACCGGCTCGGGGCGACTGCGTCAATCCCTGCGGGGCCCGGCGCGCGCCCCGAACCGGCCGGCTGCCTATTGCTCCGGCGGGACGTACCCCTCCGGCGTGGCGGAGCCCTCGCCGAAGAAGAACTTCTCCATCTCCCGCTCCAGGAACTGCCGGTGCTTGGGGTCCACCGGGGAGAGGCGGTTCTCGTTGATCAGCATGGTCTGGTGCTGCAACCACTCCTGCCACGCCTCCTTGGAGACGTTCTCGTAGAGCCGCTGGCCCATCTCGCCGGGGTAGGGCGGGCGATCCAGCCCCTCGGCCTCGCGGCCCAGACGCACACAGTGAACCATTCGGGTCATGTCGGTACCTCGTTGTCGGTCTCGATTCGCGCCAGGAGCGTGGCCACCGGCGCGGGTACGCCGGGGCGCGCCATGGTGGCGCCGTTATACCAGATGGCTTCCTCCCCTTCCATGACGCCGGAGGCGGGGGAATTCAACCCCGCCCCGCTGCGCACTTGGGCCGGCACCGGCGTGATGGCGAGGTCGAAGTGGGTGAAGGTGTGCTCCAGGGGCTCCCACGGTGTCCCCGGCTCGATGGTCAGCCCCAGGGCGCGGGCGGCCTCCCGCTCGGCCCCCGGCTCCGCCTCCGGCAGCGACCAGAGTCCGCCCCAGATCCCGGTCGGGGGGCGGCGTACCAGCAGGACCCGACCAGCCTCGTCGCGTATGAGGAGCATGGCCGTCTCCCGCCGGCGTCGCTGCTCGCCGCCCTTGCGCGGGCGACCGTGGGGCAGTTCCGCCGTTCGCCCCTCGGCCCGGGCGGTACACTCGCCCGCGAAGGGGCAGGCGTCGCAGGCGGGCCGGGCACGGGTGCAGAGGGTGGCGCCCAGGTCCATGATGGCCTGGGTGTAGTCGGCCGCCCGGTAGTCGGGGGTGTATCCCTTGGCGAACCGCCAGAGCCGGCGCGCCGTAGCGGTGGCGCCGGGCCAGCCCTCCACGCCGTGGAGGCGCGCCAGGACCCGCTTGACGTTGCCATCCAGGATCGCCGCCGGCCGGTCGAAGGCCTGGGCGGCAATGGCATTGGCGGTGGAGGGTCCGATCCCCGGCAGGGCGGCCAGCGCCGCCGGCTCCGCGGGGAAGTGGCCGCCGTGATCGTCCCGGACGATCCGGGCGGCGGCGTGGAGGTTGCGGGCGCGGGCGTAGTAGCCCAGCCCCGCCCAGCGCTCCAGCACCGACCCCTGGTCGGCATCCGCGAGGCGGACCACGTCGGGGAAGGCGGCCATGAAGGCCTCGAAGTAGGGGATGACCGTCGCCACCCGCGTCTGCTGCAGCATCACCTCCGCCACCCAGACACGGTAGGCGGTGCGCGGGTGCTGCCACGGCAGGTCGTGGCGACCGTGGGCATCGAACCAGGCCAGCAGCCGGTCGGCGAAGTCGGGGACGGGTTCACCGGTCCCGAGGGGTGCATCGCTCATCAGAAGTCGAACAGCTCCTTTGCCCGCTCCTTCGCCCCCTCCTCGAGCTTCTCCCGGCCGCGCTCCTCGGCCTCCTGCTTGCGTTCCTCCAGTTTGCCCTCGGCCTCCTCCATGCGCTCGTCCGTGCCCTGCTCCAGCCGCTCCTCGGCCTCCTCGACCTTCTGCTCGGCCCCTTCGCGCTCCTCCTGCAGGCGCTGCTCGGCACGCTCCTTCTCCCGCTCCATCGCCCTCTGTGCCTCCTCGGCGGCGCGCTCCTTCAGGGCCTCGGCCAGCTCCACGTCCACCTCCGGGGCCCCGAGGTAGCCGCCCACGTGGACCGGGATGGCCAGGTCGGTGAGCTCCTCCAGGGGCTTGCCGTCCTGGCCCTCCAGGGTCTCCACCACGGCGGCGCGCAGCCGGTAGTCCAGCGCCTCGGAGACCAGGTCGAGGCTGCCCGCCCCGCTTACTCGCAGCCCCGGGGACTGCAGGGCCAGGTCTTCGTTGCGCGCCACACCCTGTTCGACATCGATGGTCGCGGTCAGCGCGGTGAAGTCGGTCTGGCTGGGGCGGTGCTCAGGTGGTTCGCGATCGCGGAGGCGGGCGAAGGCGCGGCCCAGCCAGTCGGCGAGGTTCACGCCCTCGATGGCGCCGTCGCGGAAGCTCACCGCCCCGTCGCCGTCGAGGTCCCGGCGCAGCTCCCGGAAGGTGGTCCCGCGCCCGGCCAGGTCCAGGGAGAGGTCGGTGCGGCCGCTCACACGGGACTCGTCCGCGAGGTCCTCCAGCAGCGGACCGGCCTGGAAGCCCTCCAGCTTGGTCCCCAGCTCGACCCCCAGCGCCTCGTCGCGGCCGTCGAGCACCGCGCGCGTGGCGAGCCGCCCCCGGTAGAGGTCGGCGGAGAGCGGGTCCACTGTGACCCGGCCCTCGTCGGCGGTGACCCCCAGCTCGATGGCGTCCACCCGCAGCCCGGCGGCCCGGAACTCGTCCACCCGCAGGGAGCCGTCGGCATCCACCCGCCGTAGCGGCTCCACGGGGAGGGGGAAGTCGGGGATGATCCGCGGGGGCGAGCCATCGCCACCGGACCCCTCCTCGCCGGATCCGCCACCCGATTCGCCCTCGGCGGGAGAGGAGGCCGCGGAGTCGCCCCCCTGGCCCGCCTCGGCGGGAGGGAGGTAGCGGTCCAGGTCGAGCCGGTCCACGTCAAGGTCGAAGCGGAGGTCGGGGCGCGGCTCCAGGGCGGCCACCCCGGCGGAGCCGCTGACCACGGTGTCATCCACGGTCAGGCGCCGCGGAAGTCCAGCTCCAGCGCCAGGCGCTGGAGGACCTCCTCATCGGTGGTCTCGGGGAGGGTGATGTCGAGCTGGCGCGCCATGGCCCGCGGGTTGGCGTCGGCCAGCTCCAGGCGACCGCCGTAGGCCGGCTCCTCCAGCACGGATTCGGCGCGCACGCGGCCGGTGAGCTCGGCCCCCAGGCCGGTGGCGCGGAGATTGCCGAGGCTGGCGGTGTCCTCGGCCAGGTCGAAGCCGAAATCGGTGCCCACCCCCGCCCCTGCCAGCGCCGCCGGGTCGATGCCCACCTGGCCGGGGAGGAGGCCTAAGAGGGCGGCCGGGTTGCGCAGTTCGTAGTCCAGGCGGCCCTCGCCCTGTGGCTCCCCGGTGAGGTGGTCGATATCCGCATCCAGCCCGAGCCGGGAGCCGACGCCGTGGAGGACCAGGCCCCGGGCCTGCAGGCGGTCCTCGGCCAGGTCGGCGCGCGCCCGCCGCAGTTCCAGCTTCGCGTCCTGCTCGCCGCCGGGGACGGCCTCGCCCCGCGCGGTCAGGTGGAGGGTGAGGTCGCGCCCGCCGACCCGGCGGACCGCCTGATCCGCGGTGACGGTGGCATCCAGCCGAAGGTCGGCGGTGACGGCGGGCCGGCTGGCGCCCACCTCCGCCCGTAGCGCCAGGGGGACCGACTCGTCTGATGCCAGGGCGCCCATGCGGAGGTTCACGTCCTGCAGGCGGTACTCCGCGTCGTTGCCGCCGTCCTGGAAGGTGACGGCGGCATCGTCGATCTCGATGCCCCCCAGGGCCAGGGCGGCCAGGGGGTCCTCGGTGGCCTCCGGGGCGGCCTTCGGGCCCGCCGGCTCCTCCCCGGCGGTGTCCGGCTCGTCGGGGCTCTCCGGTGCGTCGGCGCCGGTCCCCTCCGGCTGGTCCGCGGGGGCGCCGCCGAGATCGGCCCAGTTGGTGGTGCCGTCGGCCCGCCGCGCGAGATTCAGCCGCAGCCCGTCCAGGACCAGGGTGTCCACCTCGGCCCGGCCGCGGAAGAGCGGCAGTACCCGGACCCGGACCTGGGCCCGCCGGATGCGGGCGAAGGGGTCGGGGCCGAAGTCCTCGGCGTTGCCCAGCTCCACCGCGCCGATCTCCACCCCCAGCCAGGGGAAGTAGGAGAGCCCGATGCTGCCCTCGATGGCCAGCTCCCGCCCGGTGGCCTCGTTCACCGCCGCCTCGATCTCGTCGCGATAGTCGTCGGGGTCGATGACCAGAGGCAGGATGACCGCCGCCGCGATGAGCAGGGCGACGAGGGCGGCGACACCGACGAGAAGGTAGCGGAGGAGCTTGCGCATGGGGCGGTCCTGTTGGGCGGTTTTGGATTCGCGGTTCGGGATTCGTAGAATAGGCCCTACGACACGGATCGTCATGATCCGACTCCCACAACCAAGCGACAAGGACGTCCATGACCATCAAGCTGTTCGAAGCGGGCGAGCACCGCTGTATCGCCTTCGAGGATCTGGTCCGTTGCGACGACCGGGTCAGCGGCCCCACCCAGAGCTGCGATTCCGTCCAGGCCAACCAGTTCCTGGTGGTAGACAACGGCCACGCGGCGCTCATCGACCCCGGGGGCAACCTCACCTACAACCGGCTGTTCATGGAGGTGAGCCAGCACTTCTTCGTGAGGCACCTGGACTACGTCATCGCCTCCCACCAGGACCCGGACATCGTCGCCTCCCTGAACAAGTGGATGGTGGGCACCGATGCGCGGGTCATCGTCCCCGCCATCTGGGCGCGCTTCATCCCCCACTTCGCCAACCCCGGTCGCACCGAGGGGCGGCTCATCCCCATCCCGGATGCCGGCATGGACATCCGGCTGGGGGAGTCGGTCCTGAAGGCGCTGCCGGCGCACTTCCTCCACAGCGAGGGGAACTTCCACTTCTACGATCCAATCAGCCGCATCCTCTTCTCGGGGGACGTCGGGGCGGCCATGGTCGATCCGGAGGACCTGGCCGAGCCGGTGGCCGACTTCGAGGCCCACCGCCAGTACATGGAGCCCTTCCATCGGCGCTACATGAACAGCAATCGCGCCTGCCGCTTCTGGGTGAACATGGTGCGGGGGCTGGAGGTGGAGGCCATCGTGCCGCAGCACGGGCCGCACTTCCGGGGGCGGGAGATGGTCAACCGCTTCCTGGACTGGTTCGAGGGGCTGGAGTGCGGTGTGGACCTGATGACCCAGGCGGACTATCAGGTCCCGTAGCGCAGGGGGAAATCTGGAGCGGGTGATGGGAATCGAACCCACGTCGCCAGAATGGGAATCTGGAGCTCTACCATTGAGCTACACCCGCCTGGAGCGCGTATTCTCCCGCTAGCACGGGGCGGTGTCAAAGCGGCTCGTCGTTGCCGGGGAGGTCCTCCAGGTCCTCGCTGGGCTCGTCCCGGTCATCCCCCGGCGCCTCGATCTCCGCGGCCCGGGGCAGGCTGCCGCCGAAGCAGGCGGCGATCCGCGCCCTGTAGACCTCCAGGACCGCCTGCCGCCGGACCTTGAAGGTGGGCGTGAGCATGCCGTTCTCCACCGTCCATTCGTCCTCGGTGAGGACCACCACCTCCTCCACGGGGACGGTGTTCTCGATCCCCAGGAGGTGGCCGTTGATCCGGCGCAGGGTCCACTCCCGCCGCGCCTCCTCCCCCTCGCCCTGCATCTCGGCCTGGGCGACGCTGCCGTAGAGGTGGGTGTCCACCACCACCACGGCCATGGCGTGGTCCATGCCGTGGCCGAAGACCACGGCGTGGAGGAAGACCGGGTCGGTGACGATGGCCATCTCCATGAGTTCCGGAAAGCCCTCGCGCCCGTCCCGTAGCTGCAGGGGGTTGTCCTGGCGATGGCGCATGTAGAGGTGGTTCTCGCGGTACTCGAAGATGTCCCCGGTCCGCAGCCACTCCCCGCTCCATGGATCGATCCCGGCGGCGGCCCCGGTATAGCCTTCCATGACGCCGTCCCCCCAGGCCATGAGCTCCCCGCTCGTGGCCAGCTTCAGGTGGTAGGTGAACAGCCCCCGCCCCACGGAGTCGGGGTCGTTGTCGCCCACCTCGTTCACCGCCACCAGACCGCCGGCCTCGGTCACGTGATAGCCCTGCAGGGGCTGGATCCCGATGCCGACGAACTGCCGGGCCAGTGGCTCGGGCAGGGGGGTGCCGCTCACCAGCACCCGGCGCAGCCGCCGCCCGAAGATCTTCGGCCGCAGATTGCGCAGCGCCATCTTCTTGAAGAAGGGCGAAAGCAGGGCCAGGAGGCTGAAGGGCCGGCGCTTGTTCTCCACCTCGAAGTTGGCCCAGCCCGCGAGGATCCCGGCGCGGTAGAGGAAGCGGTCCATGGGCGAGGCCTCCCGGATGGCCCGCTCCAGCTCCCGGTTGAGCATGTTCAGGACCTGGGGCTCGCTGACCATCATGGTGGGCACCACCCGGTTCACGTCCCGCGGCAGGCTTCGGATCCCGCGGGAGAAGGCGACGATGGCCCCCACGAGCATGGGGACGTAGACGCCGCAGATCCGCTCCAGCAGGCTCGCCAGGGGCAGGTGGGAGAGGAACTGGTCGGAGCGACGTACCGCCATCTTGCGGGCCGCATCCCGGGCGTTGGTCAGCAGGCTGACGTGGTTGAGGACCACCCCCTTGGGCTGCCCGCTGGTCCCCGGGGTGTAGACGATGGTCGCCGGTGCCCGCGGATCCCCCCAGCGCTCCACCAGCGGGCCGGCCTCGGCCGGCAGCCAGTAGCGCGCGGCGAACAGCCGCCGGTCATCGGAGTCGATGACCGCCTCGCCGCTCTCGCTCTCCCGGGGGTGGAGGATGAGGATACGCTCCAGGTCGTCGAGCTGGTCCCGGACCGGCTCCAGCGCCTCCCAGGTGGATTCCTCGTCGAGGATGGCCAGGCGGACGCCGGCGTCGCGCAGGATGAAGGCAACGTTGTCGGCGGTGTCGTGGAGGAAGATGGGGACCACCACCAGCTCCAGGGCCATGGCGGCCTGCTCGGCGATGATCCACTCCTTGCAGTTGCGCGCCATGATGGCCACGCGGTCCCCCGGGTCCAGCCCCTCACGGCTGAAGCCGGACTTCCAGCGCGTCACCTCCAGGCCGAGACCGGCCCAGGAGAAGCTGCGCCACTGGCGGATGGAGCGGTCGTACTCCTTGAAGGCGACATCCGAGGGCGCCTTCTTGACCCGGTTGAAGAAGAGGCCGTCCAGGGTACGCGTCGCCTCGGCCTTGACGACCACCGACTCCTCTTCGCCCGGCGAGGCCTGGACCTTCTTCTTTGCCATGCTCCACCCTGCATCCTGCGCGGAGCCCCTTTATAGCAGGATCGCCCCCGCGCCGGATAGCTGGTGGCTGGTCCCGAACCGACCAGATCTCCCGGCCGCTGGCCGGCAAGCCTCCAATGTCCCCGCCGACGGTCGGTTTCCCGGCCCCGGCGCGGCTGGTGTAGAATCATGAACCTTCCCACCCGGTGGACGAGAGCCATGGAGATCACCGTCAACGGCGAGGCGCGCGAGGTCGAGCCCGGCACTACCGTCGGCGAGCTCATCGAGGCGATGGGGCTGGCGCAGCAGCGGCTGGCGGTGGAGGTCAACCGCGAGATCGTCCCGCGCTCCGCCTGTGGCGGCCACGAGCTCGAGGCCGGCGACCGGGTGGAGATCGTCCACGCCATCGGCGGCGGCGCCGCCCGCCCCGGAGAGACCGCATGACCGCAGACCGCGCCGACAACCCCCTGGTCATCGCCGGCCGCGAGTTCGGCTCGCGCCTGCTCACCGGCACCGGCAAGTATGCCGACATGGAGCAGCTCCGCCGCGCCACCGAGGCCGCGGCGGCGGAGATCGTCACCGTCGCCATCCGCCGCTCGAATCTCGGCCAGAACCCCGACGAGCCCAGCCTGCTGGAGGTCCTGACCCCGGAGCGCTACACCCTGCTGCCCAACACCGCCGGCTGCTACACCGCCGAGGATGCGGTGCGCACCTGCCGCCTGGCCCGGGAGCTGCTGGACGGCCACACCCTGGTCAAGCTGGAGGTCCTGGGGGACGAGCGGACCCTCTACCCCGACATCCCGGAGACCATCCGCGCCGCCGAGCAGCTCATCGACGAGGGCTTCGAGGTCATGGTCTACACCACCGACGACCCGGTGATGGCGCGGCGGTTCGAGGAGATGGGCTGCGTGGCGGTGATGCCCCTGGCCGCCCCCATCGGCTCCGGCCTGGGGATCCAGAACCGCTACAACATCCACGCCATCGTCGAGGCCGCCGGGGTGCCGGTGCTGGTGGACGCCGGCGTGGGCACCGCCTCCGACGCCGCCGTGGCCATGGAGCTGGGCTGCGACGGCGTGCTCATGAATTCCGCCATCGCCGGGGCGCAGGACCCGGTGCTCATGGCCTCGGCCATGCGCAAGGCGGTGGAGGCCGGGCGCGAGGCCTTCCGCGCCGGGCGTATCCCGCGCAAGGCCTACGGCTCCGCCTCCTCGCCCATCGACGGTACCTTCTTCTAGATGACGGCGGAGGGGCAGGGCGGTGGCCACCACCGCCCGGTGCGCAGCTTCGTCCGCCGCCAGGGGCGGCTGACCCGCGGCCAGCGCCGCGCCCTGGAGCGCCTGGGCCCCGACTGGGTGCTGCCGCTGCCCGACGCCCCCCTGGACCTGGACGTCCTCTTCGGCCGCCAGGCCCCGCGGGTGCTGGAAGTCGGCTTCGGCATGGGGGAGGCGCTGGCGGAGCAGGCGGCGGCCCGCCCCGAGCGCGACTACCTGGGCGTGGAGGTCTACCCCCCCGGCGTCGGCCGCATGCTCCAGTCCATCGAGGAGCGGGCGCTCACCAACGTCAGGCTGCTCAACGAGGACGTCATGGAGGTCCTGGACCGGGCCCTGGCCCCGGCGAGCCTGGACCAGGTCCACGTCTACTTCCCCGACCCCTGGCCCAAGAAGCGCCACCACAAGCGCCGGCTGGTCCAGCCGCCCTTCCCGGAGAGAGTCGCCCGGGTGCTGCGCCCCGGCGGTCGGCTCCACCTGGCCACCGACTGGGCCCCCTATGCCGAGTGGATGGTCGAGGTCATGGAGGCCGAGCCGGCCTTCGAGAACGAGGCCGGCCCCGGCGCCTTCGCCGAGCGCCCCGGGGACCGGCCGCTCACCCGCTTCGAGCAGCGCGGCGAGCGGCTGGGCCACGAGGTCTTCGACCTGCTCTACCGGCGGACGGAGTAGCCAAGGGGCAGAAGCCATCGGGGACGGAGGGCCTTCGGCAGGGACGCCGTACATACATCCATGTAGGCTTACGCGCGGCATCCCTGCCGCGCGATACCCTGCCGAAGGCCCTCCGTCCCCGATGGCTCCCACGCAAGAACCAGGGCTTGCCACCGACTCGCCCCGAGTCGACTCCACCGTTACACTGCCCCCATGTTTCCCGATGACCTGACCCGAGTCCTGCTCATGATGCTCCCCTTCCTCGGGGGGGCGATCATCGCCCTGGGCGGCGTGGTGGTGGGCGCGCTCTTCTACCACCGCCTCCAGGCGCGGCGGGAACGGCAGCGCTACCTGCGGGCCCAGGTCTCGGACCTGGTGGCCCAGGCCTACGAGGTGGAGTACTGGCTGCGCCAGCTCCGCTCGGCCCGGCTGCTCAACGGCCCGCCGCTGGAATCCCCCAACCCCATGAAGCACGTCCGGACCATCGCCCAGCTCCACGTCCCGGAGTTGCGGCCGGAGGTGCGCAAGCTCGCCCGCGCGGTGGACGAGTTCGAGGAGTGGGTGGACGAGGGCGTCACCGAGAAGCGCAACACCCGGCAGGTCTCCGACGAGACCCTGGGCCGCTACGCCGAGGTCCACCGCGCCGTCCTCGACGCCATCACCGAGATCGCCAACCGCGGCCAGGACCTGATCCGGCAGCCCTGACCGCCGCCGTGCCGAAGCGGGTCCGAAGAACGGAGAAGATGCCATGAAGTGCGCCGTACTGCGCAGCGAGCGCCGCCAGGAGACCTACCTCTACGTCCCGCTGGACGCCGACGGCGAGCCGGACATGGAGCAGGTGCCCGCGGCGCTGACGGACCACCTCGGCCGCCTGGAGACCGCCCTGGCGGAGCTGGACCTCGCCGGCCGCGAGCGGCTGGCCCGCGCCGATCCCGGGGCGGTCATGGAGGCGCTGGCGGAGAAGGGCTACTACCTCCAGACCCCGCCGCCTATCCACGAGCTCCTGGATCGCGCCGGCGACCTCCCCGGCCGGACGACCCCGCCGACCGAGCCCCCGGGCGGCCGATGAGAGACGCCGGGCCGGCTGTGGGTTAGAATCCCCGATTCCCGATTTTCCGTACCACCC
>JBKGYA010000004.1:0-27096 GCA_046546335.1 Thiohalospira sp. | reverse complement strand
CGAGCAGGACAATAACGAGAACGGGACCGGGACCGGGGAGAATGGGACCGGCGAGGGCGGCCCCGATCCCGAGGAGATCATCGACTCCATGGATCCCGGCGGGGAGGGCGAGTCCGCCGGAGAGGGGGGCGACGAGGAGGATCCCTGGGCGGAGGCCTTCGCCGAGGAGTTCGGTGAGGAGGGCCCGCCGAGCGGAGACGACGAGGGGGGTGATTTCGACTTCGGCGTCGGCCAGATGACCGGCGGCGGAGGCAATCAGGCCCAGCCGGCCTCCATGCCCGACCTGGAAGAGGACCCCGGTGCGGGCCAGGGCGAGAACGCCGCCGTGAACCTGGACATGATCCTGGACATCCCGGTGACCATCGCCATGGAGATCGGCCGGACCCGGATCAATATCCGCAACCTTTTGCAGCTCAATCAGGGATCGGTGGTGGAACTGGACCGCTTCGCCGGTGAGCCGCTGGACGTGATGGTCAACGGGACCCTCATCGCCCACGGCGAGGTGGTGGTGGTCAACGAGAAGTTCGGGATCCGGCTCACCGACGTGATCAGCGCCCAGGAACGCATCAAGAAGCTCAAATGAGGCGACTCCCGCTGGCCCTCCCCGCCCTGTTGCCGGCCCCCGCCCTCGCCGAGGAGGCGGGCTCCACCCTCATGGAGCCCCTGGCGGGGGGGCGGATCCTGGAGATCCTGCTGGGATTGTTTGCCGTCCTGGTCTTCATCGGCGTGGTGGCCTGGCTGGTCCGTCGCATGCCGGGGCTGACCCGCAGCGCCGATGGCAGCCTGCGGGTGGTCGCCGGCATCCCGGTGGGTCAGCGCGAGCGGATCCTCCTGGTAGAGGTGGGGGGCGAGCAGATCGTGGTCGGGGTGGCGCCGGGTCGGGTGGAACTCCTCCACCACCTGGCCGAGCCGGTGTCCTCCACCACAAAGGGGGATGAGGGCAGTGACTTCGCCCACCGCCTGCAGGAGCGGCTCCAGCGGTTGAGGAGTCGGAAGTGATTCGCTGGCTCTGGCTGGTTGCCGGTCTGCTGCTGCCGGTGATGCCGGCAGGGGCACAGGAGGGTCTGCCGGCCCTGACGGTTACCGAGGGCGGGGAGGGCGACGAGACCTGGGGGCTCTCCCTGCAGCTCCTCGCCCTGATGACGTCGCTGACCTTTCTGCCGGCGGCGCTCATCATGATGACGGCCTTCACGCGGATCATCGTTGTCCTCGCCATCCTGCGTCAGGCCATGGGCCTGCCGACGACACCGTCGAACGAGACCCTTGTCGGTCTGGCGCTCTTTCTGACCTTCTTCGTGATGATGCCGGTCTTCACGGAGATCAACGCCGATGCGCTGCAGCCCTATCTGGAGGAGGACATGGCCTTCCAGGAGGCCATCGTCGCCGCCTCCGAGCCCCTGCGGGCCTTCATGATGGGGCAGACCCGGGAGAACGACCTCGGTGTCTTCCTGCGCATCGCCGGCGAGGGGGAGGTGGAGAGCCCGGATGACGTGCCCTTCTGGGCGCTGGTGCCGGCCTTCGTCACCAGCGAGCTGAAGACCGCCTTCCAGATCGGCTTCCTGATCTTCATCCCCTTCCTCATCGTCGATCTGGTGGTGGCCAGTGTACTCATGTCCATGGGCATGATGATGCTCTCGCCCATGATCATCTCGCTGCCCTTCAAGATCATGCTGTTCGTGCTGGTGGACGGCTGGATGCTCCTCACGAGTACCCTGGCCAACAGCTTCTACGCCAATGGAGCGCCGATACCATGACGCCGGAGGTCGTGCTCACGGTCTTCCAGCGCGCGCTGGAAGTGATCCTCATCATGCTGATGGTGACGCTGATGCCCGCCCTGCTCACCGGGCTGCTGGTGAGCATGTTCCAGGCGGCCACCCAGATCAACGAGATGACGCTCTCGTTCATTCCCAAGCTGCTGGTGACCGTGCTGGTGCTGATCTTCGCCGGCTCCTATCTCATGCAGTTGCTGCTCGACTATACCGAGCGGCTCTACGGCAACATCCCCAACCTTATCGGGTGAGCAGGCCGCCGTGGAGCTGACCACTGCCGAGATCACCGCCTGGATCGGCAGTTTTCTCTGGCCCTTCATGCGCATCAGCGGCATGTTCTTCGCCGCGCCGGTCTTCGGCAATGCCTATACGCCCGCCCGGATCCGGATCTTCGCGGCGGTGGTCCTGACCGTCATGATTGCGCCGCAGCTCGGGCCCATGCCGGTCATCGATCCCACCTCGCCGGAGGCCTTCCTGGTGGCGCTCCACCAGATTCTCATCGGGGTCGCCATGGGCTTTGTCGTCCAGCTGGCCTTCACGACGGTCATTGTCGGTGGTCAGGTGATGGCGCTGCAGATGGGGCTGGGGTTCGCCTCCATGGTCGATCCGCAGAGCGGGACCCAGGTTCCCATGGTCTCCCAGTTCTGGGTCCTGGTGGCGACGCTGCTCTTCGTGGCCATGAACGGACACCTGATGATCGTCCAGGTGGTGCTGGAGAGCTTCGAGGGGATTCCGGTGGGGCCCACGGGCTTCGACCGCTCCGCCTGGTGGACCCTGGCCAGTCAGGGGGCCCACGTCTTCGCCGGTGGCGTGCTTATTGCAATGCCCGTGGTTGCGTCGGTGCTGGTGGTCAATCTCGCCTTCGGCATCATGACCCGCGCATCGCCGCAGCTGAACATCTTCGCTGTCGGTTTCCCGGTCACCATGACCGTGGGCTTCGGCGTCATGATTCTGACGCTGCCGACCTTCGAGGAGCGCTTCGTCGATCTGGTGGCCCACGCCTTCGAGACGGTGCGCTCCCTCTTCGGGCCGCAATCCCAATCCGGGTAGTCCCCCATGGCCGAGAACGAGGACGGACAGGAAAAGACCGAAGACCCTACCCCCAAACGGATGCAGGATGCCCGGGAGAAGGGGCAGGTCCCCCGCTCCCGGGAGCTGACCACCATGGGCATGGTCATGGCGGCGGCGGGCGCCTTCTACTTCTTCGGCCCCATGATGATCGATGGCCTGCTGGATATCCTGGAGGCCAATTTTGCTGTGGAGCGGGAGGCGGTCTTCGATGACGGGATCCTCGTCGAGCGCTTCTTCGCCAGTACCCTGGAGGGGCTGTGGGTGATCACCCCCTTCCTCATCGTCATGGTGGTCATCGCCATCCTGGGTCCCATCGCGCTCTCCGGCTGGGTCTTCTCGCTCCAGGCGCTTGCCTTCAAGTGGAGCAAACTGGATCCCGTCAAGGGCCTCGGGCGCGTCTTCGGGCCGCGGGGGGCGCTGGAGTTCCTCAAGGCCTTCTTCAAGTTCGGGCTGGTGGGGGCGCTGGCCATCCTCTTTCTCTGGATGGAGGGGCAGGCGTTCCTGGCCCTGGGCACGGCCAGCCTGGAGGTGGCCATGGCCCGGATGGGGGAGCTGCTCCTCTACGCCTTCTTCTTCATGAGCCTCTCCCTCATCCTCCTGGCGGTGGTGGATATCCCCTTCCAGCTCTGGGATAACCAGCGCCAGCTCAAGATGACCCGCAAGGAGGTCCAGGACGAGCACAAGCAGACCGAGGGTGACCCGCAGGTGAAGCAGCGCATCCGCTCCCTGCAGCAGGAGATGGCGCAGAAGCGGATGATGGAGGAGGTCCCCTCCGCCGATGTGGTGGTGACCAACCCGACCCACTACGCGGTGGCCCTGCGCTACGACCAGGAGACCATGGCGGCGCCGGTGGTGGTGGCCAAGGGGGTGGACCTCATGGCTACCCAGATCCGGTCGGTGGCCAGCGAGAACGATGTTCCCGTCCTGGAGGCGCCGCCCCTGGCACGCGCCTTGTATGAACATGCGGAGCTGGACCAGGCGATCCCCGCCGGACTCTTCCAGGCGGTGGCCCAGATCCTGGCGTATCTCTACTTCCTGCGGGAGGAGGGGCAGTCCGGGCCGGAGCGCTTCGAGGATCTCCCGATCCCCGAGGAATTGGCGGAGGCGCCATGAAATTGACACCCGGTGGGCCCAAGGCCCCCGTGACGGAGTGGTGAATGGCAGAGCCGGCATCCACGGCCGATAACTGGCTGGGCAGTGTGGGCAACATCGCCCGCAACGGGCTCGGTGTGCCCATCCTGGTCATGGCGCTGCTGTCCATGATCGTGCTGCCGTTGCCGCCCTTCCTGCTGGATACCTTCTTCAGCTTCAATATTGCCCTCTCCCTGGTGATCCTGCTGGTGGCGGTCTACGCCATGCGGCCGCTGGACTTCGCTATCTTCCCGGCGATCCTGCTGGTGGCCACCCTTTTCCGGCTGGCCCTCAACGTCGCCTCCACCCGGGTAGTGCTGCTGGAGGGCCATACCGGCACCGATGCCGCCGGGCACGTCATCGAGTCCTTCGGCGATTTCGTGGTCGGTGGCAACTACGCTGTGGGGCTGGTGGTCTTCGTCATCCTCGTCATCATCAACTTCGTGGTGGTGACCAAGGGGGCGGGCCGGATCTCCGAGGTGACGGCGCGGTTCACCCTGGATGCCATGCCCGGCAAGCAGATGGCCATCGACGCCGACCTCAACGCCGGGATCATCGACCAGGACCAGGCCAAGCAGCGGCGCGAGGAGATCGCCTCGGAGGCGGAGTTCTACGGCTCCATGGATGGTGCCTCCAAGTTCGTGCGGGGCGACGCCATCGCCGGCATCCTGATCACCGCCATCAATATCCTGGGCGGACTGGCCGTGGGCATGGGCCAGCACGGGCTGAGCATCGGCGATGCCACGACCAACTACACCCTGCTGGCCATCGGCGATGGCCTGGTGGCCCAGATCCCCTCTCTGCTGCTCTCCACGGCCGCCGGCATCATGGTCACCCGGGTCTCCTCACCCCAGGAGATGAGCGAGGAGGTCATCGGCCAGCTCCTGGGCAATCCGCGCCCGGTCTGGGTGGCCGCCGGCCTCCTGGCGGTCATGGGGGTGGTGCCGGGGATGCCCAACATCGCCTTTCTCTCCCTGGCGGGACTGACCGCCGGCATCGCCTGGGGGATGGGACGGCGGGCCGCGGCCGAGGCCGCCGCTACGGCGGAGGCGGCGGCGCCGGCAGCCGAGGAGGCCCAGCCCAGCACCGAGCCCAGGGAGGTGGGCTGGGACGACGTCATGCCGGTGGATACCATCGGTCTGGAGGTCGGATACCGCCTCATCCCCATGGTGGACCGCAACCAGGGGGGCCAGCTCATGGACCGGATCAAGGGGGTGCGCAAGAAGCTCTCCCAGGACCTCGGCTTCCTCATCCCGCCGGTCCACATCCGGGACAACCTGGACCTTCAGCCCTCCCGCTACCGGGTGGTCCTCATGGGGGTGACGGCCGGCGAGGCGACGCTGCATCCGGATCGCGAGATGGCCATCAACCCCGGCGAGGTCCACGGCGAGATCGACGGTATCGAGGGGCAGGACCCTGCCTTCGGCCTGCCGGCGATCTGGATCGACCCCGCCCGGCGGGACGAGGCCCAGGGCATGGGCTACACCGTGGTGGACGCCAACACCGTGGTGGCCACCCACCTCTCCCAGATCCTGCAGGACCATGCTCACGAGCTCATCGGCCACGAGGAGGTCCAGAATCTCCTGGACCGGCTCAAGGAGAGTGCCCCCAAGCTGGTGGAGAACCTGGTTCCGGATACCATCAGCCTGGGGGTGCTGCTGCGGGTGCTGCAGAACCTGCTGGCCGACGGCATCCCCATCCGCGACATGCGGACCATCGCCGAGACCCTGGCCCAGCAGGGCGGCCGTGGCCAGGATGCCGACAGCCTCACCGCCGCCGTCCGGGTGGCGCTGCGCCGGCTCATCTTCCAGCACATCAACGGTACCAGCGACGAGATGCCGGTGATCACCCTGGATCCCCAGCTGGAGCAGCTGCTGCAGCAGTCCGGCCAGGTCGCCGAAGGCCAGGAGATGACCCTGGAGCCCGGCATGGCCGAGCGGCTACACGGCGCCCTGGCGGAGAAGACCCAGGAGCGCGAACTGGCCGGGGAGCCGGCCGTGGTCCTGGTCTCGCCGGCGGTGCGGCCGCTGCTGGCGCGCTTCGTGCGGCCGACCATCCCGGGCCTGAACGTGCTCTCGTACAACGAGGTTCCCGACAACAAACAGCTCCGCGTGGTCGCTACCGTGGGCGCGGAAGGCTAGGAGGTAGGGGAAGCCCATGAAGATACGACGGATTTCGGCCGACGACATGCGCAGTGCCATGCGCCAGGTCAAGGATGAGCTGGGGCCGGAGGCGGTGATCCTGTCCAGCAACCGCGGCGAGAGCGGGGTGGAGCTGGTGGCCGCCGTGGAGGTCGAGGACGGCGATACCGCTGCCCTGGCCGCAGCCCAGGGAGGGGCCGGCGAGGCGGAGGCCGGCGTGGAGGAGCCGTCGGCGCGAGCAGGCTCTTTCTCCAGTACCCTGAGTGCTGCCGCTGCGCCGGAACCGGAAGAGCCGACCGAGGGGCTGACCTACGGCCGACCCCGGCCGACCCGGGCCCGGGGGAGCCGTCCCGGTGGCGGGAAGAAACGGCCTGACACGTCTCCGGCCGCACCGCCCTCGGCCAGTGCCCCCCCCACCCCCGAATCGCCCACCCCGGAACTGACCGAGCCGCCAGCGGCCGGGACCGGGGCGGCGGGCGGGTCCGGCGGGGATGGCGAGGCCTTCCGCGCCGCGGTGCTCGCCGCTGCCCGCGAGCTGGAGTCGGTCTTCGATCAGGGCACGGCCCCGGGAGTGGCCGATACCGAGCTGACGCCCTCCATTGCGCCGCCGCCGGGGGAACTGGCGGCGGTCCGGGATGAACTGGCCGCCCTCAAGGGGCTTCTGGAACAGGCTCCGGAGGACCATCCGGTCGGCACGGGGGCGAGTGGCAGCCGGGTGGCCTCGCTGGCGCGAAGTGGCGAGCGGGTGGACCCACTGGCCGACTTCCGCGCGGAGGTCGGTGGGCGCCTGCGCCAGGCGGCGGCGAACTACGGTGGAGGGACCGAGGGCCTGCGCCACGGTCTGGCGGAACTCGTGCGCCGACCCGAACGCGACGTGATGGCGCAGGGCGGCGTGGTTGCCCTGGTGGGCCCTACCGGCGTCGGCAAGACCACCAGTGTCGCCAAGATTGCCGCGCGTTATGCCATGCGCCATGGCTACGATCAGGTTGCCCTGGTCACCACGGACAGCTACCGCATTGCCGCTCACGAGCAGTTGCGGACCTACGCCCGGATCCTCGGGGTCCCCGTGCGTGTGGCCAATGATGCCGATGAACTGCGTACGACCCTGGATAACCTCGCCGATCGCTCCCTGGTCCTCATCGATACCGCCGGCATGAGCCAGCGCGATCGGCGTCTGGCCGAGCAGTTCCATACCCTGGTCACCGGTGCCCCCACCGTTCAGACCTACGCCGTGCTGGCGGCCAACACCCAGCCCGGGGGGCTGGAGGAGACGGTCCACGCCTTTCGCGGGGCGGAGCTGGATGGCTGTGTTCTGACCAAGATCGATGAATCCACCGGTCTGGGACCGGCGCTCTCCACCATCATTGACCAGTCCTTGCCCCTGGCCTTCCTCTCCGACGGCCAGCGGGTACCCGAGGATCTCCACGATGGGGGCCCGGCGCTGCTGGCGAATCGGCTCACCGAGATTGCCGCCCTGCCCGAACCGGTCGAGGCGGTGGGGGTCAACGGCTGATGTGGGGCGGTGGCGTGGACGATCAGGCCAGCGGGCTGCGCCGCCTGGCGCGCCAGCGCCCCACGCGGGTGATCAGCGTGGCCAGCGGCAAGGGCGGTGTCGGCAAGACCAGTGTCACCGTCAACCTGGCCGCCGCCCTGGCCCGCCATGGTAACGAGGTCATGGTCATGGACGCCGACCTGGGCATGGCCAACGTCGACGTCCTCCTCGGCCTCAATCCCGAGTACAACCTGGCCCACGTCGTCAGCGGCGAGCGCAGCCTGGCCGAGGTCGTGACCACGACCCCGGGCGGGGTCCGGGTGGTTCCGGCGGCCTCCGGGCGGCAGCGCATGGCCGAGCTGACGACCCTCCAGCACGCCGGCATCGTGCGCGCCTTCAGCGACCTCGCGCTGGAGCTGGACTTCCTGCTGGTGGATACCGCGGCCGGGATCTCCGACAGCGTGATTACCTTCAGCAAGGCATCCCAGGAGGTCATCGTCGTGGTCTGCGACGAACCGGCCTCCATCACCGACGCCTATGCCCTCATCAAGGTGCTCAGCCAGGACCACGGGGTGGAGCGGGTGCGAGTGCTGGCGAACATGGCCGCGGACATGGAGCAGGGGCAGCGCCTCTACGAGAAGATCGCTCGGGTCACGGACCGCTATCTGCAGGTCGAACTCGATTTCATGGGGGTCATCCCCGAGGACGAAGCGCTGCGTCGCGCCATCCATCAGCGCCGGCCGGTGGTTGACGCCATCCCCGACAGTCCCGTCGCCCAGGCATTCGGCCACCTGGTGGGCAAGGTGGACGCCTGGCCGCAACCGGAGAGCACGGGGCAGCTGGAATTCTTTGCCGAACGGCTTCTGGGGCATCGGGATACGGCGCTGGCCGACCCGGGTATCCGGGCCCCTGCCTGAACATCGAACAGGACGGGCGCGTGAGTGGAGGCGTCTGTTACACTGCCAACCATGTTCCGGGCAAGGCTGCTCGGTGACGAAACGTCAGGGGCATGATATAACGCCGGGCATGTCCCATGGCGGATCCGTCGCAGCCGGCACGCCAGGGTAGCGGTACTGGAGGGGAATCTTGGACAAGAACATGAAGATCCTCATCGTGGACGACTTCTCCACGATGCGACGGATTATCAAGAACCTTCTGCGGGACCTCGGGTTCAACAACACCGATGAGGCGGATGACGGTCAGACGGCGTTGCCCAAACTCCAGAAGGGTGAGTTCGATTTCCTGGTCACCGACTGGAACATGCCGGGGATGGATGGCCTCGAGCTGCTCAAGGCGGTGCGTGCCGATCCCAAGCTCCAGTCGCTCCCCGTGTTGATGGTCACCGCCGAGCAGAAGAAGGAGCAGATCGTGGAGGCGGCCAAGGCGGGTGTTAACGGGTACATCGTCAAGCCCTTCACCGCCCACACCCTCGACGAGAAGATCAACAAGATCTTCGAGCGCGTGGATCAAGGTTGACCGTCGGGGAGGGCACCATGGAAAACGAGACGGGGATGGGCAGCGCCGAATACCTGGAGCTGGCCCGCCAGCTGGTGAGCCAGCTGGAGGCGGGAGAGGAGCAGGCCGCCAACGCCACGGTGGACGACCTCACCCGCATGCGCGAGAGCGAGATGTTCCAGCAGATCGGGCGCTTGACCCGGGATCTGCACGACTCCCTCAACAGCTTCCAGCTCGACACCCGGATCTCGACCCTGGCCGAGGAGGAGATCCCCGACGCCCGGGACCGGCTGCGTTATGTCGTCTCCATGACCGATCAAGCGGCGACCCGGACGCTCAACGCAGTGGAGGAATCCATCCCGCTGTGTGACGAGCTGCAGGACAATGTCTCCGAGATCGAACGGGAGTGGCAGCGCTTCCTGCGCCGGGAACTCTCGGCCGACGAGTTCCGGGCGCTGAGTCGCGCCATCCGGAGCCATCTGGCCAACTCCGGGGAGGAGCTGGTCAGGCTCAAGTCCAATCTCAACGATATCCTCATGGCGCAGGATTTCCAGGACCTCACCGGCCAGATCATCCACCGGGTCATCAGCCTGGTCGAGGAGGTGGAGGGGAATCTGGTGGAGCTTATCCGGATCTCCGGCTCCGGTGACGCCCGGGAAGGCGCGCAGGCCGGTGAAGAAGAAAAGCGCCGATCGGGTATCGAGGCTCAGGGGCCCCGGGTCCCGGGCGTGGATGCCGATGAGGCCGTCAGCAGCCAGGATGACGTGGACGAGCTCCTGTCGAGTCTCGGTTTCTAGGATTGGGGTTGTATGGCTTTCGACGCGGATGACGAGATCCTCCAGGACTTTCTGGTTGAGGCGGGCGAAATCCTCGAATCGCTCCAGGAACAGCTGGTGGAGCTGGAGCAGCGGCCGGATGATGACGACCTGCTCCATTCGGTCTTTCGGGGCTTTCACACCATCAAGGGCGGGGCCAGCTTTGTCGGATTGACGCCGCTGGTGGAGCTCTGCCACCGCTCCGAGGATGTCTTCAATATCGTGCGCAACCATGAGCGGCCGGTGGATTCCGAGCTCATGGACGTCATCCTGCGGGCGCTGGATATCCTCAACGACATGTTCGAAACGGTCCGCGGCGGCGAAATGCCGGAATCCGCCGACCCGGATCTCTTGCGCAAGCTCGAGGACCTGGCACATCCGGTGGGTAGTGGTGGTAGCGAGGCCCCCACCGCGGAATCGGCCCCCAGCGGGAGCGAGGAAGCGAACGCTTCCGCTTCGACGGCGGCCGTTTCGTCCGAGGGGGAGGGGAAGGCCGGGGGCGGCGAGGACATCACCGACGCCGAGTTCGAGACCCTCCTGGATGCCATCGATGAGGGGGGCGGCAGTGAGCCCTCCCAGGGCACCGGCTCCGACGAGGACATCACCGAGGAGGAGTTCGAGGCCCTGCTGGATCAGCTCCACGGACAGGGGCAGCACCAGGGGGTACCCGAGGTCGCCGATACCGGCGCGGAGCAGTCGGCCGGCGAGAGCGAATCCGCCGGCGGGGGCGAGGCCGCTGCTGCCAGCGGCAGCGACGAGGAGATCGACGAGCAGGAATTCGAGGCGCTGCTGGACCAGCTCTACGGCAGCGGCAAGGCCCCGGGGATCGGCGGCGCCCCGCCCGCGGTGGAGGGGCTGGAGCCGCAGGGTGGGGGTAGTACCGGCGCGCCCGGCAGACCCGAGCCGGAGAAGGCCGAGGCCCCGGCGAAGGCCGCTGGTGGCGGCAAGGGTGGTGGAGGCGGTGCCGGCGACAAGGGCGGCGATGCCGGGAAGAAGGGAGGCGGTGACGGCCATCAGCAGCAGGGCGAGACCACTGTCCGGGTGGATACCCAGCGGCTCGACGAGATCATGAATATGGTCGGTGAGCTGGTGCTGGTCCGCAATCGCCTGGTGAATCTCGAGGCGAAGCTCGGCAACGGCGAGATCTCCTCCGTGGTGAGCAACCTCGACGTGGTCACCGGCGACCTGCAACAGTCGGTGATGAAGACCCGCATGCAGCCGGTGAAGAAGGTCTTCGGCCGCTTCCCGCGCGTTATTCGCGATCTCTCACGAAGCCTCGAGAAGGAGGTCAATCTCGAGATGGAGGGCGAGGAGACCGACCTGGACAAGAATCTGGTCGAGGCGCTCTCCGACCCGCTGGTCCATCTCGTTCGCAATTCGGTGGACCACGGCATCGAGCCGCCGGACGAGCGCGAGAAAAATGGCAAGCCGCGTACCGGGACCGTGAAGCTCTCCGCCCAGCAGGAGGGGGACCACATCCTGCTGGCCATCAGCGATGACGGTGCCGGTATGGATGCCGACAAGCTCCGGCGCAAGGCGGTGGAGAAGGGGGTGATGGACACCGAGGCGGCCAATCGGCTGGACGACAAGGAGGCCTACAACCTCATCTTCCATCCCGGCTTCTCCACCAAGACCGAGATCTCCGATGTCTCCGGCCGTGGTGTCGGCATGGACGTGGTCAAGACCAAGATCGCCCAGCTCAACGGGTCGGTGGATATCGACTCGGCGCCGGGCGAGGGAACGCGCATCAACGTCAAGGTGCCGTTGACCCTGGCGATCATCCCGACCCTGATGATCGTGGTGGGCAACCAGACCTTCGCCCTGCCACTGGTCAACGTCTCCGAGATCTTCGATCTCAATCTGGAGGAGACCAACGTCGTCGATGGCCAGCAGGTGGTCATGGTTCGCGAGCACGCCATGCCGCTTTTCTACCTCTCGGAATGGCTGGTGGAGGCCGGCGATCGCAGACCGGCGGTTGCCGGAGAGGGCGAGGAGGCGAAGGAGGGCGAGGGCGAGTCCCACGTGGTCGTGGTCCAGGTGGGGAGCCAGAAGCTCGGCTTCGTGGTCGACTCCCTCATCGGCCAGGAGGAGGTGGTCATCAAGCCCCTGGGCGCCCTGCTGGAGCACGTGGACGGTCTGGCCGGCGCCACCATTACCGGCGATGGCCGCATCGCCCTGATTCTCGATGTACCGGGGTTGCTCAAACGCTATGCCCGGCGCACTCGGTTTCAGCACTGACAAGGAAGGATGGCGTGCTCGGCGGGGCCGTGAGCGCCATCCCCGCAGGCTGGGAGTAAGACGCTGATGCCCGTTCGCACGCTGGTGGTCGATGACTCCCGCTTCTTCCGGCGGCGGATCGTCGAGATCCTCGACGCCGACCCCCGCATCCAGGTCGTGGGGGAGGCCGGCAATGGCCAGGAGGCGGTGGATCGCACCGCGGAACTCAAGCCCGATGTCATCACCATGGACATCGAGATGCCGGTCATGGACGGCATCACCGCCGTGCGGCGGATCATGGAAAAGAATCCGACCCCGGTCCTGATGTTCTCCTCCCTGACCACCGAGGGGGCGAAGCCGACCCTGGAGGCCCTGGAGGCTGGCGCCCTCGACTTCCTGCCCAAGCGCCTCGATGACCTTTCCGGCAATCGCGAAGAGGCGGTCCGCCAGCTACGTTCCCGGGTCTTCACGGTGGGGGCAAAGGGGCGCACCGCACGGCGCGAGGGCGAGGCCGCGAGCAAGGGCCCGCCGCCGGCCCCGGCACGCCCCGCTAGCCCGGTTCCCAAACCGCCGCCGGCGCGGCCGGCCCCGTCGTCGGGCAGGGTGGAACTGGTCGCCATCGGGACCTCCACTGGGGGTCCCGTCGCCCTGCAGCGGGTTCTGACGGCGCTGCCCGCCGATTTCCCGGCCCCGCTGGTGGTGGTCCAGCACATGCCCGGGAGCTTTACCCCCGCCTTTGCCCAGCGGCTGGACAACAGCTGCCGGATCCGGGTTCGCCAGGCGGCAGACGGCGACGCCCTGGAGCCCGGGCTGGCCCTGCTGGCCCCCGGCGGCCAGCAGATGCTGGTGGAGCGCCGCCGCCCCGGTGGGCCTGCCCGGGTCCGGATCGAGGAGGCCGATCCGACCATGACCTACAAGCCGTCGGTGGATATCACCTTCGGCTCGGCCGCCCGGGCCTTCGGGGCCGGCGTCCTGGGGGTCATCCTTACCGGCATGGGGGCGGACGGCCGGGAAGGGGCGCGCATGCTCAAGGAAGCCGGTTCGACCATCTGGTCCCAGGACGAGGCCTCGTCGGTGGTCTACGGCATGCCGGCGGCGGTGGTCGAGGCCGGTATCACCAGCCGGGTGCTCTCCCTGGATGAGGTGGGGCCGGCGATCGTGGAGGAGGTACGCTGATGGATCTCCTGACCCCCATTGGGCTGATCCTGGCCGTGGTGACCATGCTGGTGGGGCAGGCCCTGGAGGGAGGGCATGCCGGGAGCCTGTTCAACGCCCCTGCGGCACTCATCGTCTTCGGCGGGACCTTCGGGGCCTCGCTCATCCAGAGCCCGTTGCCGACTTACGTCCAGGCGTTGCGCTCGTTGAGCTGGACCGTCTTCCCGCCCCAGTACGATCCCCAGGAGGCCATCGACAAGATCATCGAGTGGAGCAACGTGGCCCGCAAGGAGGGCCTGCTGGGACTGGAGGCGGTGGAGGAGACGGAGCGCGATCCCTTCGCCAGCAAGGGGCTGCAGCTGCTGGTGGACGGCAGCGAGCCGGAAAGTATCCGGACCATCCTGGAGACGGAGGTTACCTCCAAGGAGCAGTTCGAGCTGGCGGGGGCCAAGGTCTACGAGGCCATGGGCGGCTATGCGCCCACCATCGGCATCCTTGGCGCGGTCATGGGCCTGATCCACGTCATGGAGAATCTCGGTGACCCGGAGAAGCTCGGTGCCGGTATTGCCACGGCCTTCGTGGCCACCATCTACGGCGTCGGCATCGCCAATATCGTGCTGCTGCCGATGGCCAACAAGCTCAAGGCCGTAGTCCACGAGCGCACCCGCTTCCGGGAGATGGTCCTGGAGGGGATCGTCTCCATCGCCGAAGGGGAGAACCCGCGCAACATCGAGGTCAAGCTGCAGGGCTATACCGCCCAGTAGGGGGAGCCGGACATGGCGCGGAAGAAACCACCCGAGGAGCCGGAGAACCTGGAGCGCTGGCTGGTCTCCTACGCGGACTTCATCACGCTGTTGTTCGCCTTCTTCGTGGTGATGTACTCCATTTCCCAGGTCAACGAGGGCAAGTACCGGATCCTCTCGGATACCCTGAATTCCGCCTTTCAGACCGATGCCCGAACCATGAGCCCCATCCAGATGGGGGACCCGGGGATGGCAGCGAATTCGCCGGAGATGCAGCAGACCAACTCCATCGGCCGGACCACTTCGGCGGTGGATGCCGATCAGATGGCCAGCCCCGCCGAGCGGGCCGTCGCCGAGATGAAGGAGAACGTCGACGAGGAGATGGAGCCGCTCATCGACGAGGGGCTGCTCTCGGTCTCCGAGGACAAGAACTTCGTCGAGATCGAGATCGATACCAGTTCGCTGTTCGAATCCGGTGGCGCCAAGCCCACCGAGGCGGGGGTCCCCATCCTGGAGGCCATCGGCAATATCCTGGAGCCGCTTCCCTTCCCCGTGAAGGTAGAGGGGCATACGGATAATCGGCCGATCGAGACGGACCGGTATCCATCCAACTGGGAACTGTCGGCGGCGAGGGCGGCCAGTGTCGTCCGCCTGCTTGCCAGCGGCGGAGTGGAGTCTTCCCGTCTTTCGGCGGTGGGATACGGCGAGCAGCGGCCGGTGGCGGACAACGATACGGCCGATGGGCGCGAGGAGAATCGCCGTGTAGTCCTGATCCTGGAGAAACGGCCACCGCGCGAGGATCTCGACGAGGCGGCTGGTGACGAGCCTCCGCAAGAAGGGACGGTAGGGCAACCGAGTGACAGCGGTGACGCACCGACGGGTACGGAAGGGTCGGGTGTCCGTTTCCGGACGTCGGACGACAGCGCTGGGCAGCAGCGCCAGGGGGAGTGATGCGAGTCTGGGCGGTAGCGAATCAGAAGGGCGGGGTCGGCAAGACCACCACGGCGGTGACCCTGGCGGGCAGCCTGGCCCGCCGGGGGCGCTCGGCGCTGCTGGTGGACATGGACCCCCACGGCTCCCTCTCCGCCTACTTCGGCTATGACCCCGACACCCTGGAGCGGAGCATCTACTCCCTCTTCCAGCAGGAGAGCATCGGCCACGAGCTGGAGCCGGAACGGGTCCTGCGGCCCACCGGGGTGGACAACCTCCAGCTCATGCCCGCCTCCACGGCCCTGGCAACCCTGGATCGCCAGCTCGGCGCCCAGGAGGGAATGGGGCTGGTGATGGAGCGCTCCCTGCGCCAGCTGGAGGGGATGTTCGAGTACGTGGTCATCGACTGTCCGCCGGTCCTGGGGGTCCTGATGGTCAACGCCCTGGCCGCCTGCGACCGCCTGCTGGTGCCGGTCCAGACCGAATACCTGGCCCGCAAGGGGCTGGAGCGCATGGTCCACACCCTGGAACTGATCCAGCGCGCCTCCCGCCGGCCGGTGCCCTATACCATCGTTCCCACCCTCTTCGACCGCCGGACCCGGGCCGCCCGGGACAGTCTGGATGTCCTGCGCGAGGCCTACCCCGAGACCCTGTGGGAGGGCGTGATCCCGGTGGATAATCGCTTCCGGGAGGCGAGCAAGCGGGGGTTGCCCCTTAGCACCATCGCCCCCAGCTCCCGCGGGGTCCGTGCCTATGACGGTCTGCTGGAGTTCCTCATGCGCGAGGAGGAGACCTCGACGACCGGGGAGGAGTCATGAGCCGCCGCGACAGCCGTCGCACCCTGAGCGCGGAGAAGGATGCCCTGGGCGTCTATCTCGAGTCGCTGCTGCAGGTGGATGGGGAGGAACAAGAGGTGGCTGCCGCACCGCCGCTGGAGAGCGACCCCGAGCCGGCACAGGCAGTGGCGGAGGCCCGGCAGGCGCCCGAATCCACCGCGCCCGCACCGGAGCGCCAACCGGGTGCGGAGCCGGTGGCCGAGAGGCCCGCCATGCCGGTGGTGGAGCCCGCCCCCGCGCCGGCCCCCGAGTCGGAGACGGCCAATCTGCCGGCCGTGATCCCGTCGGCGATCGAGCCGGATCCCTGGGAGGGTGTGCCGGCATGGGGCGAGCAGCCCTTCCAGGCGCTGCTCTTCGAGCTGTCGGGGCTGACCATGGCCATCCCGCTGGCCGAACTCGCCGGCGTGCTGGAGTGGCCGGAGAACATCACGGCGCTGCCCAACCACTCGCCCTGGTATCTCGGCCTGGTCCATCACCTGGGACAGAACGTGCCGGTCATCGACCTGGCGCAGCTGGTGGTTCCCGAGCGGATCCGTGGCCGTTACCAGGCGGGGGAGGGCCAGCAGCGCCGGATCATCCTCATCGATGATGGCCGTTACGGCCTGGCCTGCGACGGCGTGGACGAGGTCATCACCCTGGAGCCGGACAATGTGCGCTGGCGGACCTCCCGGACCCGGCGCAAGTGGCTGGCAGGGACCGTCATCGAGCGCAAGTGCGCGCTGCTCGATGCCCGTGGCCTCGCCTACCTCCTGGCCCACGGCCAGGAGGTGGCCGCGGACTGAACGGCTTCCCGCCTGTGTGCGGAGGCGGTGCCCGGAAACCGGGGCAGGGCTGTGGCCATGGCCGCAATGTGATTACAATGGGCCGAAGATCGACTTTCGGGGGAACACCATGGAGACCATCGACGCCGAGGCGCACGTATCGGACGCCGACGATCCGGTCACCCAGTGGGTGACCTTCCATCTTGAGGACGAGAAGTACGGCGTGCCGGTCCAGCAGGTCAAGGAGGTCCTGCGCTACAGCGAGATCACGCCGGTTCCCGGTGCCCCTGACTACGTCCTGGGGATCATCAATCTGCGCGGCAACGTGGTGACCATCCTGGACACCCGAAAGCGCTTCGCACTGCCGCCTCGCGAGGTGGATGACGATACCCGGATCCTGATCCTCGAGGTGGGGGGGCAGACCGTGGGGATCCTGGTAGACAGCGTCTCGGAGGTCATGCGCCTGCGCGCCTCGGAGATCGAGACGGCCCCCAACGTGGGGAATGACGAGTCTTCCAAGTACATCCAGGGCGTCGCCAGCCGCGACAGCCACCTCCTCATCCTCGTGGATCTGGACAAGCTCCTCTCCGACAGCGAGTGGCAGGACGTGGCCAACGTCTGACCCATGCCGGAGCTCTCGTCCGTCGCCGCCGGCCCATTGCTCGTCGGCGTCCTCATCCTCTCCCTGCTGGCGATCGTGCTGGCAAGCGTGGCGCTGTGGGCCGTGCGCCGGGATCGGGCGCGTCTGGCGCGGGAGGCCGAGGTCGTCCGGGGGGACATGCGGGCGCTGGTCTCCGCTGCCGTGGGGGTCGGTGAACGCGTCATGCGGCTGGAGCGCCAGCTCACTCAGCTCGCCGAGCGACAGGACCAGCTCGACCTCAATGATCCTGCTCACCAGTCCTACCAGCAGGCCATCCGGATGGCCCGCCGCGGCTCCGACATGAACGAACTCATCGAGGTCTGCGGCCTGACCCGCGGGGAGGCGGAGCTGGTGGCGATGCTCCACCGTCTGGAGGAGTAGCCGCTATCCCTCCGGCTCCTCCGGCTCGCCACTGTGCCCCGGCAGGGGCGGCTCCTTGCCCGACATGAGATAGGCGAAGGCGATGACCTCGGCCACCGCCTGGTAGAGGTTGGTCGGGATCTCCTGGCCGAGCTCCAGCTGGGCGAGGAGGGTGACCAGGTCGGGGTCCTCGTGCAGCGGGATCCCGTTCTCCTCGGCCAGCCGCAGGATGGCCTCGGCGGTCTCGCCGGCCCCCTTGGCGGTGACCCGCGGGGCGCTCTGGCCGTCGTAGCGCAGGGCGACGGCGCGGGGCGGGCGTTGGCCCTCCTCGTTCTCCCTGTCGTCGGCCATCAGGCCTCCTCATCCACCAGTGGGCCGTCCATGCCGTCGGTGGCCGGGCCGGGGGCCGGTGCCTCCCCCTGACGTACGCCGACGTGGCCCACGGTGAGCCCGGCCTCTGCCATGCGGCTGCGAAGCTCCTCCAGGTGTTCCTCGAACAGCGCCACCGTCGCCGGATCCTCGGCCCAGAGGCCCACGGAGACATACTGGCCTCCGACCAGCGTGATCCCGGCGCGGATGGCGCCCAGCCGCTCCAGTTCGAAGCGCAGATTCACCGTCCACAGCGGGGCGACGG
Organism: Thiohalospira sp.; assembly: GCA_046546335.1. GTDB lineage: Bacteria > Pseudomonadota > Gammaproteobacteria > Thiohalospirales > Thiohalospiraceae > Thiohalospira. The sequence goes on along the minus strand of JBKGYA010000004.1, from coordinate 8,946 downwards.
ATTCCCCGTCGCCCTGGCGCTCGTTCTCGATACGAACGGCGAATGACTGGACCTCGCCATCGGGGCCACGGAAGGGCAGTTCCAGCTGCCAGGTGGGCCGCTGGCTCTCCGAACCGGTGGTGGAAACGACCTGGTTGAGCTGGATCCGGGCGAGGCCGGCCTCCAGATTGCGGGCCAGGTCGGCACCGCGGGCAGCGGCCTCCCCGGCCAGGTTGCTGCTGCCGGCCGCGGCGGTGGTTGTCCCCGCCCCGGCCGTACCGGTTACCGCCCGACCCGCGCTGCTACCCGCCTGGGCGGCGGCACTGGCGCCCGCACCGGTGGGTGTGGCGGTTCCCGTACCCCCTCCGGTCGCTGTCCCGGCGCCGGCTGTCGATCCCGGGGTCGTGGTGGAACTGCCGCCGACGGCCTGCCCGCGGGCCGTGTAGCCGGGGGCCGGCGGGTTGTTCCCAGCGGAGCTGGCTGCCGCGGCGGGATTGCTGCCCGCCGCCGGGTTGCTGCTGCCCCGCCCGGCGGTGGTGCTCGTCTGCCCCCCGGTACTACGGAGGTTGGTCAGGAGCCGCAGCAGCGCCCCCTTGAGGTCGCGGGCAAGCGCGGTCCCGTCGGTGCCGCTGCCGGCGGCCTGGCGACCGAGCTTGTTCTCCAGGAACTGCCCGGAGTTGGCCAGCGCCTGACGGAATCCCTCGGAACTGGAGAGCCGCTCGCCGCCAGGGAGGCTGTTGAGGACCTGCCGGGCCGCCCGTCCGGTCTCCGTCTGACCGGACTGTTCCGCCAGGGAGCGGAGCTGGCCGGCGACCCGCTGCAGGGCCTGGTCCAGGGGCTGCTGTCGCGGCAGGGCCTCTCGCACGGCGGTGCGGGCTACCTCCTCCGGCCGGGCCGGTCCTTCGAGAACCTGAAGGACCGGCTGGCGCCCCCCCTGGACCACCTGCATCTGCAGACTCTGGCCGGGCTGGGCCCGGAGACCGCCGGCCGGCTGGTTGGACTGCATGGGAGTATTGTCCACGCGCAGATTGACGCGCCCGTCCGCGGTGAAGGAATTCACCGTAACGCGCAGGATCTGACCGGCCTGCCAGTTGCTGCGCCCGGTCTCGGAGCTGGCCTGGCGAAGGGTGAGGGTCTGTCCCGTCCCCGGCCGGGTCTCGGGACGCTGGATCTCCATGGCAACTCCCGCTGAGGGTCCCCGGTGCTGGTGTCCGGTGCCGGGGCAACCTATGCTGCGTGGTGTGGAATGACTCCCGCATATTGGCGGCGGAAACACGCAAAATTCAAGGGCGAGTGATGGAACATCCCATCTGGTATCTATGGCGGGACGGTGTGGCCGAGGGGCCCTTCCCGGCGGGGCAGATCCAGCGCTGGATACTGCTGGGCCGGGTCCGGCGCGAGGACTCGGTGAGCCCGGACGGGGAGGAGTGGGGCCGGGTGGAGGACTGGTCGGAGGAGCTGATCCCGGAGGTCCTGCGCGCCGATCTCACCGATCCCTACAACCTCCAGCGACTGGAGGCGGCCCGGCGCTGGGCGGATGAGCGGGTCGAGGACGACCCCGAGGCCGTTGCCGTGGAGCGGCGCGAGGAGGACGAGGGCGACCGGCCACGGATGCGGAGCCTTCATCGCCGGGCCTTCGGCGAACCGGGCGACCGGGGTGCCTGGCGGCTGGTGGTGGCGGCGGCAGTGGTGGTCGCCCTCATCGGCGGGGCCTGGTGGGCCGCCCCCGTGGACCGGCCGCTGGAACCCGACTGCGAGGCGGGGCCGGCCCCCGGGGTGAACTGGAGCTATTGTGACCGCGCCGGGGTGGAACTCGCGGGCAAGGATCTCCGCGGCTCACGCATGCGGGATACCCAGCTCCAGCAGGCCGATCTGCGCGGTGCCAATCTGGAAGAGGCCGACCTTTCCTTCGCCCTCATGGGCGGTGCCGACCTGGCCGGCGCCAATCTCCGCGGGGCGCGGCTGTTCGGCACCGACCTCCGGGGCGTGCGCCTGGAACGCGCAAGGATGGCGGGCGCCAACATGGCCTACGCCAATCTGCGCGGCGCCGACCTGGGGAGGGTGGATCTCAGCGGGGTACCGCTGGGTAGTGCCATCTGGGTGGATGGCCGGACCTGCGCCCCGGAATCGGTGGGGGAATGTGACTGAAGGCGGTTCTCCGATCCCCTAGTCCTGTCCGTTGCCGACCTTGCCCGCCGGCAGGGGAATGCCCTGCAGCGGGGTGGGGTGGGCGATGGCGAAGCCCTGGGCATAGTCGACTCCCATCGCCTGCAGTGCCTCCATCAGGGCGTCGCTCTCCACGAACTCCGCTACGGTCCGGATCCCCATGATGTGGCCGATCTGGTTGATGGATTCGACGAAGGCGCGGTCGGTGGGATCGGCCAGCATGTCCCGGATGAATGAGCCGTCGATCTTCAGGAGGTCCACGGGCATGTGCTTGAGGTAGGCGAAGGAGGAGAGGCCGCTGCCGAAATCATCCAGCGCCACGCAGCATCCCCGCTGGCGAAGCTCGCCGATGAAGTCGCCGGCAGCGGTCAGGTTGGCCACCGCCGCCGTCTCGGTGATCTCGAAGCAGAGCCGCTTGGGGTCGGCGGTGCTGGCATCCAGCCGCTTGAGCAGGCGATCCAGCGTGGCCGGCTCGGAGAGGCTCTGGCCGGAGAGGTTCACCGACACCCGCTCCCGCGCCCCGAAGGGGGTGCTCCTGCTCTCCAGCTGCCGAATGACCCGGTCGACCACCCAGTAGTCGATGGCCGGCATGAGGTTGTAGCGCTCCGCGGCCGGGATGAAGGCCATGGGCGGGACGATCTCGCCGCCCTCCTGGCGCAGCCGCAGGAGTACCTCGCTGAAGCCCGTATCCCCCTCGAGGGCGGGATTGAGGGTGCGAAAGGGCTGGTGGTAGAGGCAGAACTGGTCCTCGTCCAGGGCCAGGCGCAGGCGCTGGGCCCACTCCATCTCGCCGTGGTGGCGTTCCAGGTCGGCGTCTTCACTGTGATAGATGTGGATGCGGTCGCGCCCGTGGTCCTTGGCGACGTAACAGGCGGCATCCGCCGCGGCCAGCAGGCCGACCAGGCCACCGCTGTCGCTGTCGATGGGGACCAGCCCGATGCTCACCCCCACCTCGAAGGACTGGTTGTCCCAGACGAACCGGAAGACCCGGACCGTCTCCCGCAGCTCCTCGGCGATGGTGCGGGCCCGCTCCGGCGGGCAGCTCTCCAGAAGGACGCCGAATTCGTCCCCGCCCAGCCGGGCCACGGTGTCGGAGGCGCGGACGCGCCCGCGGATGCGCTCGGCGAGCTGCTTGAGGAGCTCATCCCCGGCCGCGTGACCGCAGGTATCGTTGACCAGCTTGAACTGGTCCAGGTCGAGGTAGCAGAGGGCGTGTTCCTCGCCCTCGTTGTGGGCGCTTTCCAGGGCATTCTGGAGCCGGTTCTCGAATTCGCGGCGGTTGATGAGGCCCGTCAGGGCGTCGTGGCTGGCCTGATAGGAGAGCTGGCGGGAGAGGCGGCGCACCTCGCCCACGTCGCGGAAGATGAGGACGGCACCCACCACGCGCCCGGCCTGCCCGTGAATGGGGGCGGCGGTGTGTTCGATGGGGTGATGCCTTCCGTCGGGACGGACCAGGGCTGCCGGCAGGGCCGAGCAGAGGGTGCTGTTCTCGCGCATGGCCTCCCGCACGGGGTGGTCCAGCCGGCGCCCCGTGGACTCGTCCTCCAGCGCGAAGATGGCCTCCAGGGGACGGGCGAGGGCCTCCCCCGCCCGGATCCCCAGCAGCTCCTCGGCGGCCGGGTTCATGTAGTCGATGACGCCGCCGGCATCGGTGGTGACCACACCGTCGCCGATGGAGTGGAGGGTGGTCTGGACCCGCTCCTTCTCGCGTTCCAGTTCCCGCTGGGAGCGGTTGACCCTGTAGAGGGCGGCGGCGGCGATGAGCCCCCCCAGTAGCAGGGCGGCCCCGCCGCCCCCCAGCAGGAGCCACCATGCCTCGGCATAGGCCCCCGAGGCGCTGTCCAGGGCGCGCCGGCTCTCGGCATCCTGATGTTCGGAGAGCTGTTCCAGGGCACTCAGGACCTCGTCCTGGCCGGGGAGCCCGCGGTTGAAGGTCAGGCGGCGGGCGGCGTCGCGCTCCCCCTCCAGGGCCATCTCCAGGGCCCGTTGATGGAGGGGGCGGACCTCGCCGGTCGCCTCCCCCTGGGCGGACAGCAGCCGCTCCTCCACCGGGTCCAGCGCCATGGTCTGCAGGCGGCTGCGAGCCTGGACGAAGCGGGATGCCAGCTCCAGGAGTTCCCGATGCCGCTCCTCCTGGGCGAAGCGGTCGGTCTCGTTGATGAGGCGCTGGAGGGTGATGATCCGCTCCCGCGCCGTGGTATACAGCGTCTGCACCAGCTCCTGCTTGGTGTTGTGGTGCTCGACGATGGTCTCCAGGCGCTGGTGGATCTCCCCCATGCGGGAGAGGGCGACCAGGACCAGCAGGGCCATGAGGGCGAGGACGCCCATGAAACCCAGGCCCAGGGCAAGCTGTGTGCGATTGACGGACAATGTAATTATTATTACCTCCGGCCTTCCAGGGCTGGAGCGACTCCAAGACCATCCAGAATGGTCGGTTTTCGCACACTGCCCCGGGGGTGTCAAACCGGCGAGACGGCGCCCTCCCTTCGCGCTAGAATGGGCCCATGTCCGGAAATCACACAGGGCGACTCTTCGTCGTCTCCACCTTCGGCGAGAGCCACGGCCCCGCCATCGGCTGCACCATCGACGGCTGTCCCCCCGGGGTGCCCCTGGACGAGGCGACCATCCAGGCCGACCTCGACCGGCGCCGGCCCGGTACATCGCGCTACGTCACCCAGCGCCGCGAGGCCGACGAGGTGGAGATCCTCTCCGGCGTCTTCGAGGGGGTGACCACCGGCACGCCCATCGGCCTGCTCATCCGCAACACCGACGCGCGCTCGAAGGACTACTCGGAGATCGCCCGGCGCTATCGGCCGGGCCACGCCGATGCCACCTACGATGCCAAGTACGGTATCCGCGATTACCGCGGCGGCGGGCGTTCCTCGGCGCGGGAGACCGCCGCCCGGGTGGCGGCCGGGGCCGTGGCCCGGCAGCTGCTGGAGCGCGACTACGGGGTCACCCTCCGGGGCTGTCTCACGCAGATCGGCGGGATCACCGCCGACCGCATGGACTGGGCGGCGGTGCCGGAGAATCCCTTCTTCTTTCCGGATCCCGATCGCGTCGAGGAGATCGAGGAGTACCTCCAGGGGCTGCGCAAGGCCGGCGACTCCATCGGCGCCCGGGTCCACGTGGAGGCCCACGGCCTGCCGGCGGGCTGGGGGGAGCCGGTCTTCGACCGCCTGGATGCCGAACTGGCCCACGCCCTGATGAGCATCAACGCCGTCAAGGGCGTGGAGATCGGCGCCGGCTTCGCCAGTGTGGAGCAGCGCGGCAGCGAGCACCGCGACGAGCGGACGCCGGCGGGCTTCCTCTCCAACAACGCCGGCGGGGTCCTGGGCGGGATCTCCTCGGGGCAGCCGCTGCTGGCCGATATCGCCCTGAAGCCCACCTCCAGCATCCTCATCCCGGGCCAGAGCGTGGACGCCGACGGCCAGCCGGTGGAGGTGGTCACCAAGGGGCGCCACGACCCCTGCGTCGGCATCCGGGCGGCCCCCATCGCCGAGGCCATGGTGGCCCTGGTCCTGGCCGACCACGCCCTGCGCCACCGGGCCCAGAACCCGGAACGCGACCCGCGCCGCACCTGAACCGGCGGGAGGTGCGATGACGGGGATCCCCTACGGCCGCCTCTCGGCCTTCTACCTCTTCTACTTCGCCGTGCTGGGGACGCTGGTCCCCTACTGGCCGGTCTATCTCGACCATCTGGCGTTCTCCTCGGCGGAGATCGGCGGCCTCATGGCCCTGGTCATGGCGACCAAGATCGTCGCCCCCAACTTCTGGGGCTGGCTGGCGGACCGTAGCGGCCGGCGCATGCCCTGGGTCCGCGGCGGCAGCCTCCTGGGGCTGTTGGCCTTCGCCTTCGTCGCCCTGGCCGGCGGCTTCTGGTCCCTGGCGGCGGTGATGCTCGCCTTCTCCTTCTTCTGGAATGCGGTGCTCGCCCAGTTCGAGGCGAACACCTTCAACCACCTGCAGGGGAACGAGGCGCGCTACAGCCACATCCGGCTGTGGGGCTCCGTGGGCTTCATCCTCACCGCCGTGGGGCTGGGGCCGCTGCTGGACCTCCACGGCGCCGCCCTGGTCCCGTGGGCGGTGGGCGCGGGGCTCGCCGCCATCTGGCTCACCAGCCTGGGGGCGCCGGAGGGGCCGCCGACGGCCGCACCGGAGGCGGGCGAGGAGCGGCTGGGGGAGGTCCTCGCGCGGCCGGCCGTCATCGCCTTTCTGGCCGCCTGCCTGCTGATGCAGGCCAGCCACGGCCCCTACTACACCTTCTTCAGCCTCTACATGCGGGATATCGGCTACAGCGGCTGGTCCACCGGCCTGCTCTGGGGGCTCGGCGTGGCGGCCGAGGTGGGGATGTTCCTGGTAATGCACCGGCTTATGGGGCGCTTCGCCCTGGCGCCGCTGCTGGTGGTCAGCTTCGCACTGACCGCCCTGCGCTGGCTGGTGCTGGCCCTCTTTCCGGGCAGCGTGCCACTGGTGATCGGCGCCCAGATCCTGCATGCCGCCAGCTTCGGCCTCTACCACGCCGTCGCCATCGCCCTGGTCCACCATGTCTTCCGCGGTCGCCTCCAGGGTCGGGGGCAGGCGCTCTACTCCAGCCTGGGCTTCGGCGCCGGCGGGGCGGTGGGCAGCCTCTACGGCGGCCTGCTCTGGGACGGCGCCGGGGCGACGGCCACCTTTGCCGGGGCGGCGGGGATGGCAGCCGTGGGCGGACTGCTGGCCCTGCTGGCAGTACCCCGGCTGGCGGGCCAACGGGCGCCGGCTCCCGTAGAATGACCGGCCACGTATCAACCAGCCGAGGAGGATCCATGGCCGAGCTTCTGGAAACCCTGGACGCCATCGCCCACCGCGCCGGCGAGGCCATCCTGGAGGTCTACCACCGCGACGATCAGGGGGTGGAGACCAAGGCCGACGATTCCCCGCTTACCGAGGCGGATCGCGCCGCCCACCGGGTCATCGTGGATGCCCTGGCCGAGGCCTTCCCGGACATCCCGGTCCTCTCGGAGGAGGGGGCGGAGATCCCCTACGCCGAGCGCTCGCACTGGTCGCGTCTCTTTGTGGTGGACCCCCTGGACGGGACCAAGGAGTTCATCAACCGCAACGGCGAGTTCACCGTGAACATCGCCCTGGTGGAGGCGGGCGAGCCGGTGGCCGGGGTGGTCCATGCGCCCGCGCTGGGACGGACCTATCTGGGCGACGGCAATGGCGCCAGCCGCCGGGACGGCGCACGGCCGCCCATGGCCATCCGTGTGGCCGGCGAGGTCGCCGGGCGCCCCTGGCGGGTGGTGGGCAGCCGCTCCCACCCCAGCCCGGAGGTCCAGGCGCTGGTGGACGAGCTGGGGGAGGCGGAGCTGGTGAGCATGGGAAGTTCGCTCAAGCTCTGCCTGGTGGCCGAGGGGGCCGCCGACCTCTATCCGCGCCTGGGGCCCACCTCGGAGTGGGATACCGCCGCTGCCCATGCCGTGGTCCGGGCCGCCGGCGGGGTGGTGGTGGATACCGATCTCCAGCCGCTCACCTACAATCGGCGCGAGACCATCCTCAATCCCTGGTTCATCGTGGCCAGCCGGCTCGACCCCGCCTGGACCGGCCCGCTGCCGCGGGTGCTGGGCAAGGCCTAGCCCCTAGACCTGGTAGTAGTCCCGGTACCAGGCGACGAAGTTCGCCACGCCGGTCTCCACCGGGGTGGTGGGCTCGTAGCCCACGTCGGCCTTCAGGTCGGCCACGTCGGCGTAGGTATCCGGGACGTCCCCGGGCTGCAGCGGCAGCAGGTTCTTCTCCGCCTTCTTGCCCAGATTCTCCTCGAGCACCTCGATGTAGCGCATGAGCTCCACCGGCTGGTGGGCGCCGATGTTGTAGATCCGGTAGGGGGCCGCGCTGGTGCCCGGATCGGGGTCGGCGCCGTTCCAGTCGGGGTTGGGCTCGGCCGGGTGGTCCAGGGTGCGCAGGACCCCCTCGACGATGTCGTCGATGTAGGTGAAGTCCCGCCGGTGGTTGCCGTAGTTGAAGACGTCGATGGGCTCGCCCGCCAGGATCTTCTTCGTGAAGAGAAAGAGCGCCATGTCCGGCCGGCCCCAGGGGCCGTAGACGGTGAAGAACCGCAGGCCGGTGGTGGGCAGTCGGTAGAGATGGGCGTAGGTGTGGGCCATGAGTTCGTTGGCCTTCTTGCTGGCCGCGTAGAGGCTCAGGGGGTGGTCCACGTTGTGGTGGACCGAGAAGGGCATCTCCTCGTTGGCGCCGTAGACGGAGGAGGAGCTGGCGAAGACCAGGTGCTCCACACCAAAGTGGCGGCAGCCCTCCAGGATGTTCGTGAAGCCGACGATGTTGGCGTCCACGTAGGCGTGGGGGTTCTCCAGGGAGTAGCGCACCCCGGCCTGGGCGGCGAGGTTCACCACCCGCTGGGGCTGGTGCTCGCGGAAGACCCGCTCCATGGCCGGCCGGTCCTCCAGGCTCACCCGTTCCTCGGTGAAGCCGTCATAATCCCGGATCCGGTTGAGGCGGTTCTCCTTGAGGACCGGGTCGTAGTAGGCGTTGACGTTGTCCACGCCGATGACCTCGTCGCCGCGCTCCAGCAGGCGCAGGGCGAGGGCATTGCCGATGAAGCCGGCGGTGCCGGTAACGAGGATGCGCATGGTGGGCTCCCTTGCCGCTGTTCCGAATGGCCCCATTGTACCGTAGCGGTGGCGGATACGGGGTCTCTTTCCGAGCAATCGGCAGGGGCGCCCGCCTACCCCGGACCCCCTGGGGTGGAGGGTGTCCGCATACTCGGGGGCGGCCGGTGGAAGTCCCTGATACCCGATACGCCGT
>JBKGYA010000003.1:0-27744 GCA_046546335.1 Thiohalospira sp. | reverse complement strand
GTGCTGGGCGCTCGCGGGGTGCTGGCCCGCCGCGGGGCGGATGCAGTGCTGGGCATGGGCGGCTTTGCCGCCGGTCCCGGCGGCGTGGCGGCCCGTCTTGCCGGTCGGCCGCTGGTGATCCACGAAGAGAACGCGAGCGCCGGGCTGACCAATCGGAGCCTGGCGCGGCTGCGGCCGGCCCGGGTGCTCTCCGCCTTCCCGGGGGCCTTCCCCGAGCGGGTGGCGGCCACCGTGACCGGGAATCCGGTGCGCGCCGATATCGCCGCCCTGCCGGAACCGGCGGTACGCTTCGCCGAGCGTACCGGCCCGCTGCGGCTGCTGGTCCTGGGGGGTAGCCAGGGGGCGCTGGCGCTGAACCGCACCGTGCCGCAGGCAGTGGCGGCCATGGACCAACGAGGCGAGGTGGTGGTCCACCATCAGGCCGGGCGGCGAGAGCGGGAGGAGGCGCAGGCCACCTACCGCGAGGCGGGGGTGAGCGCCGAGGTGGTCCCCTTCATCGAGGACATGGCCGCCGCCTACGAGTGGGCGGATCTGGTCATCGCGCGCTCCGGTGCGCTGACCGTCTCCGAGCTGGCGGCGGCCGGGGTGGGGAGCCTGCTGGTCCCCTTCCCCCACGCCGTGGATGACCACCAGACCCGCAATGCCGCCTACCTGGCCGATGTGGGCGCCGCCCAGCTCTGGCCCCAGGACCAGCTGGAGCCGGCGAACCTCGCCCGCGCCCTGGACGAGGTGGCGGCCGACGCGGCCAGGGGGCGCGGTGGTCTGCGCGCCATGGCCGGTGCCGCCCGCAAGCGGGCGCGCCCCGAGGCGGCGGAGACGGTGGCGGCCATCTGCCGGGAGGTGAGCCATGGCTGAGACGCGACCCCTGGACCCCGGTGGCGTCCCCCTCATGCGCCGGATCCGCCGGATCCACTTCATCGGCATCGGCGGGGCCGGCATGAGCGGCATCGCCGAGGTCCTGCTCAACCTCGGCTACGCCGTCTCCGGCTCCGATCTGGGCGAGAACGACGCCACCCGTCGTCTGGCCGCCCTGGGTGCCATGGTGGGGCGCGGCCACGACCCGGCGCGAGTGCGTGATGTCGATGTGGTGGTGACCTCCTCGGCGGTGACCCCGGACAATCCCGAGTGGGTCGCCGCCCGGGAGGCGCGGGTACCGGTGGTGCCGCGGGCGGAGATGCTCGCCGAGCTCATGCGCTTCCGCTACGGCATCGCCGTCGCCGGGACCCACGGCAAGACCACCACCACCAGCCTGGTGGCCAGCCTGCTGGCCGAGGGAGGGCTGGACCCGACCTTCGTCATCGGGGGGCGGCTCAACAGCGCCGCGGCCAACGCCGGTCTGGGGAGCGGCCCCTACCTGGTGGCGGAGGCCGACGAGAGCGACGCCTCCTTCCTCCACCTGACGCCGGTGGTGGCGGTGGTCACCAATATCGATGCCGACCACCTGGAGACCTACGGCGGCGACTTCCAGCGCCTGCGCGAGACCTTCCTGACCTTCCTGGGGCATCTGCCCTTCTACGGCCTGGCGGTGCTCTGCCACGACGACCCGGAGGTGCGAGCCCTGCGCCCGGAGGTGGCCAAGCCGGTGCTCTCCTACGGCCTGGAGGCCGGCGCCGATGTCCGCGCTACCGGGCTGGAGGCCGAGGGCCTGGTGACGCACTTCGACCTCCACCTGCCCGATGCCGAGCCGCAACCGGTGCGCCTGAATCTTCCGGGGCGTCACAATGTCCGCAACGCGCTGGCCGCCGCCGCCGTGGCGCGCGAGCTGGGGGTGGAGCCGGCGGCCATCGCGCGCGGGCTGGAGGGCTTCGCCGGGATCGGGCGCCGCTTCCAGGTCACCGACGCCGTGGCCACGCCGGCCGGGCCGGTGACCCTGGTGGACGACTATGGCCACCATCCCCGGGAGCTGGCGGCCATGCTGGAGGCGGTGGGCGAGGCGTGGCCCCGCCGCCGGGTCCACGTGGTCTTCCAGCCCCACCGCTACAGCCGCACCCGGGACCTGCTGGACGACTTCGCCCGCGTGCTGGCCGACGTGGAGAACCTGGTGGTGATGGAGGTCTACCCCGCCGGCGAGGCGCCCATCGCCACCGCCGACGGGCGCAGCCTCTGCCGCGCCATCCGGGACCGCGGCGGGGCCGAACCGGTCTTTGCCGCCGATGCCGACGAGGCGGTGGCCGTCCTCCGGGATCGCCTTCGGGCCGACGACGTGGTGGTGACCCTGGGGGCCGGCAGCATCGGCGCCCTGGCCGGCGAACTGCCGCGGCGACTGGCGGAGGAGGGTGCATGATGGCCGCTCCGGATATGACCGCCCTGCGCGGCGAGCTGCGCACCGACGAGCCCCTGAGCCGCCATACCACCTGGCGCACGGGCGGGCCGGCGGCGCGCTTCTTCCGCCCGGCGGATGTCGAGGACCTGGCGACCTTCCTGGCGGGGCTGCCGGCGGCCGAGCCCCTGCTCTGGCTGGGACTGGGCTCCAACCTGCTGGTCCGCGACGGCGGCTTCCCCGGCACGGTCATCGCCACGACCAACCGCCTGGCGGAGATGGAGTGGCTGGATGCGACCACCCTGCGCGCCGGGGCCGGCGTGCCCTGCGCCAAGCTCGCCCGCTTCGCCGGCCGGGCCGGGATGACCGGCGGCGAGTTCTGGGGCGGGATCCCCGGCACCCTGGGCGGGGCGCTGGCCATGAATGCCGGTGCCTTCGGCGGCGAGACCTGGGACCGGGTGGTGGCGGTGGAGACCGTGGACCGCGCCGGCGAACGCCGGCGGCGGACCCCGGCCGATTTCGAGGTGGGCTATCGCCACGTCCGCGGCCCCGAGGGCGAGTGGTTCACCGCCGCGGAGCTGGCCCTGGAGCCGGGCGGTCGGGGTCGCGAAGGGGTGCGCGAGCTGCTGGAACAGCGCGGCGCCACCCAGCCGGTGCAGGAGGCCACCGCCGGCTCGACCTTCCGCAACCCCGAGGGGGATCACGCGGCGCGACTGCTGGAGACCGCCGGCCTCAAGGGGGTCTGCGTGGGCGGGGCCTGCGTCTCCGAGAGGCATGCCAACTTCATCATCAATACCGGTACGGCCACCAGCGCCGATATCGAGGCGCTCATGGGCCACATGGCCGAGCGGGTACGGGCGGTCCACGGCGTGGAGCTCGAGCCCGAGGTTCGGATCGCGGGGGTGGCGGCATGACGGCGGTGGTGCTCATGGGGGGCTGGTCGGCGGAGCGGCCCATCTCGCTGAAGAGCGGACAGGCGGTGCTCGCCGCCCTGAAGCAGGCGGGGGTGGCGGCCGAGGCGCTGGACATCGATGGCCCGGCCGCCGTCCGGGCCCTGGCGGATGGTACCTGGGAGCGGGCCTTCATCGCCCTCCACGGCCGCGGCGGGGAGGACGGGGTCATCCAGGGCTGCCTGGAGGCCTTCGGCATCCCGTATACCGGCAGCGGTGTCCTCGGCTCGGCGCTGGCCATGGACAAGCTGCGCACCAAGCGCAGCTGGCGCGGGGCCGGCCTGCCCACGCCGGACTGGGTGGAACTGACCCCGGAGACCGATGCGGAGGCGGTGGTCGCCCGGCTGGGCCTGCCGCTGATGGTCAAGCCGGCGCGCGAGGGCTCGAGCATCGGCATGAGCCGCGTGGAGCGCGCCGCCGACCTCGAGGCCGCCCGGGCGGCGGCCGCCGCCTACGACGACGAGGTCTTCGCCGAGCGCTGGGTCGCCGGTGAGGAGTATACCGTGGCCCTGCTGGGCGAGCGGACCCTGCCGGCCATCCGGCTGGAGACCCCGCGCGGTTTCTATGACTACGCGGCGAAGTACAGCGAGGAGACCACCCGCTACCACTGCCCGGCGGGCCTGTCGGAGGCCGAGGAGGCAGCCATGGGGCGCCTCGCCCGCGCCGCCTTCGCGGCCCTGGACGGTCGCGGCTGGGGGCGGGTGGACATCCTGCGCGATGGTGACGGTACCGACTGGCTGGTGGAGGTGAACACCATCCCCGGCATGACCGACCACAGCCTGGTGCCCATGGCCGCGGCGGCGGCGGGGTTGGATTTCCCCGCGCTGGCGCGGACCATACTCGACGGCGCCGCCCTGAAGGGCGGCGGGGAGGGAGTGGCGTGAGACACGCCCGACGCCGGACACGCGAGCGCGACGCTGCCCCGGGCTGGCGCGAGGCCCTGGACCCACGCCTGCTGGGGGCCTTTGCCGGTGGCCTGGCACTGGTGGCCGTGGCCGCGGCCGCCCTGTCGTGGCTGCAGGACCCGGCGACCCTGCCGCTGGAGGCGGTGGAGTTGGAGGGGCGTCTGGATCGGGTGGAGGGGAGCGCCGTTCGCCGTGCGGTCGCGCCCTACGTGGACCGGGGCTTCTTCGCCGTGGATGTCGCCGCCGTCCGGGAGGCGGTGGAGGCGCTCCCCTGGGTGGCGGAGGCCCGGGTCCGCCGGATCTGGCCGGACCGCTTGGGTATCGAGGTGACCGAGCACCGCCCCCTGGCGCGCTGGGCGGACGGCGGCGTGGTCAGCCGCGAGGGCGAGCTCTTCCATCCGGAGCCGGAGACGGTCCCCGAGGGGCTGCCCAGCTTCCAGGGCCCGGAGGCGCTGGCCGGAGACATGGCCGACCGCTTTTGGGAGCTGGGTCGGAGCCTGGAGAGTACGGGGCTGGCCCTCCAGGGGTTAGCGGCCGACGGTCGCCGCGCCTGGCGGCTCGAGCTGGACAACGGGATCGAGGTGGTGCTGGGCCGCGATGCCTGGCGCGATCGCCTGCAGCGCTTCCTGGCCAGTTGGCCGGAGACGCTGCAGCCCATGGCCGACCGGATCGAGGCCGTGGATCTGCGCTATACCAACGGATTTTCCGTGCGCTGGAAGGGTGAGCCGCCAAGCCTGAGCGGTTACGCCGGACGAGGGGAGAGGGCATGAATGTCTAAGCGAGGCGAGAAGAATCTCATCGTGGGCCTGGATATCGGGACCTCCAAGGTGGTGGCCATCGTCGGGGAGGTGAATCCCGAGGGCACCATCGAGGTCATCGGCATCGGCTCCCACCCCTCCCGGGGAATGAAGAAGGGGGTGGTGGTCAATATCGAGTCGACCGTCCAGTCCATCCAGCGGGCGGTGGAGGAGGCGGAGCTCATGGCCGGCTGCCAGATCCACTCCGTCTTCGCCGGGATCGCCGGCAGCCACATCCAGAGCCTCAACTCCCACGGCATCGTGGCCATCCGCGACAAGGAGGTGACCCAGGGGGACGTGGATCGGGTGCTGGATGCCGCCCGGGCGGTGGCCATCCCGGCGGACCAGCAGATCCTCCACCTGATCCCCCAGGAGTTCATCATCGACGCCCAGGAGGGGATCCGCGAGCCGGTGGGGATGTCGGGGGTGCGGCTGGAGGCCAAGGTCCACATGGTGGCCGGGGCCGTCTCGGCGGCGCAGAACATCGTCAAGTGCGTGCGCCGCTGCGGCCTGGAGGTGGACGACATCATCCTGGAGCAGCTCGCCTCCAGCCACTCCGTCCTCACCGAGGACGAGAAGGAGCTGGGTGTCTGCCTGGTGGATATCGGGGGCGGGACCACCGACATGGCCATCTTCGCCGAGGGGGCCATCCGCCACACGGCGGTCATCCCCATAGCCGGTGACCAGGTGACCAACGACATCGCCGTGGCGCTGCGCACGCCGACCCAGCACGCCGAGGAGATCAAGGTGAAGTACGCCTGCGCCCTGCGCCAGCTGGCCACCTCCGAGGAGACCATCGAGGTCCCCTCGGTGGGCGATCGGCCGCCCCGGCGCCTGGCGCGCCAGACCCTGGCCGAGGTGGTGGAGCCGCGCTACGAGGAGCTCTTCAATCTGGTGCAGGGCGAGTTGCGGCGGGCGGGCTTCGAGGACCTGTGTGCCGCGGGGGTGGTTATTACCGGCGGCAGCTCCCGCATGGAGGGGGCGGTGGACCTGGCCGAGGAGGTCTTCCACATGCCCGTGAGGCTGGGGCTGCCCCAGGGGGTTTCGGGATTGGTGGACGTGGTCCGCAATCCCATCCACGCCACCGGCGTGGGGCTGTTGCGATTCGGACAGGTACACAAGGGCGGAGGTTTCATGGACCGGGAGCGGAACAACAACGGGGTCAAGGGCATGCTGGAGCGCATGCGCGGATGGTTCCAGGGTTTCTAGGACGAACGACGCGACGACGAGGGCAGCGGGCAACCGCTCGCCGGCCAGGACGGAACACGACCAAGGGGTAACGAGCCATGTTTGAACTGATGGATTCCTACACACCGAATGCGGTGATCAAGGTGCTCGGCGTTGGCGGCGGTGGCGGCAACGCCGTCGAGCACATGGTGGAGCAGAACCTGGACGGCGTGGACTTCATCTGCGCCAACACCGACGCCCAGGCGCTGAAGAAGTCATCGGCGCGCAACGTCCTGCAGCTGGGCAACGGCGTGACCAAGGGACTCGGTGCCGGGGCCGATCCCGAGATCGGGCGGCAGGCGGCCCTGGAGGACAAGGACCGCATCATCGAGTGCATCGAGGGGGCTGACATGCTCTTCGTCACCGCCGGCATGGGGGGTGGCACCGGGACCGGGGGTGCCCCGGTGGTTGCCCAGATCGCCCGGGAGATGGGCATCCTCACCGTGGCCGTGGTTACCCGCCCCTTCCCCTTCGAGGGCGGCAAGCGGACCTCCGTCGCCGACGAGGGGATCCAGCAGCTGGGCGAGTATGTCGACTCCCTCATCACCATCCCCAACGAGAAGCTGATCTCGGTGATGGGCAAGAACACCAGCCTGCTGGACGCCTTCAAGGCGGCCAACAACGTCCTCTACGGGGCGGTGCAGGGGATCGCCGAGCTCATCACCCGGCCGGGACTCATCAACGTCGACTTCGCCGACGTCCGGGCGGTGATGTCGGAGATGGGCATGGCCATGATGGGCAGCGGCAGCGGTACCGGTGAGGGCCGGGCGCGCACCGCCGCCGAGTCCGCTGTCTCCAGCCCGCTGCTGGAGGATGTGGACCTGGCCGGCGCCCGGGGCGTCCTGGTCAACGTCACCGCCGGCCCCGACATGAGCATCGGCGAGTTCGGCGAGGTGGGTGACACGGTCCGCGAGTTCGCCGACGCCAATGCCAACGTGGTGGTGGGGACCGCCATCGACATGGACATGGAGAACGAGATGCGGGTGACCGTGGTGGCCACGGGCATCGGTCGCGCGCCGGAGCCCGAGAAGACGGTGGAGATGCCCAAGCGCAAGGCCTCCGGGGACATGGATTATCATGAACTCGATCGGCCCACGGTGATCCGCAACAAGGCCGCCGGGGACGGTACCACCGGCCAGGGGAATCAGGGTGACGACGAGTACAACTACCTGGATATCCCGGCATTCCTTCGTCGCCAGGCCGATTGACAACACGTGGTCAATGGGATCGAGGGTGTGGTACGATTGTTCAATAGTTCCCGACCAGGGACCTGATTAACGATAGCAGAGGTGAAATCCGGCTCAATGATCAAGCAGCGCACCCTGAGACAAGCGATCAAGGCCACCGGCGTCGGCCTCCACACCGGTGACAAGATCTATCTGACCCTGCGTCCGGCGCCGGTGAATACCGGGGTTCTGTTCCGGCGCGTGGATCTGGAGGAGCCGGTAACCATCCCGGCGCGAGCGGAGAACGTCGGTGATACCACGCTCTCCACGGCGCTGGTGAAGGACGGGGTGCGCATCTCCACCGTCGAGCACCTCCTCTCGGCCCTGGCGGGACTGGGGATCGACAACGCCATTGTCGATGTCAGTGCCGCCGAGGTGCCGATCATGGATGGCAGTGCCGGTCCCTTCGTCTTCCTCATCCAGTCGGCCGGCATCGAGGAGCAGTCGGCGCCCAAGCGCTTCGTGCGCATCCGCAAGCCGGTGGCGGTGGAGGAGGACGGCAAGTGGGCCCGTTTCGAACCCTTCGATGGCTTCAAGGTGGGTTTCCGCATCGACTTCGATCACCCGGCCATCCAGGACTGCGGGCAGAATGCCGAGGTAGATTTCTCCACGACCTCCTTCGTCAAGGAGGTCTCCCGCGCCCGGACCTTCGGCTTCATGAACGACATCGAGTACCTCCAGGCGAACAATCTCGCCCTCGGGGGCAGTCTGGAAAACGCCATCGTCCTGGACGATTACCGTATCCTCAACGAGGACGGGCTGCGCTACCAGGACGAGTTCGTGAAGCACAAGGTGCTGGACGCCATCGGGGATCTCTACCTCCTGGGCCACAGCCTCATCGGCGCGTACGAGGGCTTCAAGTCCGGCCATGCCCTGAATAACCGCCTGCTGCGCGCCCTCATCGCGGATCCCGAGGCGTGGGAGGAAGTGACCTTCGCGAAGGAACATGCCCCCATCGCCTACGCGCATCCCGCCGCCGATACCGAGGGTGCGCCGGCTTAGCAGGAGGGGAGGGTGCCGCCCTACTCCGTCCGGGCGTGGCGCGCGAGGCGGCGCAGGGCGGAAGCGAGCCGTGGCTCGCAATGGTCGGCAAGCTGTTCCAGCGTCCGCCCGGTGACCTCGGGCGGAGGCTTGCGCGGGGTGCTGCGGAGTGGCGGCTCGGCTTCGGGGGTGACGACCCGGATCTTCAGGTCGGCCACCCCCTCCCCCAGGGCCTCGAGGATGGTGGCCCGGAGGTAGCGCAGGCGCTCGGCCCAGGCGGCGGAGTCCGCGTGGAGGATGGCGCAGCCCCCGCGGAGATTGGCCAGTCGGACGTGCGGGGCCGCCACTGTCGGGAGCGAGGCCCGCAGGACTTCGTCGGCGCGCGCCAGGCGTCGGGCGCGTTCGGCGACCCCGGCGTCGGATAGCAGGTCATCAAGCGGCTTCGGTCGTCGCATTTTGTGAAGCGTGTCCTGGCAGCATGACCCTCATCACCGGCACGATGATAACCGAAGATCGCCAATCAAGGGATTCCGGCCATGAACATCATCATCCACTCCCGCAGGCTCAATGGAGGCCGACATCTGACCCTCCATCACCGGGGGGCAGCGGTGGTCCTGTTCTCGGTTTTCTTCCTCCTGCCGGTGGCCGCAGTGGTCCTCGGCTTCGTCGCTGGTGAACGCTACGTCGCCATGAATCCCTCGGAACTCGAGGAGCGCTACCAGCAGCGGCTGGCGGACCAGGAGAAACGCGTGGAGGAGGCCCGGCAGGAGGCCCGGGACAATCTCGACGCGCTGGCCATGAAGCTGGGGGAGATGCAGGCGCAGATGATCCGGCTCAACGCCCTGGGCGAGCGGCTGACCCAGATGGCGGATCTGGACGGTGGCGAGTTCCAGTTCGGCAAGGTGCCGGGTCGGGGCGGACCGGAATCGCGCGAGAGGTCCGAGCCGGTGGCGAAGCCCGACTTCATGGAGGCGCTGAGCCGCCTCTCCGAGCAGATCGACAGCCGTTCCCGGCAGCTCTCGGTCCTCGAGGGCATGATGATGAACCGCAATCTTCGGGACCAGGTGCAGCCGGCGGGCCGGCCCATCCGCAAGGGATGGACCTCCTCGCACTTCGGCATGCGTACCGACCCCTTCAGCGGGAACCGGGAATTCCACAAGGGCATGGACTTTGCCGGCCGTGAGGGGAGTGACGTCATTTCCACCGCCTCCGGGGTCGTGACCTGGGCCGGCAGCCGCTGGGGGTACGGCAATCTGGTGGAGGTCAACCATGGTAACGGCGTGATCACCCGTTACGGGCACAATGCCGAGGTCCTGGTGGAGGTCGGTGATACCGTGGACAAGGGCGAAGCCATCGCCAAGATGGGTTCCACCGGTCGCTCCACCGGCCCCCACGTCCACTTCGAGGTCTGGGAGGACGGGGAGACCGTCGATCCGGGCAGTTACATCCGGCGGGCCAACCGCTGATCACCTTGCTGGCCGCGCTCGTGCCCTGCGATCCCGGTCCGTACACCCCTTGAACCGGACCACTACCCCTGCCGCGAGACCCCACCATAGGGTAAGATGGTCCGGTCTTCTTGCGGCAGATGCGACGGTTACATGTTCGCTTCCTTCGTCAATCGGGTAATCGGCAGTCGAAACGAACGATTCATCAAGCGCCTGCGGCGCGAGGTGGAACGGATCAACGGGCTGGAGCCGGAATATCAGGCGCTGGATGATGGCGTACTGGCGGCGAAGACGGAGGAATTCCGCCAGCGTCTGGCCAGCGGCGAGGGGCCCGAAGCGCTCCGGGCGGAGGCCTTCGCCGCGGTCCGCGAAGCGGCGCGCCGCACCCTGGGGCAGCGCCACTTCGATGTGCAGCTCATCGGGGGCATGGTGCTGGACAGCGGTCGCATCGCCGAGATGCGCACCGGCGAGGGCAAGACCCTGGTGGCGACCCTCCCGGCCTATCTCAATGCCCTCCAGGGCGAGGGCGTCCACATCGTCACCGTCAACGACTACCTCGCCTCCCGCGACGCCGACTGGATGCGGCCGGTCTACGAGTTCCTGGGGCTGACGGTGGGCAGCATCCACTCCGGGCAGAGCCCCCAGGAGAAGCGCGCCGCCTACGCCGCCGACATCACCTACGGCACCAACAACGAGTTCGGCTTCGACTACCTGCGCGACAACATGGCCTTCTCCCCGGAGGAGCGGGTCCAGCGCGGGCTCCACTACGCCATCGTCGACGAGGTGGACTCCATCCTCATCGACGAGGCGCGCACACCGCTCATCATCTCCGGCCCGGCGGAGGGCGACCCCGGGCTCTACCAGCGCATCGACGCCCTGATCCCCTATCTGGAGAGGCAGGAGGTGGATCCGGAAGAGGTTGAGGGGGAAGAAGAGCCGGCCGGCGACTACTCCGTGGACGAGAAGGCACGCCAGGTCCACCTCACCGAGGCGGGCCACGAGAAGATCGAGCGCCTGCTCACCGAGGCGGGGCTGCTCGGCGAGGGGCAGAGCCTCTACGACGCCGCCAACATCGCCCTCATGCACCACGTCAACGCGGCGCTGCGGGCGCACGCCCTGTTTCAGCGCGATGTCGACTACGTGGTCACCGAGGACAACCAGATCGTCATCGTCGACGAATTCACTGGCCGCACCATGCCGGGCCGGCGATGGTCGGAGGGGCTGCACCAGGCGGTGGAGGCCAAGGAGGGGGTCCCCATCCAGCAGGAGAACCAGACCCTGGCCTCCATCACCTTCCAGAACTTCTTCCGCATGTACGACAAGCTGGCCGGCATGACCGGTACGGCGGATACCGAGGCCTACGAGTTCCAGCAGATCTACGGCCTGGAGGTGGTGGTCATCCCCACCCACAAGCCGGTGGCGCGCCAGGACTACGGCGATCTGGTCTATCTCACCCAGGCGGAGAAGTACGACGCCGTGGTCGCCGAGATCCGGGACTGCGTGGAGCGCGGCCAGCCGGTGCTGGTGGGGACGGCCTCCATCGACGTCTCCGAGATCCTGGATCGCAAGCTCGAGGAGGCGGGGGTCGCCCACAACGTGCTCAATGCCAAGCAGCACGAGCGCGAAGCGGAGATCATCGCCCAGGCCGGCCGCCCGGGCGCGGTGACCATTGCCACCAACATGGCGGGCCGCGGGACCGACATCGTCCTCGGCGGCAATCTGGAGGCCGAACTCGCCGAGCTGGGCGAGGAGGCCTCGGAGGCCGAGCGCGAGCGGGTCCGGGCCGACTGGCAGCAGCGCCACGACCAGGTTATCGAGGCCGGTGGCCTGCACATCGTCGGCACCGAGCGCCACGAATCCCGGCGCGTGGACAACCAGCTGCGCGGGCGATCCGGCCGCCAGGGCGATCCCGGCTCCAGCCGCTTCTTCCTCTCCCTGGAGGACGGCCTCATGCGGATCTTCGCCTCCGAGCGGGTCACCGGCATGATGCAGAAGCTGGGCATGAAGGAGGGCGAGGCCATCGAGCACCCCTGGGTCAGCCGTGCCATCGAGAACGCCCAGCGCAAGGTGGAGGGGCGAAACTTCGACATCCGCAAGCAGCTTCTGGACTACGATGACGTCGCCAACGAGCAGCGCAAGGTGGTCTACGAGCAGCGCGACGAGCTGATGAACGCCGAGGACATCTCGGAGACCATCGAGGCCATCCGCTCGGAGGTCATCAACGCCACCATCGATACCTACATCCCGCCGGAGAGCATCGACGAGATGTGGGACGTCCCCGGTCTCGAGCGCGCCCTGGCCGACGAATACGGCCTGGAACTGCCGCTGCAGCAGTGGCTGGCCGAGGACGACGAGCTGGACGAGGAGGGGCTGCGCCAGCGTATCGTGGAGGAGGCGGAGGCCGCCTACCGCGAGAAGGAGGAGCGCGCCGGCGCCTCGGTCCTGCGCCAGTTCGAGAAGGCGGCCATGCTCCAGGTCCTGGATACCGCCTGGAAGGAGCACCTGGCGGCGATGGACTACCTGCGCCAGGGGATCCACCTGCGCGGCTACGCCCACCGCAACCCCACCCAGGAATTCAAGAAGGAGGCCTTCGCCCTCTTCAACCAGATGCTCGACCGCATCAAGCACGACACCATCACCACCCTCTCCCGGGTGCAGGTGCAGGCGGAAGAGGATGTCGAGGCGGTGGAGGCCCAGCGCCGGGCGGAGACCCCGCAGGGGGAGATGGCCTACCAGCACGCGGAGGCCACCGCCATGGCGGACTCCGAAGAGGAGCCGGCAGCGGCCGGCGACGAGGGTGAGTCGGCGCCGGAGCAGCCCTTCGTGCGCTCCGGCCGGAAGGTGGGGCGGAACGAGCCCTGCCCCTGCGGCTCCGGGCGCAAGTACAAGCACTGCCACG
Organism: Thiohalospira sp.; assembly: GCA_046546335.1. GTDB lineage: Bacteria > Pseudomonadota > Gammaproteobacteria > Thiohalospirales > Thiohalospiraceae > Thiohalospira. Next base: position 15,054 of record JBKGYA010000003.1, on the reverse strand, counting down.
GGCGGGTAAAGTAGCCTTGGCCGTGGGGCTGACGGGGCCGCCCCTGTTACGACCGGTCCCCGGTATCCGGCTGGGGGTGGTGGCCGCCGGGCTGCGCAAGCCCGGCCGGCCGGACCTGGTCCTCATGGCCCTGGCCGCCGGCAGCCGCGCCGTGGCCGTCTTCACCCGCAACGCCTTCCGCGCCGCCCCCGTGCGCGTGGCGCAGGCCCACCTGCTCGCCGCCTCCCCGCGCTACCTGGTGATCAACACCGGGATGGCCAACGCCGGCACCGGCGAGCAGGGGCAGCGGGATGCCGAGGTGAGCTGCCGCGAGGTGGCCGACCTGGGGGGCTGCCGACCCGAGGCGGTGCTGCCCTTCTCCACCGGCGTCATCGGCGAGCCCCTGCCCATGGATCGGCTGATCCCGGGCATCGCCGACGCCTTCCAGTGCCTGGAGGTGGAGGGCTGGGCCGCCGCCGCGGACGCCATCCGGACCACCGACACCGTGGCCAAGGGCTACTCCGAGGTCATCGAGGAGCTGGACGGCGCCATCCTCACCGGGATCGCCAAGGGCTCCGGGATGATCCGCCCGGACATGGCCACCATGCTCGCCTTCCTGGCCACCGACCTGCCGGCCACCGAGCCGGTCCTGGATGCCGCCCTGCGCCGGGCCGTGGAGCGCAGCTTCAATCGCATCACGGTGGATGGCGATACCTCCACCAACGACGCGGCCGTGCTGGTGAGTACCCACGCCGGCCACAGCGAACCGCTCAAGACCACCGACGACCCCCGCTTCCCCGCCCTGGCGGCGGCCGTGGAGCGCGCCTGCCTGGCGCTGGCCCAGGCCATCGTCCGCGATGCCGAGGGCGCCACCCGGTTCGTCACCCTCCACGTGAGTGGCGGCCGGGACGAGGCGGAATGCGAGCAGGTGGCCTTCACCATCGCCCATTCGCCCCTGGTGAAGACGGCGCTCTTCGCCGGCGACCCCAACTGGGGCCGCATCCTCGCCGCCGTGGGGCGCGCCGGCGTGGAGGGGCTGGACCTGACCGGGGTCACCATCCACCTGGGCGAGGTCTGCATCGTCCGCGGCGGGGAGCCGGCGGCCGAGTACACCGAGGAGCAGGGTGCCGCGGTCATGGCGCAGCCGGAGGTGACCATCCGCGTGGCGCTGGGCCGCGGCGATGCACAGGCCACGGTCTGGACCTCGGATCTCTCCTACGACTATGTCCGCATCAACGCCGAGTACCGCAGCTGAGGCCGGCGCCGGTACCGAGCCGGCGGTGGCCATCGGCGTGGTTGTCGCCCCCGATGGTCGGATCCTCATCGACCAGCGCCCCCCCGGGGTCATCGGCGGCGGCCTCTGGGAGTTCCCCGGCGGCAAGGTGGAGGCCGGCGAGCGGCCGGAGGCGGCCCTGGCCCGGGAGCTGGCCGAGGAGGTGGGGATTACCCTCACCGAGTCGGAGCCGCTGATCACGCTGCCGTCCCGGGAGGGCGGGCCCCGCCTCCACGTCTGGCGGGTGACGGCCTGGCGCGGGGAGGTCGCCCCCCTCGAGGGGCACCCGCTGCGCTGGGTGGGCGCCGAGGAACTCCCCCACTATCCCATGCCGGCGGCCAACGCCCCGGTGATCGCCAGCCTCCGCCTGCCCGATACCCTGGCCATCAGCCCGGAGCCCGGGGCAGACCGCGAGGCCTTCCTGGCGGGGCTCGCCACCACCGCCGCCGCCCACGGTCTGGTCCAGCTCCGCGCCGCTTCCCTGGACGAGGCCGCCCTTGCCGATCTGGCGGAGGCGGCCGTGGCCCGGGTCGCGACGGTGGGTGGCCGGCTGCTCCTCAATGCCGAGCCGGAGCTCGCCCGGGCCGCGGGGGCCGCCGGCGTCCATCTCAACGGCCGCCGCCTGGCACGATTGACGGCGCGACCGACCGACCTGGAGTGGGTGAGCGCCTCCTGTCACACGGCCGCCGACCTGGCCCGGGCGGCCGAGGTGGGCGCCGACTTCGCCGTCCTGGGGCCGGTGATGCCCACGGCCAGCCATCCCGATGCCGCCCCCCTGGGCTGGGAGGCGTTCGCCCGGCTGGTGGCCGAGGCCCGACTGCCGGTCTACGCCCTGGGCGGCGTCGGGCCGGGGGAGCGGGAGGCGGCCGTGGTGGCCGGTGCCCGCGGGGTGGCCGGGATCCGGGCCTTCTGGCGGGGGCAGACATGAATCGCAACCTGGTCGCCGCCGCCCTCCTCGGTCTGGCGCTGGGGGCGGCCTATGCCTGGCTCTCGGGCCAGGCGCCCGACCCCAGCGCCGCGGATGCCGTGGCCGAGGACTGCCGGCCCACCGGCCAGCCGTGCCGGCTGGAGGCCGATGGCGGGGCGGTTACCCTGGAGCTGCCGGCGGACGTGCGGACCCTGGCCCCCTTCCACCTGCGCGCCTCCCTGGAGGGGTTCGCGGAGGTCGAGGAGGTGGTGGCACGCTTCGACATGTCCGGCATGGACATGGGCGAGAACCGCTACCGGCTGGAGCCGTCGGGAGAGGAGGACGAGTGGCGCGTGGAGGCGATGCTTCCGGTCTGCACCGCCGACCGCGTCGACTGGTTCGTGGCGGTCACCGTCCGCCACGCCGAGGGCCGCACCCGCTTCGTCTTCCCCTTCGAGGTGAGTGAGCGCTGATGCCCCCATGGCCACGGGGTCAATAGGCCTCGGGGTCGTCCTCCGGCGGGGGTGGCGCCGGATCGCCGGCGATGCGGTGCTCCTCGTCGGCCCAGGCGCCGAGGTCCACCAGCCGGCAGCGCTCGCTGCAGAAGGGGCGCCAGGGATTGTCGGTGCGGTAGACCACCGGTTTGCGGCAGGTGGGGCAGGGGACGGTGGGCCCGCTCTCGTTCTCGCTCATCCCGATCCCTCCTCGTGGCCGCGGGCGGCCAGGGCGCGGTAGCGTTCATCCAGTCGCGCCACCGCCTCGGCCAGCTCGCTGTAGTCGTCGTTGCGCAGGATATCATCGGCCACCGCCCGCCGCTCCTCCGGCGTCGCCTGGCTGGCGCGGATGGCCTCCACCTCCCCGGGGTCGGTCCCGTCGCGCCGGGCGGCGCGGTGGACCTGTTCCGCCGGGTCGACCTCCACCACCAGGACCCGGTCCAGACAGTCGGCCCAGCCCTTCTCCACCAGCAGCGGGATGACCTGGAGGACCCAGGGGCCCTCGGCCGCGGCCGTCCGCGCCTCCATCCAGGCGCGGATCCGGGGGTGGAGGATGGCCTCCAGGGCCTCGCGCTCCTCCGGATCCCGGAAGACCCGACGCCTCAGGGCAGCCCGGTCCAGGGTCCCGTCGGCGGCCAGAACCTCATCCCCGAAGCGGGCGACCACCGCCGCCAGCCCGTCGCTGCCGGGGGCCACCACGGCGCGGGCGGCCTCGTCGGCATCCACCACCGGGATCCCGCGCCGGGCGAAGAGGTCGGCGACGGTGGACTTGCCGCTGCCGATGCCGCCGGTGAGCCCGACGGTAAAGGGACGTTGCTCGGGCCGGGTGCGGGTCATGGCGCGATCCTGTCTGCTTCGGACGGCCCGGTAAAGGCCGCTCAGAGCGGCGCCCCGTAGAGCCAGCGGGCCAGCCGGTCGCCGTGGAGGGCGATGAGCCACCCGCCCAGGGCGAGGAAGGGGCCGAAGGGCAGCGGCTCGTGGCGATCCCGGCCGGCGGCGGTGAGGAGCAGGCCGATGATGGCGCCGGGGACCGCGGCGGCGATGACCACCAGCGGCAGGGGCTGCCAGCCCACCCAGGCGCCCAGGGCCGCCAGGAGCTTGAGGTCGCCGCCCCCCAGGCCCTCCCGACCGGCGAGGGTGCGATAGCCGGTGGCCACCAGCCACAGGGCGCCGTAGCCGGCGGCGGCCCCGAGGATCGCCGCCGTCGGTGCCGGACCGATCCCGGCGACGGCCAGCAGCAGACCGGCCCAGAGCAGCCCCAGGGTGGGGCCGTCGGGCAGGAGCTGGTGGTCCAGGTCGATGAGGGCCAGGGTGAGCAGGGTCCAGCCCAGCCCCGCCAGGGCCACCGCTTCCGGTCCCGGGCCGGCGGCGAGGACCGCCCAGACCGCGAGCCCGGCGGCGGCCAGCTCCACCACCGGGTAGCGGGCGCTGACGGGGGCCCCGCAGGCGCGGCAGCGACCGCGCTGGAGCAGCCAGCTCAGTACCGGCACATTCTCCCGGGGGCGCAGCCGATGGCCGCAGGCGGGGCAGTGGGAGGGGGGCCAGAGCAGGCCGGGCGGGGGCGGCTCCGCCTCGCCCCCCAGGCCCAGGTCCTCCCGGCATTCGCGGCGGTGGCGGTACCACAGCCGCGCCGGCAGGCGCAGGGCGACGACGTTGAGGAAGCTGCCCACCACCAGCCCCAGCAGGGCGGCGGGGGCGATCCACAGGGTTTCGGGGGACACGAGCGCCTCCGGATGGGGGAGGGGGAGACTCTAGCCGATGGCCTGGCCCATCTGGAAGACCGGGAGGTACATGGCGACCACCAGGCCGCCGATGAGGCCGCCCAGGACCACCATCACGATGGGCTCCATGAGGCTGGAGAGGGTGTCCACGGCGTCGTTGACCTCCGCCTCGTAGAAGTCGGCCACCTTGGCGAGCATGGTGTCCAGGGAGCCGGTCTCCTCGCCGATGGCGACCATCTGCACGACCATGTTGGGGAACAGGCCGCTGGCCGCCAGCGCCTGCTGGAGGCTCTGCCCCGTGGCAACCCGGTCCCGGATCCGGGTGATGGCGTCGGCGTAGACGGGGTTGCCCATGGCGCCGGCTACCGAGTCCATCCCCTCCACCAGCGGGACCCCGGCGCTGAAGAGGGTCGCCTGGGTGCGGGCAAAGCGGCCGATGGCGGCCTTGCGCACGATGTTCCCCAGCAGCGGGAGGCGCAGGAGCCAGCCGGCTGCTCGCCGCTGCAGGGTCGGTGAGCGTCGGTATCCCCACGCGGCCCCGGCACCGCCGAGGATCAGGAGCAGGAGGATCAGGGGACCCCGGGCCTGGGCGAACTCCGAGAGCCCGATGACCCAGCGGGTGATGGCCGGCAGTTCGGCATCGAAGCCGGCGAAGAGCCCCTGGAAGGCGGGCACCACCACCACGAGCATCAGGGCGGTGATGGCCAGGGCCACCACGAGGACCACCGTGGGGTAGGCCAGCGCCTTGCGGACCTTCGACTTGATGGTCTCCAGCCGCTCCCGGGTGTCGGCGATCCGGTTGAGGAGTTCATCCAGGCGGCCGGTCTGCTCGCCCACCGCCACCAGATTGCAGAAGAGGGGGTCGAAGTGGGCCGGGTGGCGTTCCAGGGCGGTGGAGAGCGGGGAGCCGCCCTCGATGTCCGCCTTCAGATCCTCGATGAGGTGGCGCATGGCGGGGGAGTCGAAGCCCTCGGCGATGATCCCGAGCCCCTGGACCAGGGGGACGCCGGCGTTGACCATGACCGCCAGCTGGCGGGCGAACAGCGCGATATCCGCACTCTTGATCCGCCCGCCGCGCCGGGCCCGGCGGATCCGCTCCACCTGCAGGCCCTGACGCTGGAGTTCGGAGCGCGCCGCACCCGCCCCCCTGGCACGAATACGGCCCTCACGGCGCTGGCCGTCGGTGTCCCGTCCCCGCCACTGGAAATCCCTCTCGGTCGCCGTCCTGGCCATGGTCTACTCCCGGGTTACGCGTTCGATCTCTTCCAGGCTGGTGACCCCGGCGGCCACCTTGTCCAGCCCGGAGCGGCGCAGGTCGCGGATCCCCTCCTCCTCCGCCCGCGTCGCCAGGGCGAGGGCGTCACTCCCCTCCATGATGAGCCGGGCCATCTCGTCGGAGACGGGCATGACCTGGAAGACCCCCACCCGCCCGCGGTAGCCCTCGTTGCAGTGCTCGCAGCCCACGGGGCCGAAGGGCCGGACCTCCGCCGCCTCCGCCTCGGTAAAGCCGGCCGCCTCCAGGGCGCTGGCGGGGATCTCCCGGGGCTGCTTGCAGTGGTCGCAGAGCCGCCGGGCCAGGCGCTGGGCCACGATGAGGCTGACGCTGGTGGCGATGTTGTAGGTGGGCACCCCCATGTTCACCAGGCGCGCCAGGGTCTGCGGGGCGTCGTTGGTGTGCAGGGTGGAGAGCACCAGGTGGCCGGTCTGCGCCGCCTTGATGCCGATCTCGGCCGTCTCCAGGTCGCGGATCTCGCCGACCATGATGATGTCGGGGTCCTGGCGCAGGAAGGAGCGCAGGGCGGCGGCGAAGTCCAGGCCCGCCCGGGGGTTCACGTTGACCTGGTTGACCCCCGGCAGATTGATCTCCGCCGGGTCCTCGGCGGTGGCGATGTTGCGCCGGTCGTCGTTGAGCAGTCCCAGGGCGGTATACAGGGTCATGGTCTTGCCGCTGCCGGTGGGGCCGGTGACCAGGACCATCCCCTGGGGCCGGTCCAGCGCGGAGAGGAAGTGCCCCTTCTGGCTCTCGTCCAGGCCCAGGGAGTCCACGTCCAGGCTCGCCGCCATGGGGTCCAGGATGCGCAGGACCACCTTCTCCCCGAAGAGGGTAGGCAGGGTGGAGACGCGGAAGTCCACGGCGCGGTTGCGCGTGATCCGGACCTTCATGCGGCCGTCCTGGGGCAGGCGGCGCTCGGAGATGTCCAGCCGCGCCATGACCTTGAGCCGCGCCGCCAGCCGATGGGCCTGGGCCACCGGTGGCCGGGCGATGGTGCGCAGGACGCCGTCCATGCGCTCGCGGATGCGGTAGGAGTCCTCGAAGGGCTCGAAGTGGATGTCCGAGGCGCCGCGCCGGATGGCATCCAGGAGGATGCGGTTGATGAAGCGGACCACCGGCGCCTCGTCCACGCCCTCGGCGGCCGGGTCGTCCGTGTCCGCACCCGCGGCGGCGTCCACGCCGATGCTGTCCAGCTCATCCAGCTCGCCGGCCCCTTCACTGCCCTCGTCCAGCCCCTGCTCCTGGCCGGCCAGGGCCGCCTCCAGGGCCGGTTCGATCTGGTCCCGGGGGGCGACCACCGCCTCGGCGGTGACGCCGGCCTGGAACTGGAGTTCGTCCAGTCCGTGGAGGAGGCCGGGATCGGCCAGGGCCACGGCGAGCCGCTGGCCGCGCCGGAAGAAGGGGAGCAGGCGGTGGCGCCGGAGGAGATCGGGTCTGAGCCCCTCCAGCGCCTCCGGCAGCGGCTCCACCGCCGTCAGGTCCACCACCGGCAGGCCGAAGGCGCGCCCGGCGGCCTCCGCCACCGCGGTGGCGGGCAGGCCGAGCTCCCCTACCAGGTGCTCCACCCGGGAGCCGGTGGTGGACTCCGCGGCGCGGGCCGACTCGGCATCCAGCTGGCCGGCGGCGACCAGCTCGGCGGTGATCCCCTGAGGCGTGCCGGTGGTCACGGGCCGCTCCCGTCGATTACTTCGTGTCCGTCCTCGTCGGTGACGGTGAGGTCGTAGCAGCGGGCGATGTCGCCACAGTCGCCGGCGGTCACCCGGTAGGTGTGGGTGATCTCCTCGCCCTCCGGCGACCACCCCAGCACCCCGCTCTCCAGATCCTGGTCGCCGTCCGGGTCCCACTTGCCGGTGACGTAGGTGTCGTTCTCCAGATAGTAGGACTCCAGCGCCACCTCCAGGCTGGCGGCGTTCTGCCGCGCCTGGCCCTCGCGGGCGGTGGCCACGTAGCCGGAGTAGGTGGGGATGGCGATGGTCGCGACGATCCCGAGGATCGCCACGACGATCATCAGCTCCACCAGGGTGAAGCCGCGGTGGGGCATGGGCTACTCGACGTCGAGTTCGACGCTTTCATCGACCCAGTCGAGCTCACTGTCTATGAGATCACCACTTCCGACGGAGATGGTGATCTCGCTATCATCAAGGGCACCGTTGACTCGGACCTGCCCTTCCGAGGGTTCCCCACTTACAAAGGCAGCCTGGTCATCGTCGATGGGATTGCGTTTGCCACCCTCGTTGAGAGCATCCACCAGATCGTCGACGGTTTCTCCACCGGCGGCATCCTTGGCGATTTCGTTCTTGACCAGCCTAACCGCGGCGTCCTTGTTGGACTGCACGGCATTGACCCGGCTCTGCTCGATATAGCCGTTGTAGGCGGGGATGGCCACGGCGGCGAGGATGCCGATGATGGCGACGACGATCATCAGCTCGATGAGGGTGAAACCCTGGGACTTGCGCATGTCGACCTCCGGTGTCGGATTTGGGTCCGTTCCTGGATGGCACTGCGCAGGGCGTGGGAGAGGGGCCGACGTCCTGTCGCAATGCTCCCTGAGCCGGCCCACGACCGGCTCGTCTGTCCATTTATGAATCAACGCTGGCGGCGATGCAACCCCTAGTCGCCGTCGGAACGCCCCCGGTCGGCATCCCGGCACTCGCGGCTGCACCAGGTGCGGCCGTGGGCGCGCAGTTCCCGGCCCACGGGGACGTGGGTGCCGCAGTAGTCGCAGCGGATGGTGTCGATGCCCTTCGGTTTCTGGCCCGTGCGCCGCTGGTCACCGGCCCGCTTGCGACCCTCCGGCGCCGCCACGGCCCGGCGGGCGCGCCAGTTCTTGTAGAGCCGCCAGGCGATGGCCACGGCGACGGCGAGGAGGATGAAGCGGATCCCGTTCATGGATGCATGATACCGCTCTGCACGGTTGGCCGGAATGGCTGCCGGAGATCCGTGTGTGGTGTCTGGACCAGGCCCGGCGGCCGGGGCTCGCCCCGGCCGCCCTCGAACGGTAGCCCCTTCAGAATGGCCCGGCCTCGCTTTTCTCACCCCGCCATTTCGGCCAGAATACCGGGCTCTGGAAACGGCCCGAGGGGCGCCCATGCACCTCCACGAATACCAGGCCAAGCACCTGCTGGCCGACCACGGCATCCCGGTCCCCGCGGGGCTGGTCGCCACCTCGGCGGAGGAGGCGGCAGGCGCCGCCGGCGATCTCGAGGGCGAGGCGTGGATGGTCAAGGCGCAGGTCCACGCCGGCGGGCGTGGCCAGGCCGGCGGCGTGCGCCGGGTGGCGACGCCGGAGGAGGCCGCTGCAGTCGCCGGGGAGCTCCTGGGCAGCCATCTCGTGACCGCCCAGACCGGCCTCGAGGGGCTGCCGGTGGGCCAGGTGCTGGTGGAGGCCACCTCCGCCGTGGAGCAGGAACTCTACCTGGCCATCCTGGTGGACCGGGAGGCCGAACGGATCGCCTTCATCGCCTCCGCCACCGGCGGCATGGACATCGAGGCGGTGGCCGCCGAGGACCCCGCGCGGATCCACACCGTCCACCTCGACCCGGCCACGGGTCTGATGCCCCACCACGCCCGGGAGCTGGGCTTCGCCCTGGGACTGGCGGAGGCGCCGCGCGGCGACCTGGCCGCGGTCATGAGTGGCCTCTACGAGGTCTTCACCTCGGCCGACTGCTCCCTGGTGGAGATCAACCCGCTGGGGGTGACCCCGGCGGGGGAGCTACTGGCCATGGATGCCAAGGTGGAGCTGGAGGGCAACGCCGCCTACCGCCACCCGGAGCGCTCGGGCCTGGACGACCCCGACCAGGGGGACCCGCGGGAGGCGCGCGCCCGGGAGCACGGCCTCAACTACGTCGCCCTGGACGGGACCATCGGCTGCATGGTCAACGGCGCCGGCCTGGCCATGGCGACCATGGATCTGATCAAGCTCCACGGCGGCGAGCCGGCCAACTTCCTGGACGTGGGCGGCGGCACCACCGCCGACCGGGTGGCGGAGGCCTTCAAGCTCATCCGCACCGACGATTCGGTGCGCGCCATCCTGGTGAACATCTTCGGCGGCATCGTCCGCTGCGACCTCATCGCCGAGGGGATCCTCTCGGCGGTGGAGGAGGCCGGCGTCGACGTGCCCATCGTGGTCCGCCTGGAGGGCACCAACGCCGAGGCCGGCCGCCGGCTGCTGGCGGAGAGCGGGGTGGAACTCATTACCGCCGCCGGACTGGACGAGGCGGCCGCGCGCGTCGTGGCCGCGGGGAGGGGAGACTGATGGCGATCCTCGTGGACGCCGAGACCCGGGTCATCTGCCAGGGCTTCACCGGCCGGCAGGGGACCTTCCACTCCGAGCAGGCCATCGCCTACGGCACCAACCTGGTGGGCGGCGTGACCCCCGGCAAGGGCGGGCAGACCCACCTGGACCGGCCGGTCTTCGACACCGTGGGCCAGGCCGTGGCCGCCACCGGCGCCGACGCGACCATGATCTACGTCCCGGCGCCCGGGGCGGCCGATGCCATCATCGAGGCGGCCGATGCCGGGATCCGGACCATCGTCTGCATCACCGAAGGGCTGCCGGTCCAGGACATGGTCCGGGTGAAGGCGGCGCTGCGCGGCAGTGACTCGGTCCTCATCGGCCCCAACTGCCCCGGCGTCATCACCCCCGGGCAGTGCAAGGTCGGCATCATGCCCGGCGCCATCCACAGTCCCGGGCGCATCGGCATCGTCTCCCGCTCCGGGACGCTCACCTACGAGGCAGTGGCCCAGACCACCGAGGCCGGCCTGGGGCAGAGCACCTGCGTCGGCATCGGCGGCGACCCGGTCCACGGCCTGGATTTCGTCGACTGCCTGGCGCGCTTCGAGGCGGACCCGGACACCGACGGCATCGTCCTGGTGGGCGAGATCGGCGGCGGCGCCGAGGAGGCCGCCGCGGCGTATATCCGTGACCACGTCACCAAGCCGGTGGTCGCCTACATCGCCGGGGTCACCGCGCCGCCGGGCAAGCGCATGGGCCATGCCGGCGCCATCGTCGCCGGCGGCCAGGGGCGGGCGGAGGACAAGTTCGCCGCCCTGGAGGCCGCTGATGTCCGGGTGACCCGCTCCCCGGCGGCCATCGGCGAGACCATGCGGGCAGCGCTGAGCGGGAGCGGGAGATGAGCGACGGGCTGACCGTCGCCATCGCCCAGCTCGACCCCCTGGTGGGGGATGTGGCCGGCAATGCCGAGGCGGTCATCGCCGCCGCGACCCGGGCGCAAGAGGAGCTGGATGCCGATCTCCTGCTCTGCCCGGAACTGGTCCTCTCCGGTTACCCCCCTGACGACCTCCTGCTCCATCCGGAGCTGGAGCGCCAGTGCCGCGCCGCCGTGGAGCGCATCGCCGCGGCGGCCGGGATCGATATCGTCCTCGGCACCCCGTGGCGGGACGAGCGGGGGCTGCACAACGCGGCCCTCCACCTGCGGGACGGCGGCGTGGCGGCCCGGTACGCCAAGCGCGAACTGCCCAACTACAGCGTCTTCGACGAGAAGCGCTACTTCCGCCCGGGGGAGGCCCCCTGCGTGGTGGAGGTGGCCGGCTGCCGGCTGGGCCTGGTGGTGTGCGAGGACGTCTGGGTCCCCGGCCCGGTGGAATCGGCCGCCGAGGCCGGGGCCGAGGCGGTCCTGGTCCTCAATGCCTCGCCCTTCCACGCCGAACGCGGCGCCGAGCGCGAGGCCAGCGTCGGCGAGCGGGCCGCCATCGCCGGCGTGCCGCTGCTCTACGCCAACCTGGTGGGCGGGCAGGACGAGCTGGTCTTCGACGGCGCCTCCTTCGCCGTGGATGGCGCCGGCCGGGTCACCCAGCGCGCCCCCGCCTTCGAGGGCGGCCTCCACCCGGTCAGGCTGGAGCGCACCGACAAGGGACTGCAGCCGAAGCCCGGTCCCGCATCGGCGCCGGCCACCGGCGAGTCGGCCCTCTACCACGCCCTGGTCCTGGGGGTATCCGACTACATCGCCAAGAACGGCTTTCCCGGCGCGGTGGTGGGCCTCTCCGGCGGTATCGACTCCGCCCTGACCCTGGCGGTGGCGGTGGACGCCCTGGGCCCGGAGCGGGTGACGGCGGTAATGATGCCCTCCCCGTATACCCGGCCCATGAGCCTGGAGGATGCCGCGGCCGAGGCCGAGAGCCTGGGGGTGGAATACCACACCCTCCCCATCGAGGGGATCCAGGGCGCCTTCCTGGAGACCCTGGCCGGCCCCTTCGCCGGGACCGAGCCGGGGGTGACCGAGGAGAACATCCAGGCGCGGATCCGCGGGACGCTGCTCATGGCGCTCTCCAACAAGACCGGCCGCATGGTCCTGACCACCGGCAACAAGAGCGAGATGGCGGTGGGCTACGCCACCCTCTACGGCGACATGGCCGGCGGCCTGGCGGTCCTCAAGGATGTCCCCAAGACCACCGTCTACGCCCTGGCCGAGTACCGTAACGGGAAGGGCCGGGTGATCCCCCGGCGGGTCCTGGAGCGGCCGCCCTCGGCGGAGCTGGCCCCGGATCAGGAGGACAGCGACTCCCTGCCCCCCTACCCGGAGCTGGACGCCATCCTTGCCCTCTACGTGGAGGCCGACGAGCCGGTGGCGACCATCATCGAGCGGGGCTACGATGCGGCTACGGTCCATCGCGTGGCGCGGCTGGTGGACCGCAACGAGTACAAGCGGCGGCAGGCGCCGCCGGGGATCCGGGTGAGCCGGCGCGCCTTCGGCCGTGACCGCCGCTACCCCATCACCTCGGGCTTTCGTCACGATGCCCCGGAGGCCTGACCCCAGGGAGGAATCACCCATGAAGAAGATCGAGGCCATCATCAAGCCCTTCAAGCTCGACGACGTCCGGGAGGCGCTGTCGGACGTCGGCGTGGCCGGCATGACCGCCACCGAGGTCAAGGGATTCGGACGGCAGAAGGGCCACACCGAGCTCTACCGCGGCGCCGAGTACGTGGTGGACTTCCTGCCCAAGGTGAAGATCGAGGTGGTGGTGGACGAGGACCAGGTGGATACCTGCCTGGAGGCCATCACCGAGGCCGCCCGGACCGGGAAGATCGGCGACGGCAAGATCTTCGTTACCGCCGTGGAGCGGGCCATCCGCATCCGTACCGGCGAGGAGGACGAGGCGGCGCTGTAGACGCGCCGTTTACCGGTAGCGGACCAGTTCCTCCAGCGGCCGGCGCGGGGTGGGCTCCGGCACCTCCGCCGGGTAGCCCACGCAGAGGATGGTCAGGGGCACCAGCTCCTCGCCGAGGCCCAGGGCGGAGCGGACCGCCGCCTCGTCGAAGTGGCCCACCCAGGTGGACCCCATGCCGGCGGCGACCACGGCGAGCTGGGCGTAGGCGGCGGCGATGGTGGTATCCTGGATGGCGTAGAGGTTCGCCCCGCGCTGGCCGTACTCCGCCGCCGAGCGCGCCGGCTCGGCCAGGAAGACCAGGCTTACCGGCGCCTCGCCGATGAAGGATTCACCCGGGGCGGCGGCATCCAGGCCGGAGCGCAGCCCGGGGTCCTGGATGACCTCGATGCGCCAGGGCTGGAGGTCGCCGGCGGAGGGGGCGGAGGCGGCCGCCTCCAGGATGGCGTGGAGCTTCTCCGCCTCCACCTCCCGCTCCGGCCGGAAGCGCCGGATGGAGTGGCGGTGGCGTACCGTCTCGAAGAAATCCCACATCGCCCGTTCCCTCCTCAGGCTGGTCCCCTTACGAGTCCTCGGCCAGGGCGCTCTCCAGCCTGCCGATACCGTCGTGGTCGGGGTGGTTGGCGCGCAGCACCTCCAGGGCGTCCCGGGCCAGGTCGTTCTGGCCCAGCTCGACGTAGGCCCGCCCCATGATTACCAGGGCGTCGGCGACGGCGGGGGTGCGGTCGTAGTTCTCCACCACGTACTTGGCCCGATCGGCAGCGGCCACGAAGGCCTCTCGATCCAGATAGTACTCGGCCACGTGAACCTCGTAGCGGCCCAGGCTGTTGCGCAGGTGGATCATGCGCTGGATGGCGTCGCCGGCGTAGTCGCTTTCCGGGTACTCCCGGACCAGCTCCGCGAAGTAGCGGAAGGCCTTCCGCGCCCCCTCGGGATCCCGCTCGTCCGGCGACTGGTCGAAAAGGTCGTTGAGGAAGCTCCGGTTCTGCCCGTAGGAGGCCAGCCCGCGCAGGTAGTAGGCGTAGTCCACCTGCGGGTGGCGGGGGTGCATCTCGATGAAGCGCTCGGCGGTATCGATGGCCGACTCCGGCTGGTCCGAGCGGTAGTAGACGTAGGCCATGTCCAGCTGCGCCTGTTCGGCGTAGCGGCCGTAGGGGTAGTCGCTCTCCAGCTCCTGGTAGTATTCCAGGGCGGTCTGGTAGCGCTCTGCCTCCATGGCCTCTCGTGCCTCTTTGTAGTGGCGCTCCGCGGACCAGTCGTCGCGGTTCAGAGTGCCGCAGCCAGCGAGGAGGCCGAGGGCCAGGAGGGTCGGGGCGAGGAGGTATCGGGGGAACATGCCGCTGGGGTATCCTGCCGCGTTGGAATCGATAAGGTCGCAGTATAACGAGACCCGAGCCACTTCGAAACGGACCGCTGGCAACCGAATGATCTCCTCCATTCCGCAGGTTCCATTTCCAGGGAGGCCGATCCTTGGCCGAGATCCCCGATGAGGGTGCCCTCGAGGCCGTCATCCCCGATAGCGAGACCGGCCGGCGGCTGGACCAGGCACTGGCCGCACTCTTCCCCGACTATTCCCGCAGCCTCCTGTCGCGGTGGCTGAAGGAGGGGCGGGTCACCGTGGATGGCGGCTTCCCCCGGCCCCGGGACCGGGTCGCCGGCGGCGAGGTGGTGGCGGTTACGCCGGAGACGGGTGGCGAGCCGCGCTGGGAGCCGGAGGCGCTGCCGCTGGCCGTGGTCCACGCCGATGAAGACCTCATCGTCGTCGACAAGCCGGCGGGGCTGGTGGTCCACCCCGGCGCCGGCAATCCCTCCGGGACCCTGGTCAACGCCCTCCTACACCACTATCCGGAGCTGGCCGACCTCCCGCGCGCCGGGCTGGTCCACCGCCTGGACCGGGATACCACCGGCCTGCTGGTGGTCGCCCGCAGCCGCGCCGGCCACACCGGCCTGGTGGCCGATCTCCAGGAGCGGCGGATCAAGCGCGAATACACCGCCGTCTGCCACGGGGTTCCCACCGGCGGGGCCACCATCGACGCCCCCATGGGTCGCCACCCCCGCGACCGCAAGCGCATGGCGGTGATCCGCGACGGCAAGCCGGCGGTGACCCACTTTACCGTCGCCGAGCGCTTCGCCGCCGCCGCGCGGCTGGACGTGAGCCTGGAGACGGGCCGCACCCACCAGATCCGGGTCCACCTCGCCCACCGCCGCCACCCGCTCATCGGCGACCCGGTCTACGGTCGCCGCCGCGCCGCCCCGGGACGGGTGGCCCCGGCGGCGGCGGA
>JBKGYA010000002.1:0-39080 GCA_046546335.1 Thiohalospira sp. | reverse complement strand
CCGACTGGGAGGCCCGCCTGCAGCACCTGGAGGCGGCCCGCCCCACGGCGGTGAACCTGGCCTGGGCGACGGCGCGCATGCGCCGGGTGGCCGGCGAGGGGGCGCCCGACCCGGACCGACTGGCCGTCGAGGCCGAGGCCATCCACGCCGAGGATGTGGCCGCCAACCGCCGCATGGGCGCCATCGGCGCCGACTACATCCGGCCGGGTAGCGGCGTCCTCACCCACTGCAACACCGGCTCCCTGGCCACCGGCGGCTTCGGCACCGCCCTGGGCGTCATCCGCAGCGCCCACGCCGCCGGTCGGCTGCGCGGCCTCTACGCCGGGGAGACCCGCCCCTGGCTCCAGGGGGCGCGGCTCACCGCCTGGGAGCTGGTGGCCGACGGCATCCCGGTGGAGCTCATCGCCGACGGCGCTGCCGCCGCCCTGATGGCCTCGGGGGCGGTGGACTGGGTCATCGTCGGCGCCGATCGCGTGGCCGCCAATGGCGATGTGGCCAACAAGATCGGCACCTACTCCCTGGCCGTGGCCGCCCGCCACCACGGCGTCGGCCTCATGGTGGTGGCGCCGCGCTCCACCCTGGACGCGGCTACTGCCAGCGGCGCGGAGATCCCGGTGGAGGGGCGCGACCCGAAGGAACTGCTCTCCTGTGGGGGGCAGCGCATCGCGGCGGAGGGGGCCGGTGCCTGGAACCCCGTCTTCGACATCACCCCGGCGGCGCTGGTGGACGTCCTGGTCACCGAGGCCGGCGCCGTGGAACGACCCGACACCGAGGGGATCGCCCGCATCCTGGCGGCCCCCGCCCCCGAGAAGGAGGAGAGACCATGAGCGACGCCATCGACCCGCAGACCCGCACGGAGATGGAGGCCGCTGCCTTCCGCGGCCTGGTGCGCCACCTCCAGGAGCGCACCGATGTCCAGAATATTGATCTGATGAACCTCGCCGGCTTCTGCCGCAACTGCCTGGCCAAGTGGTACAAGGCGGAGGCCGAGGCGCGCGGTATCGAGATGGACTACGAGACCGCCCGGGAGGCCATCTACGGCATGCCCTACAGCGAGTGGAAGGAGAAGTACCAGGCCGAGGCGACCCCGGAGCAGCAGGAGCGCTTCGAGCAGACCAAGCCCTGGCACGCGAAGATCAGCGGGCATAATTGAGGGACGGACCGGGTGGCGCGGTGGCACGGTAATGAACGCTGCCGCTCAGGCACCATCCCTCCGGGCGGTGGGGATTGCGCGGGGCCTCGGTGGCCATGGACGGCCGCCGTGGAGCGCCATGGAGGGTCCTCGCGTCCCCGCGCAACCCCCACCGCCCGGAGGGATGGTGGCACCCGGGACACTGGTGGCACCCGGGACAAAAGCTGCCATGGGGCGCCATGGAAGGTCCTCGCGTCCCTGCGCAGCCGTTCCCCGCCTACCGCTGCCGCCCATGCCGGAAGCACCTGCTCGTGGGTGCAAACTGTTTGCAGACCCCGATGCGATGTGCCGAACGCCCCGCCCCCATGGTAGAATCACGCGAATTGGCATGACCCACCCGAATCAGCGGTAACGGACCGTAGAGCGAGGCCCGATGGAAGAGTTCGCCCGCGAGATCCTCCCGATCAATATCGAGGAGGAGATGAAGTCGTCCTACATGGAATACGCCATGAGCGTGATCGTGGGACGCGCCCTCCCCGACGTACGGGACGGTCTCAAGCCGGTCCACCGGCGCGTGCTCTACGCCATGCACGAGCTGGGCAACGACTGGAACAAGCCCTACAAGAAGTCGGCCCGCGTGGTCGGTGACGTCATCGGTAAGTACCACCCCCACGGCGACTCCGCCGTCTACGACACCATCGTCCGCATGGCGCAGCCCTTCTCCCTGCGCTACCCGCTGGTGGACGGCCAGGGCAACTTCGGCTCCATCGATGGCGACAACGCCGCGGCCATGCGCTACACCGAAGTCCGCATGGCGCGCATCGCCCACGAGCTGCTGGCGGATATCGACAAGGAAACCGTCGACTTCATCCCCAACTACGACGAATCCGAGCACGAACCGGCCCTGCTCCCCACCCGGGTGCCCAACCTCCTGGTCAACGGCGCGGGCGGCATCGCCGTGGGCATGGCCACCAACATCCCGCCCCACAACCTGGGCGAGATCACCAACGCCGCCCTGGCGCTCATCGACGACCCCGAGGCCACCGTCGCCGACCTCATGGAGCATGTCCCCGGCCCGGACCTGCCCACCGCCGGCGTCATCAACGGCACCCGCGGCATCCGCGAGGCCTACGAGACCGGCCGCGGTCGCATGCACATCCGCGCCGCCGCCGAGGTGGAGACGGACAGCCAGGGCCGCGAGCGGATCATCGTCAGCGAGCTCCCCTACCAGGTGAACAAGGCGCGGCTCATCGAGAAGATGGCCGAGCTGGTCAAGGAGCGCCGCCTGGAGGGGATCAGCGAGCTGCGCGACGAATCCGACAAGGAGGGGCTGCGCGTGGTCATCGAGATCAAGCGCGACGCCTCCGGCGACGTCGTCCTCAACAATCTCTACCAGCACACCGCCATGCAGTCGGTCTTCGGCATCAACATGGTGGCGCTGGTGGAGGGCGAGCCCCGGGTGCTCAACCTCAAGCAGGTGCTGGAGGCCTTCCTGCGCCACCGGCGCGAGGTGGTCACCCGGCGCACCGTCTACGAGCTGCGCAAGGCGCGCGACCGCGCCCACGTCCTCGAGGGGCTGGCGGTGGCGCTGGCCAACATCGACCCGGTCATCGAGCGCATCAAGGCCGCCCCCAACCCGGCGGAGGCCAAGGAGAGCCTGCTGGCCGAGCTCTGGGCCCCCGGCGTGGTCTCCGACATGCTGGAGCGCTCCGGCGCCCACGCCTCCCGGCCCGAGGGGCTGCCGGAGGGCTTCGGCCTGGTGGAGGGCGGCTACCGCCTCTCGCCCACCCAGGCCCAGGCCATCCTGGACATGCGCCTGCACCGGCTCACCGGGCTGGAGCAGGACAAGATCACCGGCGAGTACGAGGAGATCCTCACCACCATCGCCGACCTGCTGGCCATCCTGGAACAGCCCGGCCGCCTCATGGAGGTGATCCGGGACGAACTCACGGAACTGCGCGACCGCTACGCCGACAAGCGCCGCACCCGGATCCAGGAGGCCTACGAGGATCTCTCCCTGGAGGACCTCATCACCCCCGAGGAGATGGTGGTCACCCTCTCCCACGAGGGCTATGCCAAGTCCCAGCCGCTGTCCGGCTACCGCGCCCAGCGCCGCGGCGGCAAGGGCAAGTCGGCGACCTCCTTCAAGGAGGAGGACTTCATCGACCAGCTCTTCGTGGCCAATACCCACGACACGCTGCTGTGCTTCTCCAGCCGCGGCAAGGCCTACTGGATGCGGGTCTACGAGCTGCCCCAGGCCGGCCGCGGAGCGCGGGGCAAGCCCATCGTCAACCTCCTGCCCCTGGAGGAGGACGAGTACATCCAGACCGTGCTGCCCATCCGCGAGTTCGCCGAGGGGTGGTACCTCTTCTTCGCCACCGCCAACGGGACGGTGAAGAAGACGCCGCTGACCGACTTCTCCCGCCCGCGCTCCAGCGGCATCATCGCCCTGGACCTGCGCGACGGCGACTCCCTGGTGGGGGTCGGCCTCACCAATGGCGCCCGGGACATCCTGCTGTTCAACAGCGCCGGCAAGGCCATTCGCTTCCCCGAGGGCGAGGTCCGGGCCATGGGGCGGACCGCCGCCGGCGTGCGGGGCATGCGCCTGGCCGGCGAGCAGCGCATCATCGCCCTGCAGATCGCCGACGACGCCGGCTGCCTGCTCACGGTGACCGAGCACGGCTTCGGCAAGCGCACGCCGCTGGCGGAGTTCCCGCGGCGCGGCCGCGGCGGGCAGGGCGTCATCGCCCAGCAGGTCACCGAGCGCACCGGCCCCCTGGTCGGCGCCGAGAGCGTCGGCGAGGAGGACGAGATCATGCTCATCAGCGACCGCGGCACCCTGGTGCGCACGGCGGTGGCGGAGGTCAGCACGCTGTCGCGCAACACCCAGGGGGTCAAGCTCATCAGCCTCGGGGCCGGAGAGCGCCTGGTCGGTATCGAGCGGGTCGAAGAGGCCGACGCCGATGCCGAGGGCGAGGCCGCCGAGGACGACGAAACCTAAGACCTTTCAGGAGCCCTAACCATGGCACGAGTCTACAACTTCAGCGCCGGCCCGGCGGTCCTGCCGGAGCCCGTCCTCAAGCGCGCCCAGAAGGAGCTGGTCGAGTACGGCAACGCCGGCATGTCGGTGATGGAGATGAGTCACCGCGGCAAGGACTTCATGGCCATCGCGGAGAAGGCCGAGGCCGACCTGCGCGAACTCATGGGGATCCCGAGCAACTACAAGGTGCTCTTCCTCCAGGGCGGGGCCAGCCAGCAGTTCTCGGCGGTGCCGCTGAACCTGGCGTCGTCGGGCCAGAAGGTGGACTACATCAACACCGGCTCCTGGTCCAAGAAGGCGGTGGCCGAGGCCAAGCGCTACACCAGCGTGCGCGACGCCGGCACCACCGACGGCACCAACGTGCCCACCCAGGCGGAGCTGGACCTGGACCCGGAGGCGGCCTACGTCCACTACACCCCCAACGAGACCATCCAGGGGCTGGCCTTCGACTACATCCCGGATACCGGCGATGTCCCGCTGGTGGCGGACATGTCGTCGACCATCCTCTCCCAGCCCATCGACGTGAGCCGGTACGGCGTCATCTACGCCGGGGCGCAGAAGAACATCGGCCCCGCCGGCCTCACCGTGGTCATCGTGCGCGAGGACCTGGTGGGCAGGGCCCGGGAGGAGACGCCGATCCTGCTGGACTGGAAGACCCAGGTGGAGGCGGACTCCATGTACAACACCCCGCCGACCTACGCGTGGTACCTGGCGGGGCTGGTCTTCGAGTGGCTCAAGGAGCAGGGCGGTCTGGAGGGCATGGCCGCCATCAACCGCCGCAAGGCGGAGAAGCTCTACGCCGCCATCGACGACTCCGGGATCTACTCCAACCCCGTGGCGCCCCACGCCCGCTCCTGGATGAACGTCCCCTTCCTGCTGAATAACCCGGACCTGGACAACCTCTTCCTGGAGGAGGCGGCGAAGCAGGGACTCTCCACCCTCAAAGGGCACCGCTCCGTGGGCGGCATGCGGGCGAGCATCTACAACGCCATGCCGGAGGAGGGCGTCGACGCCCTCATCGACTTCATGGCCGACTTCGAACAGCGGCGCGGCTAGGGCACAGCCCGGGAGCGTAACGACATGTTCCAGATTCGTACCCTCAACAACATCTCGCCCCGGGGCCTGGAGCGCCTGCCCCGGGACCAGTACGAGGTGGCCTCGGAGATCAATCGGCCGGACGCCGTGCTGGTCCGTTCGGCCAACATGCACGAGATGGAGATCCCGGAAACGGTGAAGGCCATCGGTCGTGCCGGTGCCGGGGTCAACAACATCCCGGTGGACGCCATGAGTCAGCGCGGCGTCCCGGTCTTCAACGCCCCCGGCGCCAACGCCAATGCGGTGAAGGAGCTGGTGCTGGCGGCGATGCTCATGGGGGCGCGGAACATCCCCCAGGCCTGGGAATACACCCGCAACCTCCAGGAGAGCGGCGAGTCCCTCACGAAGGCGGTGGAGGACGGCAAGAAACAGTTCGCCGGCTTCGAGCTCCCGGGTCGGACCCTGGGCGTTGTCGGTCTCGGCGCCATCGGCCGCGCCATCGCCGATGCCGCCCTGGCCCTGGGCATGCGCGTCATCGGTTACGACCCGGGCATCACCGTGGAGGGGGCGTGGCAGCTCTCCGCCGAGGTGGAGCGGGCCCCCAACGTGGACGCCCTCTTCGCCAAGTCGGAGTTCGTCACCTTCCACGTGCCGCTGGTGGACGCCACCCGCCACATCCTCAATGCCGAGCGGGTGAAGACCCTGCCCAGGGGAGCGGTGGTCCTGAACTTCGCCCGCCACGGGATCGTGGACGACCACGCCGTCATGGAGGCGCTGGACAGCGGCCACCTGGGCGCCTACCTCTGCGACTTCCCCAGCGAGACCAACCGCCACCACCCCAAGGTGGTGGCGCTGCCCCACCTGGGTGCCTCCACCGGGGAGGCGGAGGACAACTCCGCCATGATGGTCGCCGACGAGGTCCGGGACTACCTGGAGGACGGCAATGTCCGTAACTCCGTGAACTTCCCCGAGACGGTCATGGAGCGCGTGGAGGGGGCCTACCGGGTGGCGGTGGTCAACAGCAACGTGCCCAACATCCTGGGCCAGGTCTCCACCGACTTCGCCGACGCGGGCCTCAACATCATCGACATGATCAACAAGTCCCGGGGCGATCTCGCCTATACCCTGGTGGACGTGGACCAGCCGGTGCCGGATTCGGCGCTGGAGGCCATCCGCGAGACCCCGGGCGTGCTCTCGGTGCGCATCCTCTAGGCAATGGCCGAGGACAACGGGAACCTCGAGGGGCGGCGCCAGCGCATCGACGCCATCGACGCCGAGCTCCAGGCCCTGCTCAACGAGCGGGCGCGGCTGGCCGGCGAGATCGCGGAGATCAAGCGGGCCGAGGGCGTCAACGAGGCCGGCTTCTACCGCCCCGAGCGGGAGGCGCAGGTCCTGCGCACTGTGCGCGAGCGCAACGAGGGCCCGTTGCCGGACGACGAGGTGGTCCGGCTCTTCCGCGAGATCATGTCCGCCTGCCTGGCCCTGGAGCGGCCGCTCACCGTCGCCTTCCTGGGGCCCGAGGGGACCTTCACCGAGGCCGCCCTGGATCGCCACTTCGGCCAGTCGGTGGCGCGCGCCCCCATGGGGGCCATCGGCGAGGTCTTCCGCGAGGTGGAGGCGGGGACCGCCCACTACGGGGTGGTCCCGGTGGAGAACTCCACCGAGGGGGTGGTGACCCACACCCTGGATCGCTTCGTCCGCTCCCCCCTGGCCATCTGTGGCGAGGTGGTGCTGCGCATCCACCAGCAGCTCATGGCCCGGCCCGGGGGCGAGCTGGCGGCGGTCCGGCGGGTCTACAGCCACCAGCAGTCCCTGGCCCAGTGCCGGGAGTGGCTGGATGCCCATCTCCCGGAGGCGGAGCGGGTGGCCGTGTCCAGCAACGCCGAGGCAGCCCGGCTCGCCGCGGGGGAGGCGGGGGCGGCGGCCATCGCGGCGGCGGCCGCCGCCGACCACCACGACCTGGCCATCCTCGCGGCCAATATCGAGGACGAGCCGGACAATACCACCCGCTTCCTGGTCATCGGGCCGGAAGAGGCGGGCCCCAGCGGCCAGGACAAGACCACCCTGGTGGTCTCCGGGCGCAACCGCTCGGGGACCCTTCAGGCCCTGCTCGCCCCCGTGGCGGCCCACGGCCTCAATCTCACGCGGGTGGAGTCGCGGCCCTCCCGGCAGGCGGTGTGGGAGTACCTCTTCTTCCTGGATATCGAGGGCCACCGGCAGGACCCGGCTGTGGCAGCCGCCCTGGCCGAGCTGGAGGCGGAGGCCTCCTTCTACCGGATCCTGGGCTCCTATCCCCGAGCGGCGACCTGAGAAGACCATGAGCGACATCTGTGAACGGGCTGCCGCCGGTGTGCGCGGCCTGGCCCCCTACAAGCCGGGCAAGCCGGTGGCCGAGCTCCAGCGCGAGTACGGCGTCAGCGACGCCATCAAGCTCGCCTCCAACGAGAACCCCCTGGGGGCCAGCCCCCGGGCGCGCGAGGCGGCCGCGGCGGCCCTGGACGAGGCCGGGGTCTATCCGGACGGGGGCGGCTTCGCCCTGCGTCGCCGGATCGCCGACCACCACGGCGTCGCCCCGGAGCAGGTCACCCTGGGCAACGGCTCCAGCGACCCCCTGGCCTTCGCCGTGGAGGTCTTCGTCACCCCCGGCGACGAGGTGGTCTACTCCGCCCACGCCTTCGCCCTCTATCCGCTGCTCACCCAGGCGGCCGGGGCCCGCGGGGTGGAGGTCCCGGCCACCGCCGGCTATGGCCACGACCTGGAGGCCATGGCGGCGGCCATCACCGAGCGCACTCGGGTGGTCTTCGTGGCCAATCCCAACAACCCCACCGGGACGCGGGTCGGGGCGGGGGAGCTGCGCGCCTTCCTGGGACAGGTCCCGGACGACACGCTGGCGGTGGTGGACGAGGCCTACTTCGAGTACGCCCGGGACCTGGACCCCGATTATCCGGATGCCAGCGCCTGGCTGGACGACTTCCCCAACCTCCTGGTGACCCGGACCTTCTCCAAGCTCCACGGGCTCGCCGGCCTGCGGGCGGGGTACGGGCTCTCCTCGGCCGCGGTGGCGGACCTGCTCAACCGCGTCCGCCCGCCCTTCAACGTCAACGCCCCCGCCCAGGCCGCGGCCCTGGCGGCCATGGACGACGACGACCATCTGGCGACCAGCCTGGCGGTGAACCGGGAGGGCATGGCGCAGCTGGAGGCCGGCCTGCGCGAGCGGGGCCTGGACTGGATCCCCTCGGTGGGCAACTTCCTCACCTTCGACACCGGCGGCGACGCCGGCGAGGTCCACGAGGCGCTGCTGCGCCAGGGGGTCATCCTGCGCCCCATGGGCGAGTACGGCCTGCCCCGGCACCTGCGCGCCACCGTCGGCCGGGCGGCCGACAACGAGCGCCTGCTGGCCGCCCTGGACCGGGCCCTGGCGGAGACGGGGCGGC
Source organism: Thiohalospira sp. (assembly GCA_046546335.1). GTDB lineage: Bacteria > Pseudomonadota > Gammaproteobacteria > Thiohalospirales > Thiohalospiraceae > Thiohalospira. Next base: position 30,439 of record JBKGYA010000002.1, on the reverse strand, counting down.
GCTGATGCATCTGGCGCGGCTGGTCCTCGTCGGGGTGGGTCTCATGGGTGGATCCCTGGCGGCGGCCCTCAAGCGGGCCGGTGCCGTGGGGGAGGTCGTCGGTCTCGCCCGGGAGCCGGGGGAGCTGTCTGCGGCCCGCGAGCTGGGGCTGGTGGATCGCGAGGAGACCGACCCCGCCACCGCCCTGGCCGGTGCCGATGCCGTGGTGGTGGCCACGCCGGTGGGCGCCGCCGAGGCGGTCTTTACCCGCCTCGCGTCCCACCTCCCCGCCGGGGTCCTCCTCACCGACATGGGCAGCACCAAGGGCAGCGTCATCGCCGCTGCCCGGACGGTCTTCGGGGCGCTGCCCGAGGGGTTCGTCCCGGCCCACCCCATCGCCGGTACCGAGGCCAGCGGGCCGGCGGCGGCGGATCCCCGCCTCTTTCGAGGCCGCCGGGTGATCCTGACGCCCACGGCGGAGAGCGGGAGCGGGGCCGTGGCCGCCGCCCGCGCCCTCTGGGAGTCCGTGGGGGCCGAGGTGGTGGAGATGGCGGCAGAGCACCACGACGAGGTCCTGGCCGCCACCAGCCATCTCCCCCATCTGCTCGCCTACGCCCTGGTGGACTCCCTCGCCCGGCGTGACGACAATGACGAGGTCTTCGACTTCGCCGCCGGGGGCTTTCGCGACTTCACCCGGATTGCCTCCAGCGACCCGGTCATGTGGCACGACATCTGCCGCGCCAACCGGGAGGCCCTGCTGCCGGCGCTGGCCAGTTTCCGCGCCGAGCTCCAGCGGCTGGAGACGGCGGTGGCCGAGGGGGATAGTGATTATCTGCTGACGGTCTTCCGCCGCGCCAAGGCCGCGCGGGACCGCTTTACCGAGGGGAACGAATCATGACGACCGGCGGACGCACCCTGGTCGCTCGACCGGGCGGTGCGCTGAGCGGGACCCTGCGCGTGCCCGGCGACAAGTCCATCTCCCACCGGGCGGTGATGCTGGGTGCCATCGCCGATGGCACCACCGTGGTGGACGGCTTCCTGGGCGGGGCGGACAACCGCGCCACCATCGCCGCCTTCCGCGCCCTGGGCGTGGCGGTGGAGGGGCCCGACGAGAACCATCGGGTGGTGGTCCACGGCGTCGGGCGCGACGGCCTGCGCGCCGCCGACCGGCCCCTGGACCTGGGAAACTCCGGGACCTCCATGCGGCTGCTCGCCGGCCTGCTGGCGGCCCAGCCCTTCGACACCACCCTGACCGGGGACGACTCCCTGACCCGCCGCCCCATGCGCCGGGTCACGGAGCCGCTGGCGAGCATGGGGGCGGTCATCGAGACCGGTGCCGAGGGGACGCCGCCGCTGACCATCCGGGGCGGGCAGGCGCTCACCGCCATCGACTACGAGCTGCCGGTGGCCTCCGCCCAGGTGAAGTCGGCGCTGCTGCTGGCCGGCCTCTACGCCGAGGGGACCACCCGCGTCGCCGAGCCGGCGCCGACCCGGGACCATACCGAGCGCATGCTCGCCGGCTTCGGCTACCCCGTGGAGCGCGGCGAGGGGTGGGCGGCGGTTACCGGTGGCGGGCGGCTGACCGCCGCCGAGGTGGATGTCCCCGCCGATATCTCCTCGGCGGCCTTCTTCCTGGTGGCGGCGAGCATCCTCCCCGGCTCCGAGCTGGTCCTGGAGCATGTGGGCGTGAATCCCACCCGCACGGGGGTCATCGAGATCCTGCGCCTCATGGGCGCCGACATCCGCGAGGAGAACCCCCGCGAGGTGGGCGGCGAGCCGGTGGCCGACCTGCGGGTGCGCGCCGCCGAGCTCCACGGCATCGATATCCCCGAGGCGCTGGTGCCGCTGGCCATCGACGAGTTCCCGGTCCTCTTCATCGCCGCCGCCGCCGCCCGCGGCACCACCCGGCTCACCGGCGCCCGGGAGCTGCGGGTCAAGGAGAGCGACCGCATCCAGGTCATGGCCGACGGCCTCACTACCCTGGGCGTGGCGGCGCAGCCGGCCGAGGACGGGGTCACCATCACCGGCGGCCCGCTGGGCGGCGGGCGCGTGGCCAGCCACGGCGACCACCGCATCGCCATGGCTTTCGCCGTCGCCGGGGTCGTCGCCGGCGCCCCGGTGACCATTACCGATTGCGACAACATCGAGACCTCCTTCCCCGACTTCGCCGCGGCCGCCCGGGCGGTGGGCCTGGCGGTGGGGGAGGCCGATGGGCAGTGACGACGAGGAGCCCCGGATGCCCCGTACCGAACCCATCCCCGTGATCACCGTGGACGGCCCCGGCGGCGCCGGCAAGGGCACCATCGCCCAGGCGCTGGCGCACCGGCTGGGGTGGCACTTCCTGGACAGCGGCGCCCTCTATCGGCTGGTGGCCCTGGCCGCGGACTGGCACGGCATCGACCTGGATGACGAGTCGGCCCTGGTGCCGCTGGCCGGCCACCTGGACGTGCGCTTCGTCGCCCCGGAGGAGGACGAGGAGGAGGCGCGCGTCTTCCTCGAGGGGGAGGAGGTCACCGGCGCCATCCGGACGGAGGCGGTGGGCGCCGGCGCCTCGCGGGTGGCGGCACTGCCGGCGGTGCGCGAGGCCCTGCTGGGCCGCCAGCGCGACTTCCGCCAGCCTCCCGGGCTGGTCGCCGATGGCCGGGACATGGGGACCACGGTCTTCCCCGAGGCCCCCCTGAAGCTCTTCCTCACCGCCTCCGCGGAGGAGCGCGCGCGGCGCCGGTATAACCAGTTGAGCGACAAGGGGTTGGATGTTACGCTTGCCAGCCTTGCTGAGGAGATCCGCGAGCGGGATCGACGCGATTCCGAGCGTAGCGCCTCCCCGCTGAGACCGGCCGAGGATGCCGTGGTGGTGGATACCACCGACATGGACATCCCGGCGGTCCTCACCCGGGTCGACGACCTCTGCCGGCAGCACCTCGGCCTCCCGGCCGGTGCGGTGGCGGGGGACGCGGGCTAGTTTTTCAGACGGGTTCGTCCCCCGGGGCGAATCCGTGTTCGAGGTGGCTCCGCCCGTGGGGGCGGAGCCGGGTCCACCAACCCGTGCCCGGTACGCCGGTCGCGGTCGCAACGACAAGGCCGGCGTTGCCGGCGGAGAGACCAGACAACATGAGCGAAAGCTTTGCCGAACTCTTCGAGGAGAGCCTGCAGAATACCCAGATGCGCCCCGGCGCCATCATTGAGGCGGAGGTCCTCGAAGTCCGCCCCGACTACGTCGTCGTCAACGCGGGCCTGAAGTCCGAGGGCATCATCCCCGTCGAGCAGTTCAAGGACGAGAACGGGGAGATCCAGGTCCAGGAGGGCGACACCGTCGACGTGGCGCTGGATGCCGTGGAAGACGGCAGCGGCGAGACGCGGCTCTCCCGGGAGAAGGCGAAGCGCGCCGCCGCCTGGACCCGCCTGGAGAAGGCCTCCGAGGCCGACGAGACGGTGACCGGCCAGATCGTGGACAAGGTCAAGGGCGGCTTCACCGTGGACGTGGGCGAGCTCCGCGCCTTCCTGCCGGGCTCGCTGGTGGACGTGCGCCCCGTGCGCGACGCCACCTACCTCGAGGGCAAGGACCTGGAGTTCAAGGTCATCAAGCTCGACCGCCGCCGCAACAACGTCGTGGTCTCCCGCCGCGCCGTGGTCGAGGAGGAGCACTCCGAGGAGCGCGAGGCGCTGCTGGAGAACCTCCAGGAGGGCGCGCAGCTCAAGGGCATCGTCAAGAACCTCACCGAGTACGGCGCCTTCGTCGACCTCGGCGGCGTGGACGGCCTGCTGCACATCACCGACATGGCCTGGAAGCGGGTCAAGCACCCCTCCGAGGTGGTCAACGTCGGCGACGAGATCGAGGTCAAGGTCCTCAAGTTCGACCGCGAGCGCCAGCGCGTCTCCCTGGGCCTCAAGCAGCTCGGTGCCGACCCGTGGGAGAACATCGCCCGCCGCTACCCGGTGGGGACCCGCCTGTTCGGCAAGGTGACCAACCTGGCCGACTACGGCGCCTTCGTGGAGATCGAGGAGGGCGTCGAGGGCCTGGTCCACGTCTCCGAGATGGACTGGACCAACAAGAACATCCACCCCTCCAAGGTCGTCCAGGTGGGCGACGAGGTGGAGGTGATGGTCCTCGATATCGACGAGGAGCGCCGCCGGATCTCCCTGGGTATCAAGCAGTGCATCAACAACCCCTGGGAGGAGTTCGCCGCCACGCACAATCGCGGCGACCGCGTTACCGGCCGGATCAAGTCCATCACCGACTTCGGCATCTTCGTCGGCCTGGACGGCGGCATCGACGGCCTGGTCCACCTCTCCGACATCTCCTGGAACGAGGAGGGCGAGGAGGCCATCCGCAACTTCAAGAAGGGCGACGAGGTCGAGGCGGTGGTCCAGTCGGTGGACACCGAGCGCGAGCGGATCTCCCTGTCCATCAAGGCGATGGAGCAGGACCCGGTCTCCGCCTTCGTATCCGCCCACAGCAAGGGCGAGAAGGTCACCGGGACCATCACCGAGGTGGATGCCAAGGGCGCAACCGTGGACCTCGGCGACGAGGTCACCGGTTACCTCCGTGCCTCCGAGCTCTCCATGGACCGGGTGGAGGATGCCCGGACCGTGCTCTCCGAGGGTCAGGAGGTGGAGGCCGCCTACGTCGGCGTCGACCGCAAGAACGGCACCGTGAACCTCTCGGTGAAGGCCCTGGAGTCCAAGGACCACGACCAGGCGGTGAAGGACTACGGCGCCACCGGCGAGGCCACCACCAACCTCGGCGATCTGCTCAAGCAGCAGATGGAAGAGGGCAAGGAAGAGGACTAGTCCGGGCCACCGGAACCGGGGGCCGCCCTCTCGGGGGCGGCCGGCTTTGTAACGCGGCAGGGAACGGGTCATGACCAAGTCGGAACTCATCGAGCGCCTCGCCCGCAGTCAGAATCAGCTCCCCTACAAGGATGTGGAGCTGGCGGTGAAGACCCTCCTCGACCAGATGGCCGGGAGTCTGGCCAACGGCGAGCGCATCGAGATCCGGGGCTTTGGCAGCTTCTCCCTCCACTACCGGCCGCCTCGCACAGGGCGCAACCCCAAGACGGGGGAGCCGGTGGCGCTGGGGGCGAAGTACGTCCCCCACTTCAAGCCGGGCAAGCAGCTGCGCGAGCGCGTGGACAACGCGGCCTCCCGGGACGATTAGCCGGCGGACCCGCACGGGTTCCCGAAGAGAGGGGCGGATGGCCGAGGGGCCGTCCGCCCCTCTCTTCGTTGGGGCTAGGAACGTTCCGGAAGGGCGTCAGCCGGTGACCAGCGCGGCGACCTCCTCCGGCGGCCCGGGGCGGGCCAGCCCGAAGCCCTGGCCGATCTCGCAGCCGTGGGCGCGGAGGTAGGCCGCCTGGGCCTCGGTCTCGATGCCCTCGGCGACCACGTCCATGCGCAGGTTCTGGCCCATCTCGATGATGCTGCGCAGCAGGCCCTGGGAGCGGTCCGACTGGCCAATGGCCTGGATGAAGGTGCGGTCCACCTTGAGGGTGTGGAAGGGGAAGGCGTGGAGGTAGGAGAGGGCGCTGAAGCCGCTGCCGAAGTCGTCCAGGGCGAGCCGTATCCCCATCCCCTGGAGGATGTTGAGGATCCGCCGCGTCCCTTCCAGGTCCTCGATGAGCAGGCTCTCGGTGATCTCCAGCTCCAGCTGCTCCTCCGGCAGGCGGGTGCGGGCCAGGGTCTGCATGATATCGGCCAGCAGCCGGCCGCCGCGGACCTGCAGCGGGCTGAGGTTGACCGCCATCCGCAGCCGCGGCAGGCCCGAGGCGTTCCAGGCCTTGGCCTGGGCAGCGGCGGTGTCCAGGATCCAGCGGCCTACCTCCAGGATCAGGCCGGTATCCTCCAGCAGGGGGATGAACTCGGCCGGGGAGACCACCCCCCGCTCCGGGTGGTGCCAGCGCAGCAGCGCCTCGACCCCGGTCATGCGGCCGTCGCTGAGGCGGAACTGGGGCTGGTAGTCCAGGAAGAACTCGTCGTCGCTCACCGCGCGGTGGAGCTCCGTCTCCAGATCCAGGCGATGGCGTAGCGCCCGGTCCGTCGCCGGGTCGGCGAAGGCGTAGGGGATGTCTGCCGAATCCGATACCCGTGCCAGGGCGATCTCGGTCTGGCGCAACAGGTCGGCGGGGGAGGTGCCGTCGCGACCGCACTCGGCGACGCCGATGCGGGGGCGAAGCCGGAACTCGTGACCGTCGGCCCGGTAGGGCTCGCTCAACCGGTCCATGATGGTCTGCAGGCGCTCCTCCAGGGGGCTCACGCGGTCGTGCTCGAGCCCGATGAGGAAGCGCGAGCCCTCCAGCCGCGCCCGGATGCTGACATCATCCCGGAAGAGGTCCCGCAGGCGGTTGGCCACCTGGCGCAGGACCTGCTCGGCGGTCCGCTGGCCGTAGGTGGGGCCGATGTGGCGGAAGCTGCGCAGCCGGATCTCCATGAGGGCGACCTGCCGGTGGTCGGGGCACTCGCGGATGATCTCCTCCAGGAGTTCCAGGGCGTGGTCGCGGTTGGGGAGGCCGGTAAGGGCGTCGAAGTTGGCGTAGAAGTGCAGCCGCTCCGCCTCCCGCTGGCGGCGCTCGCTGATGTCGCGGATCACGCCGATGAAGAGCCGCGGGTCCTTCAGCCCGGTGTCGGTGACATTGAGCTCGATGGGGAAGCGGCTGCCGTCGGCGCGGACCGCCTCCAGCTCCCGGCCGATGCCGATGACCTTCGCCTCCCCGGTCTCCTCGTAGTGCCGCAGGTAGTCATCGTGGCGGGACGCGTGGGGCTCCGGCATGAGGTGATTGAGCTTGGTGCCGTGCATCTGCTCGGCGGAATAGCCGAACATCGCCTCCGCGGCCGGATTGAAATCGTGGATGATCCCGTCGGCATCGGCGGTGATGATGGCATCCCCCGCGGCCCGCAGGATGGCATCCAGGCGCTGTACCTCGCGGGCGGGGTCCGCCGGGCGGCGGGGCTGGCTCTCGGACATGGTCGGCCCGTCTGGATTGTCTGGAAAACGGCCATTATAACCCCGTTCGGCAAGGGGACGCCCGGGGTGCGCGTGATTCCACGGTTGTTACCGGGCCGCTGAATGCAGTAGATTCACGGGATCCCAATCCCCATCGGAACCCTCGAATATGCGCAATACCAAGCGGGTCATCGGATTCGTGTTCCTGCTCGTCGTGGCCCTGCTCGTGCTCGCCTTTGTGGTGCAGAACGTTGACAGCATCACGGTCGACTACTTCTTCGGCGAGCAGGAGATGCCTCTGGCGGTGGCCCTGGTGGCCACCCTTATCGTCGGCGTGGTGGTGGGCGTACTGGCCAGTCTGGGCTGGGTCTGGCGCCTGCGCCGGCGCCTGCGCGCCCTGCGCCGGGAGGTGGACACCAGTCGCAAGGAGGTGGAGAACCTCCGCTCCATGCCCCTGAAAGACTCAGCCTGAGTATGGATCTGCCCCTGGCCGTCCTCTTCCTCCTGCTCCCGCTGGCGGCCCTCTCGGGCTGGTTCATCGGCCGCCGGGGGGGAGGTGCGGAGCGCGAGGACTGTCCCCCCGGGGTCAACCCGGAGTATCTGCGGGGGCTGAGCTACCTCCTGGAGGATCGGACCGACAAGGCCATCGACCTCTTCACCCGGATGCTGGAGGTGGACTCCGAGACGGTGGAGCTCCACCTCGCCCTGGGCAGCCTCTTCCGCCGGCGCGGCGAGGTGGACCGGGCCATCCGGATCCACCAGAACCTCATCGCCCGGCCTACCCTGACGCGGCCCCAGCGCGAGCAGGCGCTCTACGAGCTGGGTCTCGACCACATGCGGGCCGGCCTCTTCGACCGCGCCGAGGAGCTCTTCGGCGAACTCGTCGAACGGGGCGACTGGTCCCTGGCGGCCCTGCGCCAGTTGCGCGCCATCTACGAGCAGGAAAAGGAGTGGGACAACGCCATCCGGGCGGCGCGCAAGCTGATGAATGCCGGTGAGAGCGATCTCGGGCCGGTAGTGGCCCAGTACCACTGCGAGCTGGCTGAACTCGACCGCGCCGCCGGCCGGGGGCGTGAGGCGGAGCGGCACCTGCGCCAGGCCCTGGGGTTCGATCGCCACTGTGTCCGCGCCAGTCTCATCGAGACGGACATGGCGCTGGCGGCGGAGGCCTGGCGCTCGGCCATCAAGGCGGGACGGCGGGTGGCGGACCAGGATCCCGACTTCCTGGCGGAGGCGCTGCCGAGGCTGCGTCGTGCCTATGAGGCGATGGGCCGGCCCCTGGAGATCCTCCACTGGCTGCGGGAGCTCGACGAGGGGCAGGGGCAGAGCACCCCGTTGCTGGCCATGGTGGACCTCATGGAGCGCCAGCAGGGGCCGGACCAGGCGGCGCTCTTCCTGCGCAACCGCCTCACGGAGCGCCCCTCCCTGCGCGGCCTGGAGCGGTACGTCGCCCTGACCCGGCAGCGCGCCGAGCCCGGCGAGCAGCGGGACCTGGAGCCCGTCCATACCATCCTGGAGCGGATGGTGGCCGATCAGCCCCTCTATCAGTGTACCCACTGCGGCTTCCGGGGGCGGGTCCTGCACTGGCAGTGCCCCTCCTGCAAGCACTGGACCACCGTCAAGCCCGGCGCCGAGGCCGCCGCCTGAGGAGGCCCCATGCCAGAGCCCCGTATCCCCGTGATTATCGCCCTGGACTTTCCGGTGTCCGCGCAGGCGCTGGATCTCGCACGGCAGCTCGACCCCGCCGTCTGCCGGGTCAAGGTGGGCAAGGAGCTCTTCACCCGCGGCGGGCCCGCGGTGGTGGAGGAGCTCACCGGGCTCGGCTTCGAGGTCTTCCTGGACCTCAAGTACCACGACATCCCCGCTACCGTCGCCGGTGCCTGCCGGGCCGCCGCCGACCTGGGGGTCTGGATGGTGAACGTCCATGCCCTGGGCGGGCGGCGGATGGTGGAGGCGGCCGCCGAGGCCCTGGCCGGCGCCCGGCGACCGCCGCTGCTTACCGCCGTGACCGTCCTGACCAGCATGGAGGGCGAGGACCTGCGCGAGATCGGGCTCGCCGGCACCCCCCGGGAGAACGTCCTGCGCCTGGGCCACCTTGCCCTGGAGTCCGGGGCGGACGGGCTGGTCTGCTCCGCCCGGGAGGTGACCGACCTGCGCTGCGCCTTCGGGGTCGAGCCCTGCCTGGTGACACCGGGGATCCGGCCCGCCGATGCCACGGGCGACGACCAGCGCCGGGTGGTGACGCCGGCCGAGGCACGGCGTGCGGGGGCGGACCACCTGGTGGTGGGGCGGCCGGTAACCGGTGCCGCGGACCCGGCGGCCGCCCTGCGCGCGCTGGAGGCGGAGGTGGGCGGGCTCTGATCGGAATGGACTGACAGGGATTTCAGGAAATTCCGCCATAGCGGTCTCTTCCAGTGGCCGGTCCGGTTGTGTTGGGATGGTTCCCGCCCCCAGGGAGGGGATTCATGGATGAACAGTACAGGAGGTCACCATGTCAGGAGCCATTCTCAGTCCCCGCCGTCTGATGCTAGCCGCCGTCGCCCTCCTCTGGGCGCTGCCCGCCGCGGCGGTGGACCTCAACAGCGCCGATGCCGAGACCATGGCGGAGGAGCTTACCGGGGTCGGTGAGGTGCGGGCGGAGGCCATCGTCGAGTATCGCGAGGAGCATGGCCCCTTCGAGTCGGTGGGGGAGCTCACCGAGGTCCGCGGCATCGGGTCGGCGACCCTGGAGAAGAATCGCGACAGCCTCGCCGTCGGCGCCGCGGAGGAGTAGCTTCCCACCCCCTTTGGCCGGTCCGGCGTCACTCATCACCCCACCCCCCGTGCCGTCTGGCGCCGGGACCGGCCCTTTTTCGACAAGCCCCGGCCCCTTCTCTGGCACAATGGGGCGATGGCCTCCATGCACCGCCAGCTGCGGCGACTCGCTGCCCCCCTGATCCTCGCCAACCTCTCCGTGCCCCTCCTGGGCATGGTGGATACCGCCGTGGTGGGCCACCTGGAGGACCCGGAGCCCCTGGGGGCCGTGGCCATCGGGGCGACCCTGTTCGGCTTTCTCTACTGGGGCTTCGGCTTCCTGCGCATGGGGACCACCGGCCTCACCGCCCAGGAGGTGGGCGGGGGCGGGGCGGTGGAGCTGGTGCTGCTGCGCGGCCTGCTCCTGGCCGGCCTCATCGGTGGCGGGCTCGTCGCCCTGCAGGGGCTCCTGGGCCGGATCGGGCTGGATCTCCTGGCGCCGGGGCCCGAGGTCCGTCCCCTGGCGGAGACCTACTTTGCCATCCGCATCGCCTCGGCGCCGGCGGCGCTGATCCACTACGTGGTGGCCGGCTGGTTCCTGGGCCGGGAGAACGGCCGGGTGCCGCTGCTGCTCATGGTCCTGGTCAACGGCCTCAATGCCGCCCTGGATGCGGTGCTGGTGCTGGGCTTCGGACTGGGGGTGGCGGGCGTGGCCACCGCCTCCGTGGTGGCGGAGTACGTCGCCGCCGGCCTTGGGCTGTTCCTGGTGGCCCGGGCCGGGGGCCTGGCCCGACCGGTGGCGGGCTGGCGGGCCGTGGGCGACGGGGCGGCCCTGCGGCGGATGGTGGCGGTGAATCGCGACCTCTTCATCCGCACCCTGGTGCTGCTGGGCGCCTTCGCGTTCTTTACCCGGCAGGGGGCGGCCCAGGGGGAGGTGATCCTGGCGGCCAACGCCGTGCTCATGAACTTCCAGACCCTGATGGCCTACGCCCTGGACGGCTTCGCCCACGCCACCGAGGCGCTCACCGGCCGTACCGTGGGGGCCGGAGACCGCGACGGTCTGCGGCGGGCGGTGGCCGCCGCCGCCCAGTGGTCCGTGGGGCTGGCGGCGGGCTTCGCCGCCGCCTATCTCCTCGCCGGGGAGTATCTCATCGCGATGCTCACCGGGATCCCCGAGGTCCGGGAGGCGGCCGCCACCTATCTCCCCTGGGCCGCCGCCGCCCCCCTGGTGGCCGTGGCCGGCTTCCTCTTCGACGGGGTCTTCATCGGCGCCACCTGGACCCGGGAACTGCGCAACGCCATGCTCGTGGTGGTCTTCGGGATCTATCTGCCGGCCTGGTGGCTGCTCATGCCCGCCTTCGGCAACCACGGCCTGTGGGCGGCCATGATCCTCTTCCTGCTGGCCCGGGGGGTCGCCCTGGGGCTGCTGTGGCCGCGGCGGCTGGCCGGGGTGGGGGCTGGTTGAGCCGGTCCGGATGGCGACCGGGCTCCCGATGGGGCCTTCCCGGCGGTAGCTCTGTCACAGGGACGCCGTAAACCCGCCCCTGAGGGCTCGCGCGCAGCATCCCTGCTGCGCACGCCCTGAGGCAGAGCTACCGCCGGGAAGGCTCTCTGCCCGGGTTACTTGGTGTGGCCGAGGAGATCAGGGGGTGGTAACGGGCGCCAGCCGGCGGAGCAGGGCGGTATGGATGGCGTGGAGACGGTCCAGGTCGGCGGCGGCGACGCGCTCGTCCACCTGGTGGATGGTGGCATTCACCGGCCCCAGCTCCACCACCTGTGCCCCGGTGGGGGCGATGAAGCGCCCGTCCGAGGTGCCGCCGGCGGTGGAGAGTTCCGGCTCGCCGCCGGTCACCTCCGCCACCGCCTCCCTCACCGCCGCCACCAGCGTCCCCGGCTCGGTGAGGAAGGGCTCGCCGGAGAGGGTCCAGTCCAGGCTGTAGTCCACGCCGTGGGCGTCCAGGATGGCCTCGGTGCGCTCCTGCAGCTCCGCCGCCGTGGAGGCGGTGGAGAAGCGGAAGTTGAAGTGCACGTCCGCATCGCCGGGGATGACGTTGGTCGCCCCGGTGCCGGCGTGGAGGTTGGAGACCTGGAAGGTGGTCGGGGGGAAGAAGTCGTTGCCCTCGTCCCAGCGGGTCCCGGCCAGCTCCGCCAGCGCCGGCGCCAGTCGGTGGACCGGGTTCACCGCATGCTGGGGGTAGGCGACGTGGCCCTGGCGGCCGTGGACCACCAGGTGGCCCGAGAGGGAGCCGCGCCGGCCGTTCTTGACCGTATCCCCCACCGCCGCGGTGGCGGAGGGTTCACCGACGATGCACCAGTCGATGGTCTCGCCCCGCTGGCGCAGGACCTCCACCACGTGGCGGGTGCCGTGGAGCGCCGGCCCCTCCTCGTCACTGGTGAGGAGGAAGCCGATGCGGGCGCCCGGGATGCCGCCCGCCGCCAGGTGCGCCTCGCAGGCGGTGACCATGGCGGCCAGCGACCCCTTCATGTCCGCCGCCCCCCGGCCGCGGAGGAGGCCGTCGGCGTCCACCGCCGGCTCGAAGGGCGGGGTGGCCCACGCCTCCTCCGGGCCGGTGGGGACCACGTCGGTGTGGCCGGCGAAGACCAGCAGGGGGCCGGCGTCGCCGAGGGTGGCCCAGAGGTTGGTGACCCCCTCGGCCTCCAGGGTCTCCACGGTGAAGCCCAGCGCCGCCAGCCGGGCCCCGATGAGGGCCTGGCAGCCGGCGTCGTCGGGGGTGACCGAGGGGCGGCGGATGAGCTCGCAGGCCAGGTCGAGGGTCTCGGACACGGTCTCGCCCCTATTCGCTGGTGGCCTCGCGCAGGAGCTCGTTGATGCCGACCTTGCTGCGGGTCTGCTCGTCCACCTGCTTGACGATGATGGCGGCGTAGAGGCTGTGGGTGCCGTCCTTCGCCGGCAGGGTGCCGGGCACCACCACGGAGCCGGCGGGCACCCGGCCGCGGATGATCTCGCCGCTGGCGCGGTCGTAGAGCGGGGTGCTCTGGCCGATGAAGACCCCCATGGAGATCACCGAGCCCTCCTCGACGATGACTCCCTCGACGATCTCGGATCGGGCGCCGATGAAGCAGTGGTCCTCGATGATGGTGGGGGCCGCCTGCAGCGGCTCCAGCACGCCGCCGATGCCGACGCCGCCGGAGAGGTGGACACCCTCGCCGATCTGGGCGCAGGAGCCCACGGTGGCCCAGGTATCCACCATGGTGCCGGCGCCCACCCAGGCGCCGATGTTCACGTAGGAGGGCATGAGCACCACGCCGGGGGCGAGGTAGGAGCCGCGCCGGGCGGCGGCCGGCGGCACCACGCGGACCCCCTCCTCGCGGAACTCGCGGGAGTTGTGGTCGGCGTACTTCGGCGGGACCTTGTCGAAGTAGTTGGTGAAGCCGCCCTTCATGAAGTCGTTGTCGTGGATCCGGAAGGAGAGCAGCACCGCCTTCTTGAGCCACTCGTTGACCACCCACTGGCCGTCCACCTTCTCTGCCACGCGCGCCTCGCCGCGGTCCAGGCGGCCGATGGCCTCCTCCACGGCGTCGCGGACGTGGGTGTCCACGTGGCGGGGGGTGATCTCGCTGCGCTTCTCGAAGGCCTGCTCGATGACGGGCTGGATATCGCTCATGTCGGGTTCGGCTCCTGACGGGGTTCGGGGTTGAGGATACGGGTTCGGGTCACGCCGCGGGGCCGGCCCCTTCGGCGTGGAGTCGTTCCACGAAGCGGCGGATGCGATGGGCCGCCTCGATGCACTCGTTCTCTTCGGCCACCAGCGCCATGCGCACGCGGTTGGCGCCGGGATTGTGCCCGGCCACCTCGCGGCCGAGGTAGCGGCCGGGGAGGACGGTCACCCCCTCCTCGGCGTGGAGGCGGCGGGCAAAGGTCTCGTCGTCCACCGGGGTGCGCGGCCACAGGTAGAAGCCGGCCTCCGGGCGCCGGACGTCGAGGACCGGCTCCAGGAGGGGGAGGACGGCGTCGAACTTGGCGCGGTAGCGCTCGCGGTTCTCCCCCACGTGGGCCTCGTCGGACCAGGCGGCGGTGCTCGCCGCCTGCACCGGCGGGCCCAGGCCGGCGCCGTGGTAGGTGCGATAGCGCAGGAACTGCTGCAGGACCTCGGCGTCGCCGGCGACGAAGCCGGAGCGCAGCCCCGGCAGGTTGGAGCGCTTGGAGAGGCTGTGGAAGACCACGCAACGGCGGAAATCGGTATTGCCCGCCTCCGCGGCCGCCTCCAGCAGGCCCACCGGCGGCTCGCTCTCCGGGTGGTGGATCTCCGAGTAGCACTCGTCGCTGGCGATGAGGAAGTCGTGGCGCTGGGCCCGCTCCATGAGGGCGATCATGGCCTCCCGGGAGAGCACGGCGCCGGTGGGGTTGCCGGGGCTGCAGAGGTAGACGAGCTGGCAGCGGTCCCAGACGGCGTCGGGGACGGCATCGAGATCCGGCTGGCCGTCGCCGGCGGGCAGGTAGTGGGGCTCGGCGCCAGCGAGCAGCGCCGCCCCCTCGTAGATCTGGTAGAAGGGGTCGGGCATCACCACCAGCGGGTCCCGGCTGCGGTCCACCACGGCCTGGGCAAAGGCGAAGAGCGCCTCCCGCGTCCCGGCCACCGGCAGCGTATGGCGCCCCGGGTCCACGGCATCCGCGGGGAGGTGGAAGCGCCGGGTGAGCCACGCCGCGATGGCCTCGCGCAGCGCCGGCTCCCCCCGGGTGGCGGGGTAGCGCGCCAGGCCGTCCAGCGCCTCGGTGAGCGCCTCGCGCACGAAGTCCGGCGCCGGGTGGCGCGGCTCGCCGATGGACAGCGCAATGGGGTCCACCCCCGGGGCCGGTTCGCCGAGCAGGCCGGCCAGGCGCTCGAAGGGGTAGGGCTGGAGGCGTCGCAGGTCGGGATTCATGGGTCGGGGGTCACCGGCGGGATGGCGTATCATGGATCGGATGGACCAAACGGACAGTATACGTCAGCCGGGCGATCCGCCCCAAGGCCCCGGCCACCTCGCCAGCGTCACGCTGCTGCTGGTGGGGGCGGGGCTCTGGGGGGTCTTCTGGTACCCCCTGCGCTGGCTGGACGCCATGGGCCTGCCGGGCCTCTGGGCGGTGGCGGCGATCTACACCGGCGCGAGCGCCGTGGGCCTGACAGCGGCGCGCCACCACCTGCGCGATGCCGGCCGCTGGCCCGTGCGCCTGCTGGGGATCGCCCTGACCTCGGGGCTCTCGGGGACCGCGTTCAGCCTGGGCATGATCGAGGGCCATGTGGTCCGGGTGCTCCTGCTCTTCTATCTCTCGCCGGTCTGGTCGGTGGCCATGGCGCGCCTCTTCCTGGGGGAGCGGCTCAATGCCGCCGCCGTGACGGCCCTTGTCCTGGCCCTGGCCGGGGCGGTGGTCATGCTCCTGCCGGGGGCGGAGGGCGCGCCCCTGGGGCGGGCCGACGCCCTGGGTCTGCTGGCGGGTATGGCGTTCGCCACCACCAACATCCAGGTTCGGCATGCGCAGGCCATCCCGTTGCGGGTGAAGTCCCTGGCGGCGTGGTCCGGGGCGCCCTTCCTGGCCGCCGGGGCGGCCTGGGCCAGCGGCCAGGGGGTGCCGTCCGGGGTGGAGCCGTGGCTGGTGGCGCTGGCGGTGGGGGCGCTGATGATGACCACCATGACGGTGACCGTGCAGGTGGGGGTGACCTGGTTACCGGTGCAGCAGTCGTCGGTGATCCTCCTGTTCGAGCTGGTGGCCGGGGCGGTATCATCGGCGCTCGTCGCCGGCGAGGTCATCGGCGTGCGCGAGGCGGTGGGCGGGCTGCTCATCGTGGCCGGCGGCCTGCTCTCCGCCCGACCGCCACCGCAGGAGGGTCCGTGACCATTACCGATATCCACCACGTCGCCGTGCTGGTGGCCGACCTGGAGCGGTCGCTGGCCTTCTATCGCGACCTGCTGGGCCTGGCGGTGGATCCCGCCCGGCCCGACCTCGGCTACCCCGGGGCATGGCTCACCGTGGGGCGTCGCCAGCTCCACCTGATGGTCCTGCCGGACCCGGATGCCGAAGCCGAGCGCCCGGAACACGGCGGCCGGGACCGCCACATCGCCCTGGCGGTGGACGAGGTCGATGCCCTGGCAGAGCGGCTGGAGGCGGCCGGCGTCGCCGTGACCCGCAGCCGTTCCGGGCGGGCGGCGATCTTCTGCCGCGATCCGGATGGCAACGCCCTGGAATTCACCGCGCTGGAGGGAGCATGACCCCGCCCGATACCGAGTTTCTCAGCCTGCGCATGCCCCGGGTCTCGCCCTCGGGCCAGGATGTGCTGGCACTGCTGGAGTCGGAGCAGCCGGACATCCGCTCGGTCACCGAGGCCATCCATCGCGATCCGGTGCTCTCCTCGGCGGTGCTCAAGTACGCCAACGCCCCCATGTACCGCCGGCTGGTGGAGGTCACCAACGTCCGCCAGGCGGTGAGCATCCTGGGGCTGGCCAATGTCCGCCTGGCCGTGATGGTGGCCAGCATGCGCGACTTCGCCGATGCCTATCGCGATCATCCCCTGGCCAATGCCATCTGGAGCCACAGCTTCACCATGGCCGCCGTCATGCGCGCCATCGCCGACATGGCGGTGCCCCGCCGGGCGGAGGACATCGAACTCACCGGTCTCCTCCACGAGATGGGGGCCCTCATCCTGCTCACCAATTTCCCGCAGGAGTACACTCAGCTGGCGGAGGCGGCGCTGGCCGAGGACTCCTTCCTGGAGGATCGGGAGAAGGCCTTCTTCGGGGTTACCCACAACGAGCTGGTGGCCCGGGTCATCGACGAGATACGGCTGCCCGACGCCAGCCGCGGCGCCATCACCGATTTCCCCTACATGGAAGAGGTCCCCCTGGCGGGGCGCGAGGTGGACGACCACCTGGCGGTCCTCGCCCTGGCCCACCACCTCCACGAGGAGGCGGGGCGCCAGCCCTACCATCCGCGGGAGCGGATCCCCGATGATCCGGAGCGACTGCGGACGGCGCTGGGGCTGGACGAGGCGGATCTGGCGGCGCTGCGCCAGCAGCACGAGGCCCTGCGGGACAGCTACGGCGTCGGCGACTGACGCCAAACCCGGTCAGGAGGTCTCCACCTCCCGTTCCAGGGCGGCGCGAATGGCCTCGGCCAGCGCCTCGCGCCGGTCGGGGTCGCGCAGGGGGCGGCCGGCGGCGTCGGTGACGAAGAAGACATCCTCCGCCCGCTCGCCGAAGGTCGCGATCTTCGCGCTGGCGATGCGGACCCCCGCCGCCTGCAGCTCTTCCCCGAGCACCGCCAGCAGCCCCGGGCGGTCGGCGCTCTCCACCTGGAGGACGGTGCGCCGATGGGCGGGATCCTCGTGGAAGTGGACGCGGGTAGCCACCGGGAAGTGGCGCTGCCGGCGGCTGGGGCGGCGCTGGTCCACCGGGGGAGGGGCGGGATCGGAGAGGGCGGCCTCCAGCGCTTCCCCGATCTCGGTGAGCCGTTCCCCGGAGTGGATGGGCTCGCCGTCCTCCTCGAGGACGGTGAAGCTGTTCAGGGCGCGGCCGTCCGAGGTGGTGAAGATCCGGGCATCGGCCACATTGAGCCCCAGCTGCTCCAGGACCGAGGCGGTGCGCACGAAGATGGTGCCGTCCGCCGGGGCGTGGATGAAGAGCTCCGTACCGCCGCGCTGCGTCTGCTGCCGGAACCGGATCAGCGGCATCTCGTCCGCCGGGGCGGTGAGGACGGCGTGGGCGTGCCAGACCAGCTCGTCGGGGCTGTGGCGGCGGAAGTACTCCCCGTCCAGGCTGTCCCAGAGCGCCTGCAGGGCCTCGGGGTCGATGGCGTGGTCGCGCAGCAGTCGCCGCGCCTCGGCCTGATGGGCGTCGGCGACCTCGCCGGCGGCCAGGCGCTGCCCCGGGCCGCGGGCCAGGGCATCCCGGGCGGCGTGGTAGAGCTCCGCCAGCAGGGCATCCTTCCAGGAATTCCAGACCGTGGGGCTGGTGGCGCGGATATCGGCCACCGTGAGCAGGTAGAGGTAGTCCAGGTGGCGGCGGTCGCCCATGCGGGCGGTGAAGGCGTGGACCACCTCGGGGTCGCTGATGTCCTGGCGCTGGGCGGTCATGGAGAAGAGCAGGTGATTCTCCACCAGCCAGGCCACCAGGGCCGTATCCGCCTCCGCGAGGCCGTGGTCGCGGCAGAAGGTGGCGGCGTCCGCCGCGCCCAGCTCGGAGTGGTCGCCGCCGCGCCCCTTGGCGATGTCGTGGAAGAGCGCCGCGATGTAGAGCAGTTCCGGCCGCTCCACCTCCCCCATGAGCGCCGAGGCCAGGGGGTGCTCGTGGGCGAATTCGGGGACCGTCAGCCGGCGCAGATTGCGCACCACGAACAGCGTGTGCTCGTCCACGGTGTAGACGTGGTAGAGGTCGTGCTGCATCTGCCCGACGATGGCGCCGAAGGCCGGGAGGTAGGCGCCCAGGACGCCGTGGCGGTGCATCCGGCGCAGCTCGTGGGTCACGCCGCGGGGCTGGCGCAGGAAGTCCAGGAAGAGGCGCCGGGCCTCGGGGTCGCTGCGGAATTCGCTGCCGATGAGGTGGAGGTGGCGGCGGATGAGGCGGATGGTATTGGCCCGAACCCCCTGGAGCCGGGGGTTGCGCGCCATGACCAGGAAGAGCTCCAGCAGGGCGCAGGGGCGCCGCTCGAAGAGGCCGGGGTCGCGCACCTCCAGGAAGCCGCGCCGGGCCTGGAAGCGGTCGTTGAGGGCGAAGGGTTCGGCCGGGTCGTGGGCCAGCAGGATCTCCTCCTGGAAGAGCTGGAGGAGCAGCTCGTTGAGCCGGGAGAGCTCCGTGATGGCCCGGTAGTAGGCCTTCATGAAGTGCTCCACCGCCAGTCGTCGGTCGTCGTCGCGGTAGCCGAAGCGCTCCGCCAGGGTGCGCTGGTGGTCGAAGAGCAGTCGATCCTCCCGCCGGCCGGCGAGGAGATGGAGGCCGAAGCGCACCCGCCAGAGGAAGTGCTGGCCGGTGACCAGCTCGGCGTGCTCCGCGGCGGTAAGGAAGCCGTGGTCCACCAGCGCCGCCAGGCTGTCGGCGCCGAAGTGGCGCTTGGCCACCCACCCCACCATCTGGATGTCGCGCAGCCCGCCGGGGCCCTCCTTGATGTTGGGCTCCAGGTTGTAGGCGGCATCGAAGTACTTGCGGTGGCGGGCGATCTGCTCCTCCCACTTGGCCTCGAAGAAGGCGCGCCCGCCCCAGATCCGGTCGGGGCCGGTGGCCGCCCGCATGGCCTCCAGCAGGGCGCCGTCGCCGGCGAGCAGCCGCGCCTCCATGAGGTTGGTGGCGACGGTGATATCGGCGCGCGCCTCCTGGGCGCACTCGGCCACGGTGCGCACGCTCTGGCCCACCTCCAGTCCCACGTCCCAGAGCAGGGTGAGGAAGGCCTCCAGCGCCTCGCGAGGCGGCTCCATCCCCTCGGGAATGAGGATGAGGATGTCGATGTCGGAGCCGGGGTGGAGTTCGCCGCGGCCGTAGCCGCCCACGGCCACCAGGGCGGGACCGTCGGGGAGGTGGCGCGCCCAGAGCCGCTGCAGGAGGGCATCCACCACGCCGGCCCGGCCGGCCACCAGCTCCGCCACCGGGCAGCCGGCATCGTAGGCCGCGGCCAGGGCGGCATCGGCGTCGGCCAGCGCCTCGCGGAAGGCCGGCAGGGGCGCGTCGCCGACCGCCAGGCGCCGGTCCAGGGCCGCCGTATCCAGCAGCCAGGGAGCGGCGGGGTCGGTGGCGGTCAAATGGGGTCTTCCTCCGGCCGGAGGGTGAGGACCTCGTGGCCGGTCTCGGTGACCAGGAGGGTGTGCTCCCACTGGGCGGAGAGGCTGCGATCCTTGGTGATCACCGTCCACTTGTCGCCCAGCACGCGGGTCTGGGGCTTGCCGGCGTTGATCATGGGCTCGATGGTGAAGGTCATCCCCGGCGTCAGTTCCAGTCCGGTGCCCGGCTCGCCGTAGTGCAGTACCTGCGGCTCCTCGTGGAAGTTCCGACCGATGCCGTGGCCGCAGTACTCGCGGACCACCGAGCAGTGGTTCTTCTCGGCGTGGCGCTGGATGGCGTGGCCGATGTCGCCGAGCTGGACGCCGGGGGCGACCATCTCGATGCCGGTCACCAGGCACTCGTGGGCGATCCGGACCACCCGCTCCGCCTGCACCGAGGGCTTGCCGACGAAGAACATCTTGCTGGTGTCGCCGTGGTAGCCCTCCTTGATGACGGTGATGTCGATATTGATGATGTCACCGTCCTTGAGCTTCTTGTCCGCCGGGATCCCGTGACAGACCACATGGTTCACGGAGGTGCAGATGGACTTGGGGAAGCCGTGGTAGTTGAGCGGGGCCGGCGTGGCATCCTGCTCGTTGACGATGTAATCGTGGGCGATGCGGTCGAGCTCGTCGGTGGTCACGCCCGGGCGGACGTGCTCCTCCAGCATCACCAGGACATCGGCGGCGAGCCGGCCGGCCACACGCATCTTCTCGATGGCCTCGGGGGTCTTGATATCAACGCTCATGGGGCTCCTGAAGGCCCGCCATGACGCGCGGGCCGGTTTGTCCGGGAAAGCAATTCATGGTATAAACCGCGCGCCTTCAAGGCAAACTCAATATCCATTGGCGACATCCGCGGGGATACCCGCCGGATGAATCCACACACGGACCCGCGCAACGCGCGTCGGGGTGCCCCGCAAGGGGTTCGGCGCGCGGGGTCCGTGGAGGCGCAACCCGACAATTCAGGAGTCACCCGACATGGCCAACATCTCCATGCGCGACATGCTGGAGGCCGGTGTCCACTTCGGCCACCAGACCCGCTACTGGCACCCCCAGATGGCGCCCTACATCTTTGGCGCCCGTAACAAGATCCACATCATCAATCTCGAGAAGACGGTCCCCGCGCTCAAGGAGGCCCAGAACTTCCTCGGCAGCCTGGCCGCCCGCAAGGGGAACATCCTCTTCGTCGGCACCAAGCGTTCCGCCCGCGAGATCATCCGCACCGAGGCGCAGCGCTGCGGCATGCCCTACGTGGACCACCGCTGGCTCGGCGGCATGCTGACCAACTTCAAGACGGTCAAGCAGTCCATCCGCCGCCTCAAGGACCTTGAGACCATGAGCGAGGACGGCACCTTCGCGGCCATGCGCAAGAAGGAGGCGATGATGCGCACCCGCGAGATGGAGAAGCTGGAGCGCAGCCTCGGCGGCATCAAGGACATGAACGGCCTGCCGGATGCGCTGTTCGTGGTCGATGTCGGCTTCGAGAAGAACGCCATCCACGAGGCCAACAAGCTGGGTATCCCGGTGGTCGGCGTGGTGGATACCAACAACTCGCCCAAGGGGGTCGACTACGTCATCCCGGGCAACGACGACGCCATCCGCGCGGTGCGCATGTACGTGACCGCCATCGCCGATGCCATCGACGAGGGCCGGCGCTCCACTGCCCATCTCGGTGCGGATGACTTCGTGGAGATGGAAGAGAACGAGGCCCCCGCCTCCGAGGCGGCCGAGCAGGCGCCGGAGGCCGAGGGCGAAGCGGCCGAACAGACGGAGGGTTGAACGACCATGGCGATTTCTGCTGCCCAGGTTAAGGAGCTGCGCGAGCGTACCGGCGCCGGCATGATGGAGTGCAAGAAGGCCCTCACGGAGACCGAGGGCGACATGGAGGCCGCGGTCGAGCACATGCGCAAGACCGGCCTCGCCAAGGCCGACAAGAAGGCCGACCGCACTGCGGCCGAGGGCCGCATCGCGGTGGCCTACAGCGACGACGGCAAGGCGGGCGCCATCGTCGAGCTCAACTGCGAGACCGACTTCGTGGCCCGCGGCGACCAGTTCAAGGAGTACGCCCAGGGCATCGCCGAGCGCATCGTCCGGGATCGCCCGGCCGACGTCGAGGCGCTCAAGGAGATGGCCCCGCGGACCGGCGACGCGGAGACCATCCGCGAGTCCCTCAAGCAGCTCATCGCCCAGCTGGGCGAGAACATGGAGATCCGGCGCTTCGAGCTCTTCGAGGCCGGCGACAACGGCGTCCTGAACCACTATCTCCACGGCGAGCGCATCGGCGTGCTGGTGGAGCTCGAGGGCGGCGACGCCGACCTGGCCCGGGATGTCGCCATGCACGTGGCGGCGAGCAATCCGGCCTGCATCGCCGAGGAGAACGTCCCCCAGGAGCTCATCGAGAAGGAGAAGGCCATCTTCCAGGCCCAGGCCGAGGAGAGCGGCAAGCCGCAGGACATCATCGAGAAGATGATCACCGGCCGGATCAACAAGTTCCTCAAGGAGGTCACCCTGCTGGGCCAGCCCTTCGTCAAGGACCCGGACCGGACCGTGGCGCAACTGCTCGAGGACCAGGGTGCCAGGGCCGTGCGCTTCGTTCGCCTGGAGGTGGGCGAGGGCATCGAGAAGGAAGAGGCCAACTTCGCCGAAGAGGTCATGGCCCAGGTCCAGGGGAGCTGAGACGCCCATGGGAGATGGCGAACCGGGACAGACCCGCTACCAGCGGGTCCTGCTGAAGCTCTCGGGTGAGGCCCTGATGGGGGATCGCTCCTTCGGGGTCGATCCCGCCGTCATCCAGCGCATCGCCGCCGAGATCCAGGAGGTGGCCGCTGCCGGCGTCGAGGTCGGCCTGGTGATCGGGGGCGGCAACATCTTCCGGGGGGTCTCCCTGGCGGCCTCCGGGATGCACCGGGCCACCGCGGACAAGATGGGCATGATGGCCACGGTAATGAATGCCCTCTCCATGCAGGATGCGCTGGAGCAGCAGGGCCTCAAGGCCCGGGTGATGTCGGCCCTGCAGATGCACGAGGTCTGCGAGGACTACATCCGGCGCCGCGCCATCCGCCACCTGGAGAAGGGGCGGGTGGTGATCTTCGCCGCCGGTACCGGCAATCCCTTCTTTACCACGGATTCCGCGGCCAGTCTTCGCGCCATCGAGATCGATGCCGACATCGTCATCAAGGCCACCAAGGTCGATGGCGTCTACTCCGACGACCCGGTCTCCAACCCCGCGGCCGAGCGCTACAGCCGTCTGACCTACGACGACGTCCTGGCTCGCCGGCTCAATGTCATGGACGCCACCGCCATCGTCCTCTGCCGGGACCACAATCTCCCGCTCCGGGTCTTCAACATCAACAAGCCCGGGGCGCTGATGCGGGTGGTCCAGGGGGAGGACGAGGGAACCCTGGTGGAACGAGGGGAAGCCGCATGATCGACGATATCCAGCTGGATGCCGAAGAGCGCATGGAGAAATCGGTGGAGGCGCTGCGCGGGGAACTGCGCAAGCTCCGCACCGGCCGGGCCCACTCCAGCCTCCTGGACCACATCACCGTGGAGTACTACGGCGCCGAGATGCCGTTGAATCAGGCGGCCAACATCGGCGTGGAGGATGCCCGGACCCTCACCGTGAAGCCGTGGGAGAAGTCCATGGTCCCGGTGGTGGAGAAGGCCATCATGAACTCCGACCTGGGCCTGAACCCGGCGACCAATGGTGACCTCATCCGCGTCCCCCTGCCGCCCCTCACCGAGGAGCGGCGCAAGGAGATGGGCAAGCTGGTCCGCCAGGAGGCGGAGAAGGCGCGGGTGGCCATCCGCAACATCCGCCGGGATGCCAACTCGGACCTCAAGGGGCTGCTCAAGGAGAAGGAGATCTCCGAGGACGAGGAGCGCGCGGCGGAGGAGGCGATCCAGAAGCTCACCGACAAGTACACGGGGCTGGTGGATCAGATCGCCGAGGAGAAGGAACAGGACCTGATGTCCCTGTAGGGCCCGGAGGGTGGCATTGACGATGGCAGCTCAGGGCGAATCCAGGGGCGCCGAGGATGGTCCCGTTCCCAGGCACGTGGCCGTCATCATGGACGGCTCCGGTCGCTGGGCGCGGCGGCGGCTCATGCCGCGGGTGGCCGGTCACCGCTCGGGGGTCGGTAATGTCCGCTCCCTGGTGGAGGCGTGCGGCGAGCGGGGTATCGAGGCCCTGACGCTGTTCGCCTTCTCCACGGAGAACTGGCGCCGTCCGGCCACCGAGGTGGGGGCCCTCATGGAGCTCTTCATGGAGGCCCTGCAGCGAGAGGTGGACCGGCTGGACGCCAACAACGTCCGCCTGCGCATCATCGGGGACCGCTCCGGCCTCTCGGAGGCCCTGGCCGAACGCATCGCCGCCGGCGAGGAGCAGACGCGGGACAATACCGGCCTGAACCTCAATATCGCTGCCAACTACGGCGGGCGATGGGATATCGCCACCGCCGCGCGCCGCCTGGCGGAGCAGGCACAGGCCGGGGAGGTCGACCCGGCGACCATCACGCCGGAGCGGCTGGGATCCGAGCTGGCCCTGGCCGACCTCCCGGAGCCCGACCTCTTCATCCGGACCGGGGGTGAGCAGCGGATCAGCAATTTCCTGCTTTGGCAGCTCGCCTACACGGAACTCTACTTTACCGAGACCCTGTGGCCCGATTTCGACCGGGACGCCTTCCAGGCGGCCCTGGAATCCTTCCGCGGCCGTCAGCGGCGCTTCGGGAAGACCGGCGAGCAGGTGGAAGGCTGAACGTGCTCGCGAAACGCATCCTCACCGCCTCCATCCTGGCCGCCGGCCTCATCGCGGCCATCCTGCTCCTGCCCACGGGGGCCTTCGCGGGGCTGGTCGCCTTCTTCGTCCTCCTGGGGGCGCGCGAGTGGGCCGACCTCAGCGGCTGCTCCACGGCGGGGATGGTCGGCTATGTCGCCCTGGTGGCGGCGCTGGCAGCCGGCGTGATCCTGGCGGAGCCGGCACCAGCCGCCGTTGCGGCCGTGGGCGCGGCCTGGTGGCTGGGCGTCCTGGGGCTGGTAATCGCCTACCCGCGCGGTGCGGGGCTCTGGCGCCACCCCGCGGGCCGCGCCGCCGGCCTGGTGGCCCTGATCCCGGCCTGGTTCTCCCTCGTTCACCTCCACGGCACCACCGACGGCCCCTGGTGGGTGCTGGCGCTGATGTTCCTCATCTGGGGGGCGGATACCGGCGCCTACTTCGCCGGCCGCGCCCTGGGCCGCCATCGCCTGGCCCCCTCGGTGAGCCCCGGCAAGACCTGGGAGGGCGCCATCGGTGGGCTGGCGCTCGCGCTGCTCGCCGGCACGGCCGTGGCCATGGCCGCCGGGCTGGCGATCCCCACCGGGTTCTCCCTGGTTGCCGCCGTGACCGTGGCCGCCTCGGTGGTCGGCGATCTGGGCGAGTCGCTACTCAAGCGAGCCGCGGATCGCAAGGACAGCGGCACGCTCTTCCCCGGCCACGGCGGCGTCCTGGACCGGGTGGACAGCCTGCTCGCCGCGACGCCGGTCTTCGTCCTCGGCCTGGAGGTGGTGGCATGAGCCGGAACATCGCGGTCTTCGGCAGTACCGGCAGCGTCGGCACCAGCACCCTGGACGTCGTTGCCCGCCACCCCGACCGCTTTCGCGTGCTGGCCCTGGCCGCCGGCAGCCGCGAGGAGCCGCTGGTGGAGCAGTGCCGCCAGTTCCGCCCGGCGGTGGTGGTCATGGCGGATGCCGCCGCTGCCGACCGGCTGCGCGGGCGGCTGGCCGACGAGGGCATCGACGGGATCCAGGTGCAGGCCGGGGTCGAGGCCATGGAGGCGGTGGCCGGTGACCCGGCGGTGGACCAGGTGATGGCGGCGGTGGTCGGCGCCGCCGGGCTGCGGCCGGCCCTGGCCGCCGCCCGCGCCGGCAAGCGGGTCCTGCTGGCCAACAAGGAGTCGCTGGTCATGGCCGGGGCGCTCTTCATGGAGGCCGTCCGGGAGGGCGGGGCGGAGCTGCTGCCCATCGACAGCGAGCACAACGCCATCTTCCAGTGCCTCCCCGACGGGCGGCCCGACCTGGATGCCGCCGGCGTGGAGCGGATCCTCCTCACCGCCTCCGGCGGGCCCTTCCGGGACCGGGACCCTGCCCACCTGGCCGCCGTTACCCCCGACGAGGCGTGCGCCCACCCCAACTGGGACATGGGGCGCAAGATCTCGGTGGACTCCGCCACCATGATGAACAAGGGGCTGGAGGTCATCGAGGCCTGCTGGCTCTTCGGCGCCGGGCCCGACCGCGTGGAGGTGGTCATCCACCCCGAGAGCATCGTCCACTCCATGGTGAGCTACCGCGACGGCGCGGTCATGGCGGAGCTGGGCAATCCCGACATGCGGACCCCCATCGCCCACGCCCTGGGCTGGCCGGATCGGGTCTCCGCCGGGGTGGAGCCGCTGGACCTGGTGGCCAGCGGGGCGCTGCACTTCCAGGCCCCGGACCCCGAGCGCTTCCCCTGTCTGCCCCTGGCCTACCGCGCCATCCGCGAGGGGGGGACGGCCCCGGCCCTCCTCAATGCCGCCAACGAGGTCGCGGTGGCCGCCTTCCTCGACGGGGGGCTGGACTTCCTCGGCATCGCGCGGGTTATCGCGGCCACCCTGGACCGCGTGGAGGCAGAGCCGGCCCGGGACCTGGCGACCATCCTCGCCGCCGATGAGCGCGCACGCGCGACCGCCATGCAACTCCTGCCCGGCTCCGAGGGTCCCTAGTCCATGGGCGATCTCCTCTTCACCATCGCCGCCTTCGCGGTTGCCATCGGGGTCCTGGTCACGGTCCACGAGTACGGCCACTTCCGGGTGGCGCGCTGGGCCGGGGTCCGGGTACTGCGTTTCTCGGTGGGCATGGGCCGGCCACTGCTGCGGCGGAGCGGCCGGGACGGCACGGAGTACGTCCTGGCGGCCCTGCCCATCGGCGGTTACGTGAAGATGCTCGACGAGCGCGAGGGGGAGGTGGACCCGACCGAGCGCCACCGCGCCTTCAACAATCGGCCGCTGGGCTGGCGTACCGCCGTGGTGCTCGCGGGTCCCGTTGCCAACTTCCTGTTCGCCATCGCCGCCTACTGGCTGATGCTGGTCATGGGGGTGCCCGGCCTCCAGGCGGCGGTGGAGGGGGTGGAGCCCGACTCCGCCGCCGCCCGGGCCGGGATCGCCCCCGGAGATGCCATCGTTGCCGTGGACGGTCGTCCGGCCGCCACCTGGGGGGCGGCGATGCAGGCGTTGCTCCCGGCGGCCCTGGACGGTGAGTCCGTGGGGGTGACCCTGCGGCGCGACGGGCGGGAGGAGACGGTGACCCTGGAGGTCCCGCGCATGCCCGAGGCGGCGCGCGGGGGCGACCTGGGCGGCCGTCTGGGGATGACGCCGGCGCGCCCGGCGATCCCGCCCATCCTCGGCCAGGTCGAGTCGGGGAGCCCGGCAGACCGGGCGGGACTGGAGGCCGGCGATCGCATCGTCGCGTTGGCGGGGGAGCCGGTGAACGGCTGGCGCGAGCTGGTGGAGCGGGTCCGGGGAAGCCCCGGGGAACCGCTGTCGCTGACGGTGGAGGATGGCGGGGGGGAACGGCAGGTGACCGTGACCCCCGAGGAGGCCTCGGGGCCCGATGGCGAGTCGCAGGGGCGAATCGGCGCCGGCGTGGAGCCCCCCGGGGAGCTGCCGGCGGAATACCGGGCCGTGCAGCGCTTCGGGCCCGTGGCGGCGCTGGGCGAGGGCGTGACCCGGACCTGGGAGACGGCTACCATGACCCTCAAGGTCCTGGGGCGGATGGTCATCGGCCAGGCCTCTCTGGAGAACCTCAGCGGGCCCGTCACCATTGCCCAGTTCGCCGGTCATACCGCCGATGCGGGCTTTGTCCAGTTCATTGCCTTTCTTGCCGTGGTCAGCATCAGCCTGGGGGTGATCAACCTCCTGCCGGTTCCACTACTGGATGGCGGCCATCTGCTGTATTACGGTATCGAACTTCTGAAGGGCAGCCCTGTCTCCGAGCAGACCGAGGCACTGGGCCAGCGTATCGGCCTCGCGGCCATTCTCGCCCTCATGGGGCTGGCCTTTTTTAACGACTTGTCGCGACTCTTCTCCTGATGCGAGGGGATGGGTCCCACGGCTCCCTAACGGGCGGGATGATGTTCAGATGGATACTCGGAGTCGCCCTCGGCGGCCTCCTGGCAAGCACAGCACACGCCTTCGACCCCTTCCGGGTGGAGACCATTGAGCTAGAGGGATTGCAGCGGGTCTCCCCCGGCAGCGTCCTCGACGATCTACCGGTTTCCGAGGGGGAGGAGCTGGATGCCGGTCTGGCCGCCACGGCGGTCCGGGAACTCTTCGCCACCGGCTACTTCCACGACGTCCGCCTCGAGCGCGACGGCGGTACCCTCATTGTCCAGGTGAGCGAGCGCCCCTCCATCGCGAGCCTCTCCATCGAGGGCAACGAGGATATCCGGGACGAGGATCTGGAGAAGAACCTGGAGATGATCGGCCTGGTGGAGGGGCGGATCTTCGACCGCTCCGTGCTGGATCGGATGGAGCAGGAACTGGAGCGCCAGTACTTCGCCAACGGCAAGTACGGCGTCGCCATCGATACCACCGTGGAGCCGAAGGCCCGCAATCGGGTGGGGATCACCATCGATATCCGGGAGGGGGACGTCGCACGGATCCAGGGGCTCAACGTTACCGGCAATCGCGCCTACGACGAGTCCGAGCTCCTGGAGGAGTTCAAGCTGGGCCCCCGCGGACCCCTGCAGCTCTTCTCCGGCAAGGACCGCTATTCCCAGCAGCGACTCACCGGGGATCTGGAGTCCCTGCGCTCCCATTATCTCGACCGTGGCTACGTCGACTTCAGCGTCACCTCCAGTCAGGTCTCTCTGACCCCCGACCTGGAGGATGTCTACGTCGATATCAACGTCGAGGAGGGCCAGCAGTTCACCGTCTCCGATACGGAACTGGAAGGCCGCTTCCCGATCCCGAAGGAGGAACTGGAGGAACTCGTGGCCATTGAGGCCGGCGAGGTCTTCTCCCGCAGCCGGGTGACACGGACGAGCGAGCGCATTACCGAGCGGCTGGCGGAGGAGGGCTTCGCCTTCGCCAACGTCAATCCCGAGCCCTCCTTCGACCGGGAGAACCGGGAGGTGGGCGTTACCTTCCGGGTGGAGCCGGGCAAGCGGGTCTACGTGCGCCGTATCGATATCACCGGCAATACCAAGACCAAGGATCGGGTGATCCGTCGCGAGATCCGTCAGATGGAGCGCGCGCTGCTGCTCCCCTCGCGGGTGGACCTCTCCCGCCGCCGCCTCAATCGCCTCGGCTTCTTCGAGGAGGTGGACATCGAGACCCAGCGGGTCTCGGGTACCGATGACCAGGTGGACCTGAAGGTCTCGGTGAACGAGCAGCCCTCCGGCTCCCTCTCCGCCGGCGTGGGCTACTCCGAGTCCCAGGGGGCGCTGGTCAACGCCAGCGTCAGCCAGCAAAACTTCCTTGGCACCGGTACCCACAACAGCCTCACCATCAACAACTCCGAGGTGAGCACGGTCTACGACTTCAGCTACACCAATCCCTACTATACGAAGGACGGGGTGAGCCGCAGCTTCAACGGCTTCTACCGCTCCACGGATGCCGGCGAGGCCTACATCGCCAGCTACATCACCGACTCCTACGGCGGCGGGATGAGCTACAGCTTCCCCCAGGGGGAGACCAGCAACCTGCGGCTGGGGCTGGACTATAAGCACACCGACCTCAAGGCGACCTCCAACTCGCCGAACGAGATCTTCGATTTCCAGGACGAGTACGGGGAGCGCTACGAGAACTTCCTGGTCTCCACCGGCTGGAACTACGACAGCCGCAACCAGGGGGTCTTCCCCACCGAGGGCGGGCGGCTGCAGAGTTCCCTGAAGACGGCGCTGCCCGGCAGCGAGCTGGAGTACTTCAAGGCCAAGCTGCGGCCGCGGTACTGGCTCCCGCTGTTCGACGAGAGCACCCTCGCCCTGGACATGGAGGTGAACTACGGCGACGGCTACGGCGGCACCGAGGACCTGCCCATCTTCGAGAACTACTACGGCGGCGGGACCGGCTCGGTCCGCGGTTTCCGGTCCAACTCCCTGGGGCCGCGCGCCACCGGTGAGGGGATCGACCGCTCCATCGGCGGCGCCTTCGAGGTCAACGGCACCCTGGAGTACCTCTTCCCGCCGGGGGGCAGCGAATCCCTGCGCCTGGGCCTGTTCGTGGACGCCGGCAACGTCTGGGAGGATGTCCAGGCCTTCGAGCCCGCCGACTTCCGTGCCTCCTACGGGGCGGGCGTGGTTTGGCTGACTCCCATGGGCATATTAGAATTGAGTTACGCCAAGCCGCTGGCCCAAAAGTCAGGGGACGAGCTTGATGCCATCCAGTTCAACATCGGCACGCCGTACTAGGGTGCCTCGAGGAGGAGTCGTGTCTCTTAGCAGGTCCATACGGGGTATCGTGGCCGCGCTGGCGGTGATGGGGCTGGCGGCGGTCGGGCCGGTCTCCGCGCAGGAGTCCGACCCGCGCATCGCTGTGGTGAACGTCGCCAAGCTCTTCCAGGAGGCGCCCCAGGCCCAGGAGGCCAATCAGCGACTGGAGGAGGAATTCGGCCAGCGTCGCCAGGAACTCGGGCGCCAGCAGGAGGAAATCCAGGAGAAGCAGGAGCGCCTGGACAGTGAGGGTGACCTCATGAGCGCCGATCAGAAGGCCTCCCTGGAGGACGAGGTGCGCCAGGGCCAGCAGGAGCTGGCGCGGGCCCAGCAGTCCTTCGAACAGGACGTCAATGCCCGCCGTAATGAGGAACTCGGTCAGGTGCAGCGCCGGATATTCGAGATCACCGAGGAACTCGCGGAGAGCGAGGATTATGACGTCGTGCTGGGCGACAACGTGATCTACGCCTCCGACAGCGTGGATATCACCCCGCAGGTGCTGGAACGGCTCGAGTCCCTGGCCGAGGACTCCTGACCCCATGGCCTGGTCCCTGGGTGCCCTCGCCGAGCGGGTCGGGGGGCAGTTGCACGGCGATCCGGAGC
>JBKGYA010000001.1:0-46021 GCA_046546335.1 Thiohalospira sp. | reverse complement strand
CGACCGCCAGGACCGCGAGCTGGCCGCCGCCCGCGCCGGGGTGAGCGCCGGTCAGGCCGCGGTCGCCGAGACCCGGCGGCGGCTGGAACGCCGCCTGGCGGTGGAGCGGGCCAGCCTCGAGACCCTGGAGGAGCGCGATGTCGCCTACCGGGAGGACCTGCTCCCCCGGGCGCGGGCGCGCCGGGAGGCGGCCCGCGACAGCTACCGCAGCGATGCCGGCGACGCCTACGCCGTCCTGCGTGCCGAGGTCGCCTTGCTGGAGACCGGGACCAACCATCTGGCCGTCCGGCGTGACCGCCTGCGGGCGCGCGCTGCCCTGCTGGAACTGCTGGGAGAGGACTCATGAGAATCGGCAATGTCATCCCCCGGAAGGCGCTGGCCCTCGGCGTGGTCCTCCTTTTCCTGTTGCCGCTCGGCGGTTGCAGCGAGGAGTCGGCCGACGAGGGCGATGGGGCGGAGGAGACCGCCCTGGAGCATGCGGAGAAGCACGCCGACCCCGAATACACCTGCCCCATGCACACCGACGTCCGCGAGGAGGAGCCGGGCCAGTGCCCCATCTGCGGCATGGATCTGGAGCCGGTGGATGAGGTGGAGGAGGGGGACGGGGAGGGCGATACCCCCGAGGGCCCCGCCGTGGAGCTGGGAGGTCGGCTCACCCAGGCCCTGGGGATCCGCACCGAGGCGGCGCGTCGGGAGGATCTGCAACCCCGGGTGCGCGCCCCGGTGCGGCTGACCATCCCGCCGGCCCAGGAGCACCGGCTCCACGCCCGGGTGCGCGGCTGGGTCCGCGAGCTCCACGTGGCCGGGGAGGGCGAGCCGGTGGCCGCCGGCGATCCCCTGCTCACCCTCTACAGCCCCGAGCTGGTCAACGCCCAGCGGGAGTACCTGCGGGCCCGCGGGACCGATGGCGAGGCGGCGGCGGCCGAACGGCTGCGCGCCCTGGGCGTGTCAGACTCCGTGCGCCGCGACATCGCGGAGGCCGGAGAACCTCTGCAGGCGGTCCCGATCACCGCGCCGGCGGAGGGGGTGGTGACCGAGCTGCCGGTCCGCGCGGGCGAGGCGGTCTCCGCCGAGGGTCGCCTGGTGACCGTGGCCGACCTGGATCCCCTCTGGGCCCTGGCCGAGGTCTTCCCCCGGGACGTCCCCGTTCTGCGCGAGGGGCTCGCAGCGGAAGTGGTCCCTCACCAGCGGCCGTGGGACCGGCGGGAGGGCTCCGTCCAGCGGATCCTCCCCGAGGCGGATCCCGATAGTCGCACCGTCACCGCGCGCATCCCGCTGGCCAACGGCGACGGCCGCCTGACCCCCGGCCTCTTCGGTCGGGCCACCATCCGGGGACCGGCGCGGGAGGGGGTGATCACGGTCCCGCGTCAGGCGGTGATCCGCACCGGCGAGGCGGCCCGGGTGGTCATCGCCCACGATGACGGCGGCTTCACGCCCCGCTCGGTGGAGCTCGGCCTCACCGCCGACGGGCGCACCGCCATCCTCGAGGGCGTCGAGGCGGGTGAGCGGGTGGTCACCTCCGGCCACTTCCTCCTGGACAGCGAGGCGGATACCGGGGCCGGCGGCGGCCGCATGGAGGGCGCCGACGAAGACGAGGGTGGAGGTGATCACAGCGGTCACGGGGGGATGCACTGATGATCGCCGCCGTCATCCGCTGGTCGCTCGCCAACCGCTTCCTGATCCTGACCCTGGCCGCGCTTGTGGCGGCGTGGGGTGCCTGGTCCGCCGACCGCGCCCCGGTGGACGCCATCCCCGACCTCTCGGATACCCAGGTCATCGTCCAGACCACCTGGCCGGGGCAGGCGCCGGAGGTGGTGGAGGACCAGGTCACCTACCCCCTGACCTCCGGTCTGCTCTCGGTGCCCAGGGCGGAGACGGTGCGCGGCTTCTCCTACTTCGGGGACTCCTTCGTCTACGTCGTCTTCGAGGACGGCACCGACCCCTACTGGGCCCGCTCCCGGGTGCTGGAATCCCTGGCGCAGGTGGAGGGGGATCTCCCCGAG
Organism: Thiohalospira sp.; assembly: GCA_046546335.1. Classification (GTDB taxonomy): domain Bacteria; phylum Pseudomonadota; class Gammaproteobacteria; order Thiohalospirales; family Thiohalospiraceae; genus Thiohalospira. The sequence goes on along the minus strand of JBKGYA010000001.1, from coordinate 44,018 downwards.
GGGGCGCAGCCGGAGCTGGGGCCGGACGCCTCCGGGGTGGGCTGGGTCTACCAGTACGCCCTCACCGATCGCAGCGGCAACCACGACCTGGGCCAGCTCACGGCGCTCCAGGACTGGTTCCTCCAGTACGAGCTGGGCGCCCTGGAGGGGGTCGCCGAGGTGGCCACGGTGGGCGGCATGGAGCGCCAGTACCAGGTGGTCCTGGACCCGGAGGCGCTGGCCGTCCACGACCTCTCCGTGGACCGGGTCCGCTCCGCCCTGGAGCGGGCCAACCAGGAGTCCGGCGGCTCCGTGGTGGAACTGGCGGAGGCGGAGTACATGGTCCGCGGCCGCGGCTACCTCCGCGATCGCGACGACCTGGCCGAGGTCTCGGTGGCCACCACCGACGAGGGGACGCCGGTGCGCCTGGCCGATGTCGCCGAGATCCGGCGCGGCCCCGCGCCGCGCCGCGGGATCGCCGAACTCGACGGCGAGGGCGAGGTGGTGGGCGGCATCGTGGTCGCCCGCTACGGCGCCGACACCCGCGAGGTCATCGAACGGGTGGAGGCGCGGCTGGAGGAGCTGAGCGACAGCCTCCCCGACGGCGTGGAGGTAGTGGAGACCTACGACCGCTCCGGGCTCATCGACCGCGCCGTGGCGACCCTGGGCAAGCATCTGGGCATCGAGCTGGTGGTGGTGGCGCTCATCTGTGCGGTCTTCCTCTACCACCTGCGGTCCACCCTGGTGGTGGTCGTGAGCCTGCCGCTGGGGGTGCTGGCGGCCATCGCCGTCATGAACCTCCAGGGGGTGACCCTGAACATCATGTCCCTGGGCGGGATCATCCTGGCCATCGGGACCATGGTGGACGCGGCCATCGTCATGGTGGAGAACACCCACCGCCACCTGGGCCGCGGCGGCGACCGGCGGGAGGCGGTGGCGCGGGCCACTGCCGAGGTGGGGCCGGCGCTCTTCTTCTCCCTGCTCATCGTCACGGTGAGCTTCCTGCCGGTCTTCACCCTCCAGGGCCAGGAGGGGCGGCTCTTCGCCCCCCTGGCCTGGACCAAGACCTGGGCGATGGCCGCCGCCGCGCTGCTGGCCATCACCCTGGTGCCGGTGCTCATCGCCCTGTTCGTCCGCGGCCGGGTCCGGGGGGAGGGTGATCATCCGGTGACGCGGTGGCTGGGTCGCGTCTACGGCCCCCTGTTGCGGGGAGTCCTGCGCTGGCCGAAGGCCACGGTGGCCGCCGCGGCGCTACTGGTGGTGGCCACGGTCTGGCCGCTGAACCAGCTGGGAACGGAGTTCATCCCGGAGCTGGACGAGGGCGATCTCATGTACATGCCCACCACCGATCCGGGGCTCTCCACCGGCAAGGCGCAGCAGCTGCTGCAGGTCACCGACCGGCTCATCCAGCAGGTGCCGGAGGTGGAGCGGACCTTCGGCAAGATCGGGCGGGCGGAGACGGCCACCGATCCCGCCCCCATGACCATGATCGAGACCACCATCACCCTGAAGCCCCGGGACGAGTGGCGCGAGGGGATGACCCTGGAGAAGCTCAAGGCGGAACTCGACGATCGGGTGGACGTGCCGGGGCTGACCAACGCCTGGGTGATGCCCATCAAGACCCGCATCGACATGCTCTCCTCGGGCGTGCGTACGCCGGTGGGGATCCGGGTCACCGGTCCGGAGCTGGAAACCATCCAGTCCCTCGGCCGGGAGATCGAGCAGGCGGTGGCCGACCTTCCCGGGACCCGTTCGGCCTTCGCCGAGCGGGTGGCGGCGGCGCGCTACATCGACGTGGACGTGGATCGCCGCGCCCTGGCCCGCCACGGCGTGGACATGGCGGAGGTCCAGGAGCTCCTGCGACTGGCCGTGGGCGGCGCCCCGGTCACCGAGACGGTGGAGGGCCGGGAGCGCTACCCGGTGAACCTGCGCTTCCCCGCCGATCGGCGGACCAGCCTGGAGGACCTGCGCTCCCTGCCGGTGGTCGCCGGCGACGGGCGGCGGGTGGCCCTCGGGGAGGTGGCCGATATCGGGATCCGGGAGGGCCCGGGGATGGTCAAGAGCGAGCAGGCGCGGCCGGTGGGCTGGGTCCACGTGGATCTCACCACCGGCGACCTCGCCGGCTGGGTGGAGCGGGCGCAGGAGGTGGTCGCCGAGGAGGTGGAGCTGCCCCCGGGCTACTCCCTGGACTGGGCCGGCCAGTACCAGAACATGGAGCGCGCCCGGGGCCACCTGCTGGTGGTGGGGCCGCTGGTCCTGGTCCTCATCGCCCTGCTGCTCTACCTCAACTTCCGTGCCGCCGGCGAGGTCCTGCTCATCCTCGCCACCCTGCCGCTGGCCCTGGTGGGCGGCGTCTGGCTCCTGTGGGGGCTCGGCTACAACCTCTCGGTGGGGGTCGGGGTCGGCTTCATCGCCGTGGCCGGGGTCGCCGTGGAGCTGGGCGTGCTCATGGTGGTCTACCTCGGCCAGGCCTGGGCGGCCGCCCGGGGCGCCGCGGAGGCCGCGGGGCGGTCCCCGGATCGCGGCGATCTGGCAGCGGCCCTGGAGGAGGGCGCCCTGCGCCGGGTCCGGCCCATCACCATGACGGCGGTCTCGGTGATCCTGGGGCTGGCCACGGTGATGGTGGGCGGTGGTACCGGCTCGGAGGTGATGCGCCGCGTCGCCGCCCCCATGATGGGGGGCATGCTCAGCGCCTGGGTGCTGGCGCTGCTGGTGGTGCCGGCGGTCTTCTGGCTCTGGAAGGGGCGCGGCCTTCAGGCGGCGAAGTAGAAGACGCCCATGGCCTCGGCCACCCGCTCGTCCATGGCGGCGAGGGTGGCGTCGAGCTGGTCGGTATCCAGCCCGGCCAGCCCCCAGGCCGCCGGATCGGAGTTCAGCGGCTGGCGGAAGAGGGTGTTGCTCGGGTGGATGGCGTTGGCGATGCCGTTGGCCAGGTGGACCAGCGCCTTCTCGCGGCCGAAGTGGCCGGTGTCGCCCAGCTCGTGGTGGCCCTCCACGGTGGCGGCGAGGCTCTCCGGCAGACCCCAGTGGCGCAGCAGCGCCCCGCCCGCCTCGGCGTGGTCGAAGCCAAAGATGAGCTGCTCGGCCTGGTAGATGGGCTGGTTCTGCGAGCGGGCGTGGAGGATCGCCTCCTTGGCCAGGCTCGGCAGGGTGGTGTAGATGAGCAGGCTGCCGATGTCGTGGAGCAGGCCGCCCAGGAAGTAGCGCTCCCGATCGCGCTCGCCGGCACTCTCGGCCAGGGCGCGGGCCGCCACGGCGCAGGTGAAGCTGTGCTTCCAGAAGGTGTCCATGGTCACCAGGGCATTGGGCAGGTTGGTGAACTGCCGGACGATGACGGTGGACAGGGCGAGGAAGCGCAGCTGCTGGGTGCCGGCCAGGGAGACGGCGCGCTCGATGTCGGCTACCTCCCCGCGCAGGCCGTACCAGGGGCTGTTGACGATGGCCAGCAGGCGGGCGGAGAGGGCGGGGTCGCGGCGGATGATGCCGGCCAGGTCGGCTACCGAGCTCTGGGGGTCGTCGGCCGCGGCGTTGAGTTCCCCCACGATGTCCGGGAGGGAGCCCAGCCGCGGGCTCTGACGGATCAGTTCTTCGATGCTGAGCGCGCCCATGAGCGACTACCTAGGTTGAATAAAAGCAGGTCCATTGTGGGGTATCCAGCCTCTCGTTTCCGTGACGGAGTTCTCACTCCGTCGGCTCTCGGGGTGCGTGTTCGGCCGGAACGACGTCGAGGGTCGCGCTCTCCTCGTCGAAGACCAGGGCCGCCTCGCCGCGGTCCAGGCGGCGCCGGAGCTGCTCCCGGCGACTGTCGACGGAGACCGGGGTCTCGCCGTAATCGGTACTGTCCCGGGTGACGATCTCCTCCAGGACGGCCTCCAGGGTGGCCGGCTCCAGGCTCCCGGGCGGAACGCGTACGGGCACCCCTACTCCCAGGGCTGGCGGCTGTAGTACTGCTGGCGCTGGCGCTCGTGGCGCTCCACGATGCGCTGGCGCAGCGGCCATCCCAGCAGGCTCGCCACATGGATGAACAGCAGTACCAGCAGCGCCAGACTGATGATGATGGCCACGGCAAGCAGCATGTTCCCCCCCCGTTCCGGAATGGATTTCGCCGATCCGGGCCCCGGCCACTCCCTTGCCACCGGCCCGCCTTTGCCGCCCCGGATTATAGCACCTTCCCGGCGTCGGCCGGCGCCCGCCTGCCGGGGACGAGCCGTCGTATCGATAGCGGCGGCGGCGGGGAAAACTTGAGTCGGCGCCGGGGGGGGCGCCGGATCACGGCAGGTGGTGCAGCGGGTCGGCGGGGTCTCGCAGCCGTGCCGTGAGGGCGGCCATGGCCGGCTGCAGGGGGCGGTCGTCGGGGAGGAAGGCCGGTCCCGCCGCCACCAGCCGCCGGCTGCCGGTGGCCAGCTCGTTGAGCCGGGCGTGGGTGGCCTGCTGTCCCGGATGGGGGCGCAGCTCCCCCAGCTCCGGCCGCCACGCCTCCCGGCGCGCGCCGGCGGCATTCAGCGCGGCGATGCCGGTCATGGCGGCGGTGCCGTTGACCAGGGCCAGGCCATCCTTGGCGGCCGGCTCCCAGGGCGCCCAGCCCCGGTCGGCCAGGGCCTCGACCTCGGCAATGCTCGGTCGCCGCCCGTCCAGGAGGACGCTCATGCCGAGAGGCCCACGGCCGGCTTGCCCAGGGGGCCCCGCGGGATTTCCTCGGCCAGCGTGAGCGAGATCGGCCGCTCCGGCGGGGTCAGATGCTCGCGGATCCAGGTGTGCAGCTCGGCCTTGAGTGCCTCCGGATCGGTACCGGATTCCGGCACGACCCAGCCGGCGAGCCGCGGCTCCTCGCTGCGGTCGAGGTGGACGGCCGCCTCGGCGACGCCCGGCCGGTGGCGCAGCTTCTCCGCCACCTGCTCGGGGTGGACGTTCACCCCGGCGACCTGGACCGCCCCGTCCCGCCGCCCGGCGGGGATGAAGTGGCGGCTGTCGCGGAACTCCAGGTGGTCCGGCGGCGTCACCGCCTCGCCGATCCCGTCGCGGCGCCGGCGATAGAGGTAGCAGCCGTCCGACTCCCAGTGGTCGAAGAGGCGGAAGGGCTCGTCCGGACCCTCGCGGTAGCCGATGCCGGCGGTCTCGGTGGCGCCGTAGATGGCGACGAGCCGCTCCAGCCCCCGCTGCGCCAGCTCCCGGGCCAGGGCCGGCGGGCAGGGCGCGGTGGAGGTGACACCGGTGACCCCCGGCGGGAAGGCCGGGTAGAGGGTGGCGAGCTGGCGCCAGCGCAGGGGGAAGCCGACGACCAGGTCGCCGCGGTCCAGGTCCGCCGGCGGCAGGCCGGAGCGGCTGCGGTCGTGGCGGATCGGGCAGCCCAGCTCCTGGGGCAGCAGGACTCCGAAGAGGAAGCCGTAGATGTGGTGGGCGGGGGCCAGGCTGATTACCCGCCGCGTTCCGGGGAAGAGACGGGCGAGGTGGGAGACCTCCTGCTCCAGGTCGGCCAGGGGGTGGCGGTGCGGTGTCGGCTCCCCGGTAGTGCCGGAGGAGCGGAAGGTCATGCCCGCCGCCTGCCGGATCCCCTCGGCCGCGATCCCGGCCCATTCGCCCAGGCTGTGCCGGCGCAGGAGGTAGTCGCCGGCGTCGAGTTCGTGGAGGCCGAAGCGTTCCGCCACGGCCGTGGCGAGGGTCAGTCGCTCGATGGAGTCGGCGCCGATGGCCTCGCCGCCCAGCGTGGTGGAGGCCTCCCAGGTCGTGGCGTCGACGGCCGCTCCGGCATCGCCGCGCAGTCGCCGCAGTTCGTCCCGAACCAGGGAGATGACGGCGGGCAGGAGGGTATCTGCATCGAGTTGCATGTTCGTTCTCCGGGTGGACGGCGGGGGCTCGCCCCGCCGGAAGGGGTCCTACGCGCGCTTGACCAGGATCCAGTAGGAATCGCCGGTGAGCGCCTTCTTCATGTGGACCTTCACCTTGGTGGGCTGCATCTGGTAGTCGAAGGTGTACTCGAACATGGCGTTGAGGTCGCCGTTCTTGACGCCCTCCTTGAAGCGGCCGGAGAACTCCTGGGAGTCGGTGCAGGGGGCGACATCCTTGAAGAAGTTCTTGCCGATGACGGCCTTGGGGTCGCGGCCGGTGATGTCGCCCTCGGCGGCGTTGTACTGGAGGATGTTGCCGTCGGCGTCGAGCTGGATGGCACCGAAGGCGAGGTTGTTCAGGTCCCCGTCCTTCATCTTGGCCAGGGTGTTGTCGATGTCGTCGGTGCCGAACTGGACGAATTCCATGGTTGGTCTCTCCATTGTGCAGGGGTTGTACAGCGTCTCCCGCGGTGCCGGCTCTGCGGCTCGCCAGCGGGGCTTGTATCGGGTTTGTAATAGGGCTGTATCGGAACTGCCCTATCTGGCCCTGCCATGAAGATTAGAAATTATACAAAGATTGTGCAACCCGGTCGGGTCGATCCGGTCAGCCGCCCTGCAGGCCGCGTTGCCAGGCCTCGACGAACTCCTGGATGGATTCGGCGAAGTCGGGGTCGGTATCGGCCTCGGTGCGGGCGATGGTGGCGTGGATGACGACGCCCTCCGGGGCCGGGGGGTAGCCGGCGGTGACCGTCCAGGCCAGGGCGTTGGGGCAGTCGGTGAGGGCGAAGCGGACGCCGCCGCGGATGGGGGTGCGGACCACCCGGAAGTGGCCCCAGAGGGTGTCGCCGGCGCCCTCGTCCTCACTGTCGGCGGTGACCTCGGCGAAGGCGTCGCACCAGTCGGGGAGGGTGCCCACGGTGAGATGCCGGGTGAGCTCCTCGGCGGTGAGGGGGCGGTCGACGGTGGCGAAGAATTCCATGGGGCTTCACTCGGTGGTCGGGGTGGTGGCGCGTCGGTCCAGCCAGACCAGCATCGCCGGGGTGAAGAAGAGGGTCAGCGGCGTGGCCACCAGCAGGCCGCCGCTGATGGCCGTGGCCAGCTGGATCCAGTACTGGGTGGAGGGGGCGCCGATGTAGAAGTCCCGGCCGATGAAGTCGATGGTCCAGCCCAGGACCATGGGCGACAGGCCGAGGATGGTGGTGACGGCGGTGAGGATCACCGGCCGGGCGCGCTGGGCGCCGGTGCGCAGGGCCGCCTCCACGGGGTCCAGGCCGTCGTCGCGGCGCAGGACGTTGTAGGTGTCGATGAGGACGATGTTGTTGTTCACCACGATGCCGGCCAGGGCGAGGGTGCCGATGCCGCTCATGACGACTCCGAAGGGTTCGCCGCGGAGTAGCAGCCCGGCCAGCACCCCGGCGGTGGAGAAGAGGATGGCCGAGAGGACCAGCGCCGCCTGGGTGAAGCGATTGAACTGGACCACCAGGATCACGACCATCAGCGCCAGGGCGAAGAGGAAGGCGCGGACCAGGAACTGGCTGGATTCGGCCATGTCCTCGCTCTCGCCGCGGAAGGCGACGCTGACCCCCTCGGGTAGGTCGGCGCCGGTCAGGGCCTGCCGGAGGGCGCTGGTGCGCTCCTCCGCCAGCTCGTCGGCGGCGACGTCGGCCTCCACGGTGTGGGCGCGGCGGGCGTCCCGGCGCTTGATGAGGCCCGTGGCCTCCACCGGCTCCAGGGTGGCGAAGTTGCGCAGCGGCACCAGCCCCTGCTCGGTGGGCAGGTTCAGGGTAGCCAGCTGCTGGAGGTGGCGGGCGTCCGCCGGCAGCCGCATGCGGATGTCCACCGCCTCGTCGCTGAAGTCGGGGTGGTAGGTACCCAGCAGGACGCCGTCGGTGAGCGTCTGCAGTCCCTGGCCCAGCAGGGCGATATCCACGCCGTGACGGGCCGCCTCCTCGCGGTCCACCCGCAGCTCCACCTCCACCCCCGGCGGCGGCCGGTCGTCCTCCACGTCCACGAAGCCGCCCAGCTCCTCCATGGCCGCGCGGACGCGCTCCACGCCGGTGTCCAGCGATGCCCCGCGCTCTCCGCGGACCTCCACCGCCACCGGTTTGCCGGCGGTGGGGCCGCGCTCCTGCTCCCGCACCTGGATCTTCAGGCCGGGGAGGTCGGCGGTGCGCTGGCGGAGCTCGGCCAGGACCTCCGCGGCCGGGCGCCGGGTGCGCCAGTCGGTGAGCTCCAGCTGGACGATGCCGATGACATCCTCGGCGAAGTCGCCCTCCAGGCGGCGCTGCTGGGAGGCGATGGTCCGGGCGTAGCGGGTCTTTACGCCGTCGGTCCCGCCGATGCGTTCCTCCACGCGGCGGACCAGGTCGTCCGCCTCCCGGACCGAGAGGTCGCCGCGGGCCTGGACCTGGATCTGGGCGAAGCGCGGCTCGATGTCGGGGAAGAAGGAGGTCCCCTTGCCGTGGACCGCCCAGCCGGCGTAGAGGGTGGCGGTGATGACCGCGGTGATGAGCAGGGTGAGGCCGGGTCGGCGGCAGGCGGTGGCCAGGGCGTCGGTGTAGGCGCGGGTGGCCCGTCCCAGCTCGGCCCAGCGGCCCGTCTCGGCGGCCCGGATCTGGCGCACCAGCTCCGGGTTGGTGGCCCGCCGCGGGCCGATGAACGACCCCAGGGCGGGGACGAAGACCAGCGCCATGGCCAGGGAGAGCAGCAGGGTGATGATGACCGTCGCCGGCAGGTAGATGATGAACTCGCCCACCATGCCCGGCCAGAAGAGCATGGGGAAGAAGACTGCCAGGGTGGTGGCGATGGCGGCGGTCACCGGCCAGCCCATGCGGATGGCGGCGTCGCGGTAGGCGGCGGCTCGCGCCCGCCCCTCGGCGATGTAGCGGTCGGCCAGCTCCGCCACCACCACGGCGCCGTCCACCAGCATCCCCACCACCAGGATGAGGGAGAAGAGGACCACCAGGTTGAGGGTGAAGCCCAGCAGCTGGATGACCAGGATCCCGCCCAGGAAGGCGCCGGGGATGGCCACCGCCACCAGCAGCGAGGAGCGCACCCCCAGGGCGGCGACGATGACCAGGACCACCAGCAGCACGGCGGTGATGACGTTGTTCTCCAGGTCGCCCAGGAAGTCGGCGACATCCTCGGCACCGTCCTGGAGGTAGCGGACCTCCAGCGCCTCGGGCCCCGACTGCCGGGCGCTCTCGATGGTGCGGCGCGCCTCGCCCACCACCTCCAGGATGTTGGCCCCGGTGCGCTTGCGGATCTCCAGGGAGAGCGCGGGGTTGCCGTCGATGCGGGCGAAGCTGTCCCGGTCCTTGTAGGTCTGGCGGACCTCGGCGACATCCCCCACGCGGACCACGGTGCCGTCCTCGGCGCGCAGGGCGGTATTCTCCACCGCCTCGGTATCCTCGATGGTGCCGGGGACCTTGATGGCGATGCGGCCGGCCCCGGTATCCACCGCCCCGGCGGTGACGAGTTGATTGTTGCGCTGGATGGCGCGGGTGAGTTCGGCGTAGGAGATCCGGTAGGACTCCATGACCAGCGGGTCCACCAGGATCTCCATGACATCCTCGCGCTCGCCGCCGATGTCCACCTCCAGCACGCCGGGGCTCGCCTCGAGCCGGTCGCGCAGGTCGCGGGCGGTCTCCAGCAGCGAGCGCTCGCTCACCGGTCCGGAGAGGGTGGCGGTGAGCACCGGGAACAGCGAGACGTCCACCTCGTTCACCCGGGGCTCCTCGGCCTCCTCGGGGAGCTCCGGCTCGGTCTGGTCCACCTCCTCGCGGACATCGGCCAGGGCCTGGCGGCTGTCCCAGCCGGGCTCGAAGTCCAGCCGCAGCATGGCGAAGCCCTCGCCGGCCCAGGCGCGCATCTCGTCCAGCCCCTCCACCGACTGCAGCTCCCGCTCCAGGGGACGCAGCAGCAGCCGTTCGGCATCCTCGGAGGTGATCCCGGGGTAGGGGACGGTGACGAAGTAGATGGGGACGTCGATCTCGGGGTTGGCCTCCTTGGGGATGGTGGCGTAGGCCACCGCCCCGAGGATCAGCAGGATCCCGAGCAGCAGGAGGACGGCGCGGCCGCGATCCACCGCGGCGGCGATGAGCGCCCTCACGGCCGGCCCTCGCCCGGCGCCGCGGCCGACTCGGTGGCCACCGCCTCGCCCGGGCGGACGAAACCGCCGCCCACGGTGATGAGGTCGATCTCGGGGGGTGCCCCGGTGACCCAGACGCCGTCGCGGTCGGCGCGAATGACCTCCACCTCGTGGAAGACCACCTCGCCGTCGGCCACCGCCTTGAGCCCCAGCCGGCCGTCGTCGTCGAGGTTGAGCAGCGCCGGGGAGACGCGATGGGCCTCGGTCTCCGCCACCGGGATGATGACCTCGGCGCTGATCCCGGAGGGGAGGTCGCCCTCGGGATTGGGGAAGGTCGCCTCCAGCCGGAAGGTGCGGGTGGCCGGATCGGCCACCGGGGCGACGAAGGTGACCTCACCGGTGGCGGTGGAGCCGTCCAGGAAGCGGATGCGCGCCTCCTGCCCCGGCTCCACCTCGCGGATCCGGTGCTGGGGGACGCGGACCACGGCGAGGAGGGGGTCATTGACCACGATCTCGGCCAGCTGGCCGCCCACGGCGAGGAAGTCGCCGCGCTCGGCGATGCGGCGGTTGACGATGCCCGCCATGGGGGCGCGCAGCTCGGTGTTCTCGATATCCTGGCGTACCGCCTCCAGCTCCGCCCGGGCCGCCTCCAGCTCGGCGCGCTTGACGTCCACCTGCAGCTCGGCGGTGAAGTCGTCCTCGGCCATGGTCCGGGTGGCCTCGAAGTCGCTCTCGGCCCCCGCCACCCGCGCCTCGGCCTGGCGCAACTTCGCCTGGCGGTCGTCCATCTTCAGCCGCGCCAGCAGCTCGCCCTCGTCTACCCGGGCACCGCGGGAGACGGCCCACTCGGCGAGCTGTCCCGCGGTCTCGGCGCGGACCACCATGCGGCTGTCCGGCTCCACCTCTCCCTGGAGGACGAGCAGCTCCTCCACCGGCTCGGCCCGGCGCTCGGCCACGCCCACGGTCATCTTTTCGCTCTCTCGGGCCTGGTCGTCGGTGGGCTCCGGCCGGGTCAGTACCCCGGAGGCGATCCAGGCGATGGCCAGGGTGATGATCATGACGATGATGAGGGGGCGGCGGGGCAGGTGCGGCATGGGGGACCTCCGTGGCACTTCCCCCATTCTTGGCCGGGCTGACTGTATGGTCAATGTCCAGTTGGCAGCCTTCGGGGGCGAGTCAATTTGACTCATGGGCGAGGCGCTGATACATACTTGCACTATACCCCTATCATCATCGAGAACGGCCATGGCCACCGATGCCTCCCCCAGCCTCAGCGCCGCTTTTGCCTCCCTGAATCCCGTGGGACGGCCCGGCATGGGTGGTGCCCGGGTGCCGGAGTCGGTGGAGCAGGCCGGGGATGAGGCCACCGATTCACCGTCGAGCCGCGACCGGGCCGCCAGCGAGACGGCGCGCGCCGGCGGGGAGGGCCGTTCGCGGGCGCTGGAGGGCCTCCGGCGTACCCGGGAAGGGGAGCGGAGCGAGTCCGGCTCCGCCCGCCTGGACGAGCAGGGCCAGCGGGTTCGCGACCAGGTGGACCAGCAGCGCCGGGACCTGGCGCTGCAGGAGCTGCGCAACCGCGATCGCGAGGTCCGGTCTCACGAGCAGGCCCACCTGGCCGCCGGCGGCCAGTACACCTCCTCGGTCTCCTACAGCTTCGTCGTCGGGCCCGACGGCAAGCGCTACGCCATCGGCGGCAATGTCGACGTGGACACCACGCCCGTCCGCGACGACCCCGAGGCCACCCTGGACAAGGCGCGCCAGGTCCGCGCCGCCGCCCTGGCGCCGGCCAATCCCTCCCCGCAGGATCGCCAGATCGCTGCCGAGGCGGCGCAGATGGCCCAGGAGGCGCGCATGGAGCTGCGTCAGGAGCGCCAGGAGGAGCAGCGGGAGGAAGTCAGCGAGGAGGCGGGCGACAGTGGCCGGGGTCGCCGCGACCCCCTGAAGCCGGAGTCCCTCGACGGTGATCCTCTGGCAGCCGAACGGCCGGGGGCCGAGGGCAACGAGCGGAGCGAGCCCGGCGACAGGCGCCCGGGGGAGGGCGCCCCCAGCATGGCCAGTAGCGGGACCGCCGGGGCGGCGAATCGGGCCGAGGGGGGATACGGCGCGAGCGACGGCCGCCAGGCGCCCGCGCCGGACAGCGGCATCAATCTCTACGTCTGAACCCCCGCTCACCGGCTAGTCGAAGAGATCCCCCTGCCGCCCGCCCGGCGGCGTGAAGGCGCCGGTGTCCAGCACCGGTGGCCACTCCAGCCCGAACTTCCGCCGCGCCAGCCGGAAGCGCTGGGCCAGCAGATCCGCCCACGGGCCCTCCCCGGTCATGCGCTGGCCGAAGCGCGGCTCGTAGTCCTTCCCGCCCCGCGCCTGCTGCACGCGCGAGAGGATGTGGTCGGCCTCGCCGGGGGCGTGCTCGGCCAGCCAGTCCCGGAAGAGGTCGCCCAGCTCGTGGGGCAGGCGCAGCAGGACGTAGCCGGCCCAGCTCGCCCCGGCCTCCGCCGCCGCCTCCAGGATCGCCTCGAACTCCGCCTCGGTGAGCACCGGGATCACCGGCGCCACCAGCACCCCCACCGGGATCCCCGCCTCGCGCAGCCGCCGGATGGTGGCCAGCCGCCGGCGCGGGCCGGCGGCCCGGGGCTCCAGCCGGCGGTTGAGGTCGTTATCCAGGGTGGTGATGGAGACGGCCACGGTGGCCAGGCCGGCCTCCGCCATGGGCCCCAGAATATCCCGATCCCGCTCCACCAGGGCCGATTTGGTCACCAGGCTCACCGGGTGGCGGGTCTGTCGGCAGACCTCCAGCAGGGCGCGGGTGATCTCCAGCCGCCGCTCTGCCGGCTGGTAGGCGTCGGTATTCATGCCCAGGGCGATGGTCTCCGGCCGGTAGCCGGGGCGGTCGAACTCGGCGCGCAGCCGCTCGGCGGCGTCGGGGCGGTAGTGGATCCGGGTCTCGAAGTCGCGGCCCGGGGACTCGTCCAGCCAGGCGTGGGTGGGGCGGGCGTAGCAGTAGATGCAGCCGTGCTCGCAGCCGCGATAGGGGTTCACGGTGCGGTCGAAGGCGAGATCCGGGGAGTCGTTGTAGGTCACGATCCGCCGGGTCTTGTGCGGGATGAGGGTGGTGGCCGGGGCCGGCTCCCAGTCTGTATCCGGGTCCGGCTCGTCACGCCAGCCGTCGTCGACGGCCTCGCGCTGCCAGGCGGCGTAGCGGTTGTCGGGGCTGGAGACGGCCCCGCGGCCCTTGTGGGGGTCGTGCCGGCGGCCCACGTCAGCGCCGGAAGAAGAGCCACAGCAGCAGCGAGGCCACCAGGCTCACCAGGATGGAGGTGGTCAGCGGGAAGTAGAAGTGGAACCCCTCCCGCTGGATGGCGATGTCCCCCGGCAGCCGGCCCAGCCCCAGCCGGGCGAGCCAGGGCCAGAGCAGGCCGAGGACGACCAGGACCAGCCCGATGCCGATGAGCCAGCGCCCCATGGGGCCTCCTAGCGGACGGTCTCGACCCCGCTGGAGGAGCCCACCAGCAGCACGTCCGCCGGGTCCATGGCGAACAGGCCGTTGGTGACCACGCCGGGGATGTTGTTGAGCTGCGCCTCCAGCCTGGACGGCTCCAGGATGGAGAGGCCGTGGACGTCCAGGATGAGGTTGCCGTTGTCGGTGGTGAAGCCCTCGCGCAGGACCGGCTCGCCGCCGAGCTTGACCACCTGGCGGGCGACGAAGCTGCGGGCCATGGGGATGACCTCGATGGGCAGCGGGAAGGCACCCAGGATGTCCACCACCTTGGTGTCGTCCACGATGCAGACGAACTTCTCGCTGGCGGCAGCGACGATCTTCTCTCGCGTCAGCGCGCCGCCGCCGCCCTTGGTGAGCTGCAGGTGGCGGGTGGTCTCGTCGGCGCCGTCCACGTAGAGGCCGATGTCGCCCACGTCGTTGAGGTTGTAGACCGGGATCCCGTGGCCCTGGAGCCGCTCGGCGCTGGCGTTGGAGCTGGCCACGGTGCCGTCGATGCGGCCCTTGATCTTCGCCAGCTCGTCGATGAAGTAGTTGGCGGTGGAGCCGGTGCCCACGCCGATCACCGTGTCGGTCTCCACGTATTCGATGGCGGCCCGGGCCACCTCGCGCTTCATCTCGTCCTGGTTCATGGGCTCCTCCGGAGATCTTGGGATATCCGAACGATTATAGGGGCGTATCGGCGGCGGCGGCCAGATCCGGTCGCCGTTGCCTCGAATCGCTCCAACTGACACCCCCCGGGGGAGGTGGTACCGTAACGGCCATGTTCGACGCCTACCTGAAGCGCATCCTCACCGCCCGGGTCTACGACGTGGCCCGGGAGACGCCGCTGGACCCGGCTACCGGCCTCTCCAAGCGGCTGGGCAACCAGGTCTTCCTCAAGCGCGAGGACCTGCAGCCGGTCTTCTCCTACAAGCTGCGCGGGGCGTACAACAAGATCATCCACCTGGCACCGGAGCAGCGCGAGCGCGGCGTCATCGCCGCCTCCGCCGGCAACCACGCCCAGGGGGTGGCGCTGTCGGCGCGCAAGCTGGGGATCCCGGCGCGGATCGTCATGCCCAAGACCACGCCGGACATCAAGATCGAGGCGGTGCGGGCGCTGGGGGCGGAGATCGTCCTCCACGGCAGCTCCTACGACGAGGCCTTCGCCCACTGCATGCAGATCGCGGAGGAGGCCGGGATGGCCTTCATCCCGCCCTACGACGACCCCGACGTCATCGCCGGGCAGGGGACGGTGGCCATGGAGCTGGCCCGCCAGGCGCCGCAGCCGCTGGAGGCCATCTTCGTACCCGTCGGTGGCGGCGGCCTCCTGGCCGGGATGGCCGCCTACTTCCGGGCCCTCTACCCCGGGGTGCGGATCATCGGTGTGGAGCCGTCGGACGCCCCCACGCTGCACTCCGCCCTGGCCGCCGGCGAGCGGGTCCAGCTGGAACAGGTGGGGATCTTCGCCGACGGCGTGGCCGTGCGCCGGATCGGCGAGGAGCCCTTCCGCATCCTGCGCGAGAGCGTGGACGAGGTGGTGCTGGTCTCCACCGATGCCATCTGTGCGGCCATCAAGGACATCTTCGACAACACCCGCTCCATCGCCGAGCCGGCCGGGGCGCTCAGCGTGGCCGGCCTCAAGCAGTACGTGGAGGACCATCGGCTGGAGGGGGCCAACCTCGCCGCCGTGGTCAGCGGTGCGAACATCAACTTCGACCGGCTGCGCTACGTGGCCGAGCGCGCCGAGCTGGGCGAGCGGCGCGAGGCGCTCTTCGCCGTGACCATCCCCGAGCGCCCCGGCAGCTTCCGCGCCTTCTGCAACGCCATCGGCACCCGCTCCATCACCGAGTTCAACTACCGCTACGCCGGCCCAGACGAGGCCCACATCTTCGTCGGTATCCGCATGAACGCCGGCGCCCCGGAGAAGGAAGAGCTCCGCGAGAAGCTGGAGGCCGCCGGCTACGGCGTGGTGGATCTCACCGACAACGAGATGGCCAAGCTCCACGTCCGCCACATGGTGGGCGGCCGCGCCCCCCACGCCGGCCGGGAGACCCTCTACCGCTTCGAATTCCCCGAGCGGCCCGGGGCGCTGCTGCGCTTTCTGAGCCACCTCCACGCCGACTGGAACATCTCCCTGTTCCACTACCGCAACCACGGCGCCGACTACGGCCGCGTCCTCGCCGGCTTCCAGGTCCCCGAGGAGGAAGAGCCCGCCTTCCAGCAGTTCCTCCAGGAGCTGGGCTACGCCTGGGAGGAGGAGACGGAGAACCCGGCGTACGAGCTGTTCCTGCGCTGAGGGGGTGCTCCCGGGAATGCGGAGCCCGGGACTCGTAACGGCCCTACCAGTCCAGCTCGGATTCGCAGTCACCGAGCGGGGTCGCCATCCCCTCGCGGATGCTGTGACCCATCCCGGGGACCGATTCCAGAAACAGCGTTTCCCGCATGGCGGCCCAGTCATCCTGGCCGATCAGCACGGCATTGCTATGTGAGCCGGTGATCAGCACCGGGCAGTGGGATTCGGCGACCTCATCCATCAGCTGTTCCAGCTCCCCCGATGCCCGGGAAACGGAAATCGATTTCATGGCACTCTCGGTTCTGGGTTGCCCTCTTCGCAGTATGGGCGATCAGGCGGGGGCAGCCCAGGGCCTCAATGGCGCCGATGTCTGTCTTGGGTGGTGCGCTCCGGGCGCAGGCTGTTTACAATATGGAAATTATTAATGAATTCTGTAAACGGAGGCGGCCATGCTTGGAGAGCGCTTGAAGCGGGCTCGTGAGGCGGCGGGTCTCAGCCTGCGCAGCCTGGCCGCACAGGTCGAGATTAGCCACACCCTCCTGAGCCAGTTCGAGAAGGGGCAGAAGACCCCCGATTCCCGACAGTTGATCGGGCTCGGGCGCGCCCTGGGGGTGCGGAGTGAATATTTCCTGCGCCCGGCGGCGTACTCCCTCGAGGGTCTGGAGTTTCGCAAGCGTTCCAACCTGCGCGTTCGGGATGAGAAGCGGATCCGGGCCGACGTACTGGATCAGATCGAGCGTCGACTGGAGCTTGAGGGGTTGTTCCCGGCTCTTGCCCGGGGATTCGAGGCCCCCTCCGATCTGCCGGGGGAGGTGGCCGGCGAGGAGGATGTCGAGGAGCTGGCCATTCTCCTGCGCCAGGCCTGGGGGTTGGGGCTTGGCCCGATTGCCGACATGGTGGATATCCTCGAAGGCCAGGGCTTCCGCGTGGTGATGGTGGATGTGGACCCGTCTGCCCGTTTCGATGGATTGACCGCGGAGGTGGGTGGCCACCCGGTTGTGGTAGTGGGTAGGGAGTGGCCGGGGGATCGTCAGCGCTTCACCCTGGCTCACGAACTCGGCCATCGGATCCTGGCTGGGCGGCTGTCCGAGGAAAGCCTGGAAGAAGAAAAGGCCTGCAATCGCTTCGCGGGGGCATTTCTCGCTCCCCGGATGTCGGTGCTGGAATCCCTGGGCCAGAAACGAACCTGGCTGGAGCCGCAGGAGCTGGCGCTCCTGAAAGAAGAGTATGGCCTGAGCATGCTGGGGTGGGTCATCCGTGCGCGGCAGCTGGGGATACTCCAGGCGTCGAGTTACGAGCGCATGGCGCGCTACTTCAGCAAGCATGGCTGGCGGAGAGAGGAGCCACGTACCTACCCCGCCGAAAAGGCGCATCTGTTCCCGCAGATGGTCTATCGCGCGCTGGGTGAGGACCGGATTTCCGAATCCAAGGCGGCCGAGCTGCTGGCAGTGCCACTAGCCGAGCTGCGGGCACAGCGCAATCTGGAAGTGGCGCATGCGCCTGCTGATCAGTGATGCGAATGTGCTGATCGATATCGAGGAGGGGGAACTGGTTTCCGTCCTGTTTCGGTTACCCCATCGTATCGCGACGCCGGACATCCTGTTCTTCGACGAGCTGGAATCCCACCACCCGGATTTGCCCGAGGCCGGGCTTGAATTGCTGCCGATGTCCGGTGACTTGATCGATGAGGCCGGCCGTCAGGCCGCGGCTTACTCCGCACCGAGTCGATACGACATGCTTGCGCTCGTTCTGGCACGGGAGCAGGGGTGCGTGCTGCTGACGGGGGATAATCCGCTGCGCAAGCTGGCCAGCGAGCAGGGGGTGGAGGTTCACGGTACCTTGTGGCTCGTCGAACAGATGCTTGGCGAGCAGCTGCTCTCTCAAGACGAAGCCAGGGCCGCCTACGAGCGCATGCGATCTCGCGGCAGCCGGCTACCCTGGGAAAGAGCCCTTCGACGGCTGGAGGGCCTGTGAGGGCCCGCCGGCAGCTCCTTCGCCGCCAATAAAGGCTGGCTTACCTGCCAGCCCTAGCTCGACGGCGCCTCCCCGGTCTTCTGCCGGATGGCCTCCTGGTCGAAGGCCTCGTCGATGGCCAGCACCGTCTCGCGCATGAGGCGGAAGCCCTCCACCGGGGCGTCGTCGGCCTGGTACTTCAGGCGCAGGGGGCCGATGCTGTTGACCACCTGGGCGCGTTCCACCTCGGCGTCGGTATCGGCGGCGCCGCAGCCCTCGGCGATCCCGGCGAGGATCTCCCCGGCGATGGGGTCGGGGTGCTCGCCGTTCTGGGCCCTGGTCAGGGACTCGGCCACCCCGCCGGCGAGGAAGTCGTGCTTGGTATTGGCATCGAGGAACTGCAGGAGCTCTCCAAGGGTCATGATCTGCCTCCTTGTTCGGATGGGTCAGGCGGCCAGCAGGCCATCGGCGGTGGCCGCCCCGCAGGCGGCCTCCACCCGCTGGATGTAGTACATGATACTCACCGGCAGGCTCACGCCGTCCAGCTGCTGTAGCGGCGCCAGATCGGCGGCGAGCAGGCAGTCGGCGACGGAGAGGGTGCCGGTGTAGAAGCGTCGTTGTTCGAGATACCTCCCCAGCTCCGGCAGGCGGGAGAGGGTGGCGAACTGCTCGTAGGCGGCGTAGCGGTCGTTGGCCAGCGCCTCCAGCCCCATGCCGAAGCGGTGCTCGGCCTCGCGCTTCCACGCCTCGAAGGCGGCGTCGTCGTCGCCCACGTCGCGGAAGGCGGGGACCACCGGCGCGTAGAGCCGCTGCAGCAGCGGCTCGGCCTGCTCCCGCCAGTCCAGCAGGGCATCCCAGGCTCCCTGGTCGATGGCGCCCTCCACCAGCGGCTCGCCGCCCGCGATCCCGTCCAGCTCGAAGAGGGTGGCGGGGAAGTCGGTGTGCACCGTGCCCTGGTCGTCTACCAGCACCGGCAGGGTGCGGGCGATCCCGAGGTCGAAGAAGGTGGCGTCGTCATCCGGGGCGACGGCCACGGCCTCGAAGTCCACGCCCTTGGCGGCCAGCGCCAGGCGAAGCCGCTGGGACTCGGGGACCGACCACTGGTGGTAGGCGGTGATCACGCCCCCTCCTTCTCCATGGCCAGGATGGTCTGCCACTCGTCCTCGGTCACCGGCATGATGGAGAGCCGGTTGCCCTTCTGGACCAGCTTCATCTCGGCCAGCTCCGGCCGCGCCTTGAGCTCGTCCAGCGGGATGTAGCGGTCGAGGTGGCGGATGTAGCGGACATCCACCATGTACCAGCGCGGGTTGTCCGGGTCCGACCTGGGGTCGTAGTACTTCGCCTCCGGGTCGAAGGCGGTGTGGTCGGGGTAGGGCTCGCTGACGATCTCCATGAGCCCGGCGATGCCCGGCGGCTTGGTGTTGGAGTGGTAGAAGAGCGCCTGGTCCCCGGGCCGCATCCGGTCCCGGATCATGTTGCGGACCTGATAGTTGCGGATCCCGTCCCAGTGGTCGGTGCCTCCGGGCATCGCCGCCAGGTGGTCGATGCCGAAGACGTCGGGCTCCGACTTCATCAGCCAGTAGGCCATGTTGCCGCTCCATTCCTGAGTTATCCGGTAGGGGATGATCCCGTATCCGCACGCCGGGCGCAACGACCCTGCTCCTCGTGTTGTTGACAATGAGAACGATTCGCATAACGATCCGTTCTCGCGTTCCCCGTACGCACAGAGCCATAACAAGCATGAGGAGCATCCATGAACACCTTCCGCCTTTCCGGTGCCCGCTCCTGCGGCGCCACGACCTCCGGACTCGCCGCGGTCCCCGCCCTGGTCCTCGGTGCCCTCTCGGCACCGGTGGCCGCCCAGGACGGCGGCGCCGAGCGCCTGGACGCCGTCCAGGTCACCACCACCCGGACCAGCCAGGGTCGCTCCATCGCGGATATCCCCGGCTCGGTCACGGTGCTTGAAGAGGAGGACCTCGAGGAGCAGACCCGCTCCACCGACGACCTGGGCGAGGTCCTCTCCAACCTGGTCCCCGGAATGGGGCAGTCCTCGGAGAACCTCACCAACTACGGCCAGCAGCTCCGGGGCCGCAAGTTTCTGGTCATGATCGACGGGGTCCCGCAGAACGCGGTCCTGCGCGACGGTCTGAAGCACCTGCGCGCCATTGCCCCGGAGGCCATCGAGCGCGTGGAGGTGGTCCGCGGGGCGGTGGCCACCTACGGGATCGGCTCCACCGGCGGCGTGATCAACTTCATCAC
The DNA here is from genome assembly GCA_046546335.1 of Thiohalospira sp. Lineage (GTDB taxonomy): Bacteria > Pseudomonadota > Gammaproteobacteria > Thiohalospirales > Thiohalospiraceae > Thiohalospira. The sequence continues at coordinate 24,144 of JBKGYA010000001.1, read as the reverse complement.
CAAGTCCGGTGCCGACGCCGAGGGCCACGAGAACCGGACCGCCGTGGAGCTTACCGGGCAGTCCGAGAACGGCGACAGCCTCGGGGGCCGGCTCTACCAGGGCATGCGCGGCAACAGCGAGGCCCTGGACTACAGCCTCAACGTGAGCGCCGGGGAGACCGGCGTCGGGTACGACGGCGACGGCGAGCGGATCCCCTCCGACGGCTACCCCTCCCAGGGCGGTGGTCTGGCGGAATCCACGGAACTGAACCTGCAGTCCAAGGTGGGCTACCAGGTCGCCCCCGATCAGCGCCTGCGCCTCTCCCTGAACTACTACGACCATACCCAGGATGCCGAGTATTCGGCGGACCCGAAATCCGGCGGCTCCCCGGGCAATCCCTCCGCGGCGGTGAACGAAGCGCCCGAGGGGGACAACCCGGGGACCGAGAACCTCAACGTCAGCCTGGACCACACCTGGGAGGACGTGGCCGGGGGCACGCTGTCCACCCAGGTCTACCACCAGGACTACGAGACCATCTTCGGCTATACCGACGACTACGGCCAGACCTTCCTGGAGACCCGGCACACCGGCCTGCGCCTGGCCCACGAGCGCGGCTTCGGGGCGCTGGACGCCGTCTACGGCCTCGACGCCGGGACGGAGACCACGGCCCAGAACTTCCGCGATGGCCGCACCAACATGGGCGAGTTCGACCAGACCAACTACGCCCCCTTCGTCCAGCTCAACGCCCCGCTGGGGGAGGACTGGATGGTTCGCGGTGGGGTGCGCCACGAGCGGGTAACCGTCGATGCGCCCACCTTCCGGGACGAGGGCTTTTCGACCTCCGGCACCGTCACCGGCGGCGAGCTGGATTACGACGAGACGGTCTTCAATGCCGGCCTGGTTCGCTACCTCTCCGCCGAGCAGGAGCTCTTCGCCAGCTTCAGCCAGGGCTTCACCGTCGCCGAGATCGGACGCGCCCTGCGCACTCAGAGCACCCAGGGCAACGACGTCGACGCCGAGGAGCTCAACCCCGAGGCCCAGGTGGTGGACAACTACGAGCTGGGCTGGCGGGGCCGCTTCCGGGACTGGCGGGCCACTGCCACCGCCTTCTACAACACCTCGGAGCTGGGGGCGACCTTCGGGGGTCCGCCGGATTACGCCGTCCTGCGGCAGGAGGAGGAGGTCTACGGTGCGGAGTTCACCGGCGAGATGGAGGCCGGCCGCGCCTGGCGCCTGGGGGGCACCGCTACCTGGCAGGAGGGGCGGGTGGATACCGACGACGACGGCGAGACCGATGACTACCTGGACGGGACCCGGATCACGCCGCCGGAGCTGACCCTCCACGCCGATTACGAGCCCGATGCCGACTGGTCCGGCCGGCTCCAGGCCAAGCGGGTCTTCGATCGCGAGCGCTTCGGGGACAGCACGACCTTCGCCGAGGGCAAGGTTAGTGGCTATACCCTGGTGGACGCCACCGCCCGCTTCGGGGCCGGACCCGGGAAGGTCAGCGTCGGCCTCCGCAACCTGCTGGACGAGCAGTACATGACGCCGCTGTCCCAGTCCTACAACACGCCCGGGTATACCCCGGCCGGCAAGGGTCGTAGCATCACCCTCTCCTACGACCTCACCTACTGACCCGCTCGCTGGCGCACCGCTATGCCGGTGCGCCGGCCCGGAGGACCCATGAACGGCCAGCGATTACGGATGTGGTACCGGATCCACAAGTGGACCGGGCTGCTTTCCACCCCCTTCATGCTCCTGCTCTTCATCACCGGCCTGCCTCTCGTCTTCCAGGAGGAGATCGACCACGCCCTGGGCTACGCCCCGGAGGTCCCGCCCCTGGAGGAGAGCGGTCAGCGCGCCGATGTCGATACCATCCTCGCCGATGCCCGCCAGCGGCGGCCGGAGGAGGTGGTCCAGTTCCTGGTCCGGGACGAACACGCGCCGGATGTCTGGTTCGTGCGCACCGGCGAGAGCCTGACCGATCCGGAGACGGCCTCCTTCCTGGGCTACGATGCGCGGACCGGGGAGCTGCTCAGCGACTACCCGGTGGGCGAGGGGATCATGGAGATCCTCCAGCACCTGCACATCGACCTCTTCGCCGGGGTGAAGGGCTCCCTCTTCCTCGGATTCACGGGGCTGCTCTTCCTCGTGTCCCTGATCTCCGGGGCGGTGATCTACGCCCCCTACCTGGGGCGTGCCCGTTGTGGCGAGGTCCGCGGGCCGGCCCCACGCCTGCGCTGGCTGGATTTCCACAACGGCGTGGGCATGATCACCCTGGTCTGGGTGCTGGTGGTGGGGGCGACCGGGGTCATCGGGACCCTCTCCATCCCCATCTTCTCCCACTGGCAGTCCTCCGAGATCCAGGCCATGACCGCCGGGGCCGACGAGGGCAGCGGCGAGGGGTCCGCGGAGGCCGCCGTGGCCGCCGCCCGGGAGGCGATGCCGGAGAGTGCCATCAGCTTCGTCGCCTTCCCGGGTACCAGCTTCAGCAGCGAGGGCCACTACATGGCCTTCATGATGGGCCGGACGCCGCTGACCTCGGAGCTGCTCCGGCCGGTGATGGTCGACGCCGATACGGCGGAGGTCACCGCCACGCCGGAGATGCCGTGGTATGTTACAACCCTGCTGGTTTCGCAGCCGCTGCATTTCGGCGATTATGGCGGAATGCCCATGAAGGTCCTCTGGGCGGTGCTCGACCTCATCGCCATCGCCGTGCTCATCAGCGGTCTCTATCTCTGGCTGAAGCGGGGCAATGGCCGGGCGTCCCCCCGGGTCGGCAGCGGAGAGCGGGCATGAGGCGGAACGGCGACTGGGCACGGGTCTGGCGGCTGCCGGTGGCAGCCGGGGTCGCCTCGGCCCTCGGACTGGTGGCCGGCCTCCTCCTGGAGGGGCCGGCCGATGCCCTGGCCTGGGCTGGCCTGGCGGTTCCGATCCTGCTCAGCCTGCCGGTCCTGGTGCGGGCCCTGCTCCCGCGGCAGCCAGACCGGCGGTGAGCAAAATGTGACCACCCTCACGGAATGAGGGGGAATACCGTGTTTCATTGGGGGTGCATCGGGACCCCATCGGAAACCTGATACAAGGAGGGGAACATGAAAAGCAGAAAGCCCGATCTCATCACCGCCATCACCATTCTGGTAGTCGTCGGCTTCCTGGTCACCACCTTCGCCGGCGACGCCCTGGCGACCGTCTACTGAGGTGGTGCACCCGCGCCGGCCGTGACAATGCCGGCATCGGTGGCCACGGCGGCCACCGGGATGTCCCATGATTCCGCCTTGAGCGCCTCCACCTCCTGGAACGCGTAGGCCGTGCCCATGAGCCGCGGCGGGTTCCACACCCGCCGCCGGGTGCGGTAGGCGAGGCTGCGGTCGTAGAAGCCGCCCCCCATGCCCAGCCGGTTGCCGGCGCGGTCGAAGCCCACCAGGGGCAGCAGCAGCAGGTCCAGCCCCCAGGCGGGGACCAGGTGCTGGTGGGGGACCACCGGCTCCGGGATCCCGTAGGTGTTGGGGGCCATGGGGGTCTCCGGCCCCCAGGGGGCGAAGCGCATGGCGCGCATGCCGGGGCCGCCGATCACCGGCAGGTAGCAGCTCTTGTGCATCGCCCAGGCGCGCTCCGCCAGCGGGCGCAGGTCCACCTCGCCGTCGTTGGGCAGGTAGAGGGCGATCCGGTCGCTGTAGACGAACCATGGGTGGCGCGCCAGGTGGCTCACCAGCCGGGCGGAGCGCCGTCGGCGCTCCACCGGGTCCAGGTGGCGGCGGGCGCGGCGCAGGCGCCGGCGCAGTTGCTTGCGGCTCTCGCTGGTCTCCACGGCGTTCCCCGAGGGGCGGCTGCTGGTCTGAATGGATCATACGTGTTCCCGGCCCCGGCCACAGCGGGTTCCGAGTACCGAAAACGGGAAAGGCGGGTGGTGTCCCCCGCCTGTGCCGCATCATCCTTCGTCCTTGAACCGGAGGTTCAAGGCGGGGAGCTCAGTGATGCATCAGGCTTTCCGCTCGAAGGCGGACATGCTCACCGCACCACGATATCGATCCCCTTCGGGTGCTGCGTTAAGGCTCAAGGGTCTTCCCGGATGTGTGCGAACACCGCAGGGGACACCACTGATGATCCTAGAACATCTGGCGGCCGGATAAACAGCCTTGTCATGCAGAAGGGGGCGTGCTACCGGGGCAGGCGGTGCGCTCAGGAGGAGCTGGCGGGGGCCTCGTCGCTGCGGCCGTCGCCGCCGGCCTCCTCGGCCTCCAGCGCCTCGTCGATGCGCTCGGTTAGCCGGGCGATGCGCTCGCGGGTATCGTTGCGCTCGCGGCTGTGCTCGTCGCGTTCCTGGAGGAGTTCGTTGGTGATGTTCAGGGCGGCGATGACGGCCACGCGGTCCATGCCGACGATGTTGCCGGAGTCGCGGATCTCGCGCATGCGATCGGAGAGGTAGCGCGCCGAGGCGATGAGGCACTCCTTCTCGTCCTCGCGGCAGGCGATGCGGTATTCCCGGTCGAGGATATGGACGGTGACCGGGACGGTCTCGGCGTCGGCCATCACTCCTGCTCCATGGACTTGAGGCGGGTGATCATGCCCTCGACCCGTGAGCGGGCCAGCTCCGTCTTCTCGATGAGCTGGGCCCGTTCGGTCATCAGGCTCTGCTGGTGCTCGCGCAGGGAGCGATTCTCCTCCTGCAGGCGTTCCACCGTGCGCAGGAGTGACTCCACGCGGGATTCCAGTTGCTTGAGGTCGACATCTTCCATCGCTGCCCCGATGCTGGGCCGTGGGTGGGGCTCCGCGCGCTCACCCCGTGACAGGGAGAGCCCATGGCACTATAGAGCCGGCACCCGGGGGGGTCAACGGGCCCGGGGGCGTCGGCGCTCCAGCAGGGCGGTGAGCCGGTGGGTGAGGAAGTAACCGCCCACGGAGAAGGGGATGGCCACCAGCAGGCTGCCCACCCCCGTGAAGATGAGTTCATCTCCCACCCCCTGGAAGAACCAGGCATCGGCGTCGGGAAGGGGGCCGGGCCAGAGGGCCACGGCGGTTGCCCCCAGGGCGTGGAAGCCCCAGTAGAGCGGGGCCATGGTGAAGGGATTGCTCACCCAGGAGACGGCGAAGGCGACGGGGAAGTTGCCGGCCACCAGGATGCAGGCGATGATCATGAAGACGGTCTGGAAGCCCACCGTCGGCGTCAGCCCTATGAACAGGCCCACGGCCACGCCGCGGGCGATGGCCTCCGGATGGCTGTGCAGGCTGCCGGAGACCTCCAGCACCCGCTGCAGGCGCGGATGGCCGGCGAGCCAGCGGTGGCCCTGGCGCCGCAGGGCGCGGAAGCGACTGCGCAGGCGTGTCATAACGATCCACACCGCTTCTTGGGTGGTTTGTAAAGGCACACCCGAACGGCAGTTCCCGGGCGGGGGCGGTCGGGGGTGGTCAGGATGGTCGGTTTTCGGTTCATGGGTGCGTTCGGTCCGAGGGGTGTCGGGGCGGAGCCCGGACCCATTATCGCTGCTCCCGGGCCCGGGATACAGGTGCCAAGCACGTAGTGTGCCGATTTACCCGACAACCCCCGGCCGGGAGCGGTTGGGCTTCCCCGGGGCGGGTGCTAGGATACGAGACGGATCATTGCCGGGGTACGACACTATGGCGGAATATCAGCTCTCTGCGGAGGAGCTCGCCCGTCTCTCGGTGGACGACTACGAGGCGGAGAATCCCCTGCGGCCGGATGCGGTGATCCTCGAGGGGACGGCGCACAACGGCAAGCCGTGCCGCATGGTGGACAATACCGCCTCCGTCCCGGCGGACGAGCTCCAGGCGCTGTTCGACCACCTCATCGCCGAGAAGACCTTCGGCCTCAGCGGCACCTCCGTCAGCGGGGGCAGTACCATCCGTATCGGCGGTCCCCAGGGGACCCACATCCAGATCGGAGAGGACATCTACCGCATCGTCCTCTTCCCCTACGAGGCCCGCATCGAGCGCTTCTGACATGACCGAAGAGACCGCCGCCACCTACGACGAGGTCCAGGACGCCCTGCGCCGCCTGGAGCTCGACGCCCATCCCGCCGAGGTCCAGGGGCGCCTGTGCGGCCGGACCTGCGCCGCCGGGGACCAGGCGTTCGACGCCTGGCTGGCCGCGCTGGCGCCGGAATACGATCCGGACAACGCCCTGGCCCGGGAGGCGCAGGAGCCCCTGCAACGCCTGCACAAGGCCACCCGGCTGCAGCTCAACGACCCCAATCTGCGCTTCGAGCCGCTGCTGCCGCCGGACTCCGTGGCCCTGGCCGCCCGGGTGGAGGCCCTGGGCGACTGGTGCCTGGGCTTCCTGGAGGGGATGGCCGAGGGCGGGATCCGGGACGTGGACGGCCTGCCCGGCGATGCCGCCGAGGTGGCCCGGGACCTGGTGGAGCTGAGCCAGGCCGGCTCCTTCGAGCTGGACGGCGGCGAGGAGGACGAGGAGGCCTACGTGGAGCTGGTGGAGTACCTGCGTACCGCCACCCTGCTGGTCATGGAGGAGCTCCAGCCCACCTCGGCGCCGCCGCTGGGCAGCGGCGCCACCTTCCACTAGGAGGCCCCAGTGAGCGATCCCTTCGCGCAGCGCCGCCAGCGCCTCCGGGAGGCCATGGGCGAGGACGGCATCGCCATCCTCCCCACCGCCCCGGAGCGCCAGCGCAACCGCGACGTCCACTACCCCTTCCGGCCCGACTCCGACTTCCACTACCTCACCGGCTTCCCGGAGCCGGAGGCGGTGATGGTGCTGGCGCCGGGCCGGCCCCACGGCGAATACCTCCTCTTCTGCCGCGAGCGCGACCCGGACAGGGAGACCTGGGAGGGGCGCCGCGCCGGCCAGGAGGGGGCGGTGGCGCGCTACGGCGCCGACGACTCCTTCCCCATCGGCGACCTGGACGACATCCTCCCCGGGCTGCTGGAGAACCGCGCCCGGGTCTACTGCACCATGGGGCTGGACGCCGAGTTCGACACCAAGCTCATCGGCTGGATCAACCGCCTGCGCGAGCGCAGCCGCGCCGGGATCCACACCCCCGGCGAGTTCGTCGCCCTGGACCACATCCTCCACGAGATGCGCCTCTACAAGGGGCCGGAGGAGGTGGCGCACATGCGCACCGCCGCCCGGATCTCCGCCGCGGCCCACCGGCGCGCCATGCAGGCCTGCCGCCCGGGGATGATGGAGTACGCCCTGGAGGCGGAGTACCAGTACGTCTTCCGGCGGGAGGGGTGCAGCGCGCCGGCCTATCCGCCCATCGTCGGCGGCGGCGCCAACGGCTGCATCCTCCACTACACCGAGAACGAGGCCGAGCTGCGCGACGGCGACCTGGTGCTGGTGGATGCCGGCGGCGAGTACGCCGGCTACGCCGCCGACATCACCCGGACCTTCCCGGTGAACGGCCGCTTCTCCGGCCTCCAGCGCGAGGTCTACGACATCGTCCTGGCCGCCCAGCACGCCGCCATCGACGCGGTGCGGCCGGGCAACCACTGGGACCAGCCCCACCAGGCCGCCCTGCGGGTCCTGGTCCAGGGGCTGGTGGACCTGGGCGCCCTCTCCGGCGAGGTGGACCACCTCATCGAGACGGGCGCCTTCAAGCCCTTCTTCATGCACCGCACCGGCCACTGGCTGGGCCGCGACGTCCACGACGTGGGCGACTACAAGATCGGCGAGCAGTGGCGGGAGCTGGAGCCGGGCATGGCGCTCACCGTGGAGCCGGGGCTCTACTTCGCCCCGGGCGGGCAGGCGCCGGAGCGGCTCCAGGGGATCGGCATCCGCATCGAGGACGACGTGGTGGTCACCGCCGACGGCTGCGAGGTCCTCACCGACGACGTCCCCTCGGACCCCGACGCCATCGAGGAGCTCATGGCGCATGAGTGACGCCTTCGACATCGCCATCGTCGGTGCCGGCCCGGTGGGGGCGGGGCTCGCCCTGGCCCTGGACGGGGCCGGCTACCGGGTGGCGGTGATCGAGGCGGCGCCGCCCTCCAGCGAGACCGGCTCCACCTTCGACGCGCGCAGCCTCGCCCTGGCCTGGGCCTCCCGCCAGGTCCTGGCCACCATCCACCCGACCCTCTGGGCCGAGATCGAGGCCGGGGCCGCCCCCATCCACCGGATCCACGTCTCCGACCGCGGCCGGCCCGGCTTTGCCCGGCTGGATCGGGATGACGAGGGCGTCGCCGCCCTGGGCTGGGTGGTGGAGAACCGCCTGCTGGGCCGGGCGCTCCACGCCGCCCTGGAGCGCTCCGGGGTGGAGTTCATCTGCCCCGCCCGGGTCACCGCCGTGGACCGCTCCCCGCGCCGGGCGCGGGTGCTGGCCGAGGGCCCGGAGGGCCGGGTCGACCTCACCGCCGCGCTGCTGGTGGCCGCCGACGGCGGCAACTCCGCCGTGCGCGAGGGCGCCGGCATCGGTACCCGCCGGGTGGAGTACGGCCAGACGGCGGTCATCGCCAATGTTGCCCCGGCGCTCGATCCGGGCACTACGGCGTGGGAGCGCTTCACCGAGACCGGCCCCCTGGCGCTGCTGCCGCTCACCCAGGGGCGCTGCTCCCTGGTCTGGACCTGCCGCAAGGGGGAGGAACAGGAACTGCTGGGGCTGGACGATGCGGCCTTCCTCCAGCGGCTGGAGGCGCGCTTCGGCGGCCGGCTGGGCGGCTTCACCGCCGTGGGCGAGCGCCACGCCTACCCCCTGGGGCTGCAGTACGCCGAGCGCTTCACCGACCGGCGGCTGGCGGTCATCGGCAACGCCGCCCACGTCCTCCACCCGGTGGCCGGGCAGGGCTACAATCTGGGTCTGCGGGATGCCGCCGTCCTCGCCGAGGTCCTAGCCGACGCCCGGCGCGCGGGGCGGGACCCCGGCGACGAGGCCCTGCTGGCCGACTACGCCCGGCGCCGCCGGGCCGACTATGCCCGCACCACCGCCTTCACCGACGGCCTGGTGCGGACCTTCTCCAACGCCGTGGCGCCGGTGGCGGCGCTGCGGGCGGCGGGGCTGGTGGCCCTGGACCGCCTGCCGCCGGCCCGCCACGCCCTGGCCCGCCAGGCCATGGGGCTGGGCGGGCGGGTGCCGCGGCTGGCCCGGGGGCTGGCGCCATGAGGACCGAGGACCACACCTTCGACGTGATCATCGTCGGCGGCGGCATGGTGGGGCTCACCCTGGCCGCCGCCCTGGGCCAGACCTCGCTGCGGGTGGCGGTGGTGGAGCGCAGCGAGCCGGACCCCGACGCCGGGACCGGCGACTGGGACCAGCGCGTCTCCGCCATCACCGTCGCCTCCCGCCGGATCCTGGACAACGTCGGTGCCTGGGAGGGCATCGCCGCCCGCCGGGTGAGCCCCTTCCGGGAGATGGATGTCCGCGACGCCAGCGGCCCCGGCCACATCCACTTCGATGCCGCCGACCTGGGCGAGCCCCTGCTGGGGTACATCGTGGAGAACGGCGTCATCCGCACGGCGCTCCACGACGTGGTGGCGGAGCTGCCCAACGTCCGCCTCTACGAGCCGGCCACCATCCGGCGCATGGGCTGGGACTCCGACCACATGTACCTGCGCCTGGAGGACGACCGGCTGCTGGCCGGCGGCCTGCTGGTGGGCGCCGACGGCGGCCGCTCCTGGGTGCGGGACCAGGCCGGGATCACCACCCGCGGCTGGGACTACGGCCAGCAGGCGGTGGTGGCCACCGTGCGCACCGCCGAGCCCCACCGGGAGACCGCCTGGCAGCGCTTCCTCCCCGACGGCCCCCTGGCCTTCCTGCCCCTGGCCGATGGCCGCTGCTCCATCGTCTGGTCCACCACGCCGGAGCACGCCGAGGCGCTCACCGCCATGGGGGACGAGGCCTTCCGGAGCGAGCTCGGCGAGGCCTTCGACCACATCCTGGGCCCGGTGGAGGAGGCCGGGCCGCGCGCCAGCTTCCCGCTGCGACTGCTCCACGCCAACGCCTACGTCCGCCCGCGCCTGGCGCTGGTGGGCGATGCCGCCCACACCATCCACCCCCTGGCCGGCCAGGGGGTGAACCTGGGGCTGGCGGATGCCGCCACCCTGGCGGAGACCCTGCTGGAGGCGGTGGCCGAGCGCCGGGGGATCGGCTCCATCCCGGTGCTGCGCCGCTACGAGCGCCGCCGCAAGGCGGACAACGTGGCCATGATGGGGGCGATGGACGGCTTCAAGCGGCTCTTTGGCAGCGAGCTGGCGCCCCTGCGCTGGGCGCGCAACCTCGGCCTCAACCTCACCCACACCGTCCTGCCGGTGAAGAACGGCCTCATGCGCCACGCCATGGGGCTGACGGGCGAGCTCCCCGAGCTCGCCCGGCGCGACCCCGAGCGCTGAGGGGCTACTCCGCCGGCCCCGGCTCCACGGGGCAGCTGGGGCCGCCCTCCCGGGGGAAGAGGACCAGGTGGTCCAGGTCGGGGCGAACGGTGACCCGGCTGCCCACGGCGCAGGCGTTGTGGCTGGGGGCCAGACTCAGGAGGCGCGAGCCGCTGGGCAGGCGCAGGGTATAGAGGTAGTCGGCGCCGCGGAAGACCCGCTCCTCCACCAGCGCCATCCCCTCACCATCGGGGTCGATGACGATGTCGTCCGGCCGCACCAGCAGATCCACCTGCCGTCCCACCGGGCAGTCCGCCGGCACCGCCCCCTCCAGCAGCCCCAGCTCCGTCTCCACCTTGCCTTGGGCGAGGACCGTCCCCGGCAGGCGCACCCCCTGACCGACGAAGTCGGCCACGAAGGGGGTCGCCGGGCGGTGGTAGAGGTTGTACGGGGTATCCCACTGGCAGAGCGCCCCGCCGGACATGACGCCGACGCGGTCGGCCATGGCGAAGGCCTCCATCTGGTCGTGGGTGACCAGCAGGGTGGTGATCCCCGCCGCCTGTAGGATCCCGCGCAGCTCCCGGGGGAGCTGCTCCCGCAGCTCCACGTCCAGGCTGGAGAAGGGCTCGTCCAGCAGCAGGATGGCCGGCTCCGGCGCCAGGGCGCGGGCGATGGCGATGCGCTGCTGCTGGCCGCCGGAGAGGTGGTGGGGGTAGCGCGGCCCGGCCCCCGGCAGCCCCACCAGCTCCAGCAGCTCCTCCACGCGCTCCCGCCGGTGGGGGCCGCCGCCGGCCAGACCAAAGGCGATGTTGTCGGCCACGGTGAGGTGGGGGAAGAGCGCCAGGTCCTGGAAGACCATGCCCACCCGGCGGTGCTCCGGCGGGATGTGGACGGCGGGGCCGGCCACCTCCCGCCCCTGGAGCAGGACCCGGCCGGCCGAGGGGGGTTCGAAGCCGGCGATGGCCCGCAGCGCCGTGGTCTTGCCGCAGCCGCTGGGGCCCAGCAGGCAGCCGATGGTGCCGGCCTCCAGCCCCAGCGAGACGTCGGCCACGGCGGTGTGCTCGCCGTAGCGGACCGTGAGCCCCTCCAGCCGCAGCGTCTCAGCCATGGTCGCGGGCCCGGGTAATGGAGCGGCTCAGCAGGATCACCGGGATGAGCCCGGCCGCGACGATGGTCAGCGCCGGCGGCGCCGCCTCGCGCAGGCGCTCGTCCGAGGCCAGCTCGAAGGCGCGCACCGCCAGGGTGTTGAAGTCGAAGGGGCGGAGTACCAGCGTCGCCGGCAGCTCCTTGAGGACATCCACGAAGACCAGAAGCATGGCGGTGAGCAGGCTACCGCGAATCAGCGGCAGGTGCACCCGTCGCAGGGTGGCCAGGGGGCCGTGGCCCAGGGTGCGCGCCGCCTCGTCCATGCTGGCCCGCACGCGGCCCAGGCCCGACTCCACGGTGTTCAGGGAGACGGCGAGGAAGCGCACCAGGTAGGCGAAGACCAGCGCCGCCAGGGTGCCGCTGAGCAGCAGGCCGGTGCTCACGCCGAAGGCCTCGCGCATCCAGCCATCCAGGACATTGTCGAAGGCCGCGAAGGGGATGACCACGCCCACCGCGATGACCGTCCCCGGTACCGCGTAGCCCATCCCCGCCACGCGCACCGCCGCCGCCGGCAGCCGGCCGGGCAGGAGACGCTGGCCGTAGGCCAGGAAGAGGGCGAGCACCAGGGCCAGACCGGCGGTGATCATGGCCAGCCCCACGGAGCGGCCGGCGAGGGTGGCGAACTCGGTATCGATGGTCCCGGCCACCTCCAGGCTCCAGGTGAGGAGCTGGCCGGCGGGGACGAGGAAGCCCAGGGCGAGCGGGGCGAGACAGGCGACGAAGGCCCCGGCGGCGCGCCAGCCGGTGAGGTGGAAGGCCGGCGCCGGCTGCCAGGTGCCGTGGTGGTGGTACTGGGCGCCGCGGCGGGAGGCGCGCTCGAGGAGGATCACGGCGAAGACGAAGGCCAGCAGGATGGCGGCGAGCTGGGCGGCCGCGGCGGCATCGCCCATGCCGAACCAGGTGCGGAAGATCCCGGTGGTGAAGGTGGAGATGCCGAAGTACTTCACCGTGCCGTAGTCGGCCAGGGTCTCCATGAGCGCCAGGGAAAGGCCGCCGACGATGGCCGGCCGCGCCATGGGTAGCGCCACCCGGGTGAACATCCGCCACGGCCCCAGCCCCAGGGTGCGGGCGACGTTCAGGGCGCTGGCGGACTGCTCCAGGAAGCTCGCCCGGGCCAGGAGGTAGACGTAGGGGTAGAGGACCAGGGTCAGCATCAGCGCCGCCCCGGAGCGGGAGCGGATCTCGGGGAAGGCGTAGCTCCCCGTCTCCCAGCCGCTGAATGCCCGCAGCCCGGTCTGTACCGGCCCGGCCCCGTCCAGCAGACCGGTGTAGGTGTAGGCGATGATGTAGGCCGGCATGGCCAGGGGGAGCAGCAGCGCCCACTCGAAGACCCGCCGGCCGGGGAAGCGGCAGACCGCGCACAGCCAGGCCGTGCCGGTGCCGAGGACGAAGGTCCCGAGCCCGACGCCGACCATGAGCACCAGGGAGTTGGTGATGTAGCCGGGCAGGACGGTGCCGGCCAGGTGGCCCCAGACGGCGGTGTCGAAGCGCAGCAGCGAGCCGACCACCACGGCCACCGGCAGTGCCAGCAGGGCGGTGACGAGCAGCAGCCCCGGTCGCCAGGAACGCACGAAGGCGGCCCCCCACCACGCCGTGTGGGGGGCCGCCAGGGCGGCGGAGTCACCCTCCGCCGGAAGGGGCGTGGGGCCTAGCGCCACCCCGCCCGGTCCATGAGCCGGACCGCCTCGGCATTGAGCTCGCCCAGCCGCGTCAGCGGCAGGTCATCCGCGCTGAAATCGCCCCACTTCGCCAGGGTGTCGGCGGCGGGGATGCCCTCCTTCACCGGGAATTCGTTGTTGGCCTGGGCGTACCACTCCTGGGACTCGTCGGTGGTCAGGAACTCCAGCAGCTCCCGGGCCCCGTCCCGGTTCCGGCTGGCCGCGACTACCCCGCCGCCGGAGACGTTGACGTGGGCCCCGCGGTCCTCCTGGTTGGGCCAGACCAGGCGCACGGCGTCGGCGGCCTCGCGGTCGTCCTCGTCGCCGTTCTGCATGGCGCCGTAGTAGTAGGTGTTGGCCACGGCGATGTCGCACTCGCCGGAGGCCACGGCGTGGATCTGGTCGCGGTCGCCGCCCTGGGGGTCCCGGGCCATGTTGTCCACCAGGCCCTCGGCCCACTCCCGGGCCTCCTCTTTACCATGCTCGGCGATCATCGAGGCCATCAGGGACTGGTTGTAGATGTTGTCGGAGGAGCGGATGCAGACCCGGCCCTCCCACTCGGGGTCGGCCAGGTCCTCGTAGGAGGTGATGGCCCCCTCCTCGACGCGCTCTTCGTGGGTGAAGATCACCCGGGCGCGCTGGGAGAGGCCGAACCAGTGGCCCTGCTCGTCGCGCAGGTGGGCGGGGATGGCCGACTCCAGTGCCGCCGAGTCGGTGGCGGCGAGGACGCCGGCCTCCCGGGCGCGGTGGAGGTTGCCGGCATCCACGGTGATGAGGACGTCCGCCGGGGTATTGCGGCCCTCGTTCTCCAGCCGGGAGAGGAGAGCGCCGGCGTCGGCGGTGAGGAGCTTGACCTTGGTCCCGGACTCCTCCTCGAAGCGATCCAGCAACGGCTTGATGAGTGCCTCCTTGCGGGCGGAGTAGACGTTGAGGGTCTCGTCCTCCCCGGCGCCGCCGCAACCGGCGACCAGCGCGGCGCTGACCAGGGCGGTCATCCAGTACCCGAGACGCGGCATGGTTCTCTCTCCTCTATAAGTGATCCGAACAGGGGCGACCATACGCCGCGGAGGGGTTTGTGTCAAATGAGAATCATTCCGTTTAGGTCGAGGGCATGCTGCCTCGCGCGACGGCGTTCGCGTACTTGCCCCGGCCGCCCCCCGAGGATGCGGACACCCCGGCCCCTGCGGTTGGATCCTCGGCCCGGCTGGGTTATTCTGAACGTTCGGCTGCTGTACCTGTGGGAGAGCGCGGCCATCCGTGGCCGCCGCCGAAGGCGCAACAATCGCCCGTAATCGCTCAGGCCAAGGGACCGCAGGTACAACGAAAGGCCGACTCTGGAGAGCGGTCGCCATCGGCGACCCACCGAAGGGGCTCAAGCTCTCAGGTGAAAGGACAGAGGGGCGATGGACAGGGCAACCGAACCGTTGACCGGGTCCATCGCCTCGATCCCGTCCAGACACCGATCCAGCTTGGGAGAGCGAGCATGCCGCAAAGCCCCGAACGCTTCATCCCCGTATTCGATCACTCCCATCGGCCCAACGCCGGGCGGATGCCGGAGTGGATCCGGCTGAACCTCGACGCCGATCCGCGCTACGCCGATACCGCCCGCGCCGTCCACGAGCAGGGCCTGAACACCGTCTGCGAGGAGGCGCGCTGCCCCAACCGCGGCGAGTGCTGGGCCCGCGGGACCGCCACCTTCATGCTCCTGGGCGAGACCTGCACCCGCGCCTGCGGCTTCTGCTCCGTGCAGACCGGCCGGCCCGACTGGTTCGACAACGACGAGCCGCGCCGGGTGGCCGAGGCCGCCACCGCCATGGGCCTGGACTACATCGTCCTCACCTCCGTGAACCGGGACGACATGGCCGATGGCGGCGCCGGGATCTTCGCCGAGACCCTGCGCGAGGTGCGCCGGCGCGATGCGCGCATGGGCGTGGAGTTCCTCACCCCCGACTTCCAGCAGGACATGGACGGCGCCGTTGACGGCATCGCCGCCGCAGCGGCGGAGTTCCCGCTGGCGGAGAGCGAGCCGGCGGACCTGGTCTGGGGCCACAATGTCGAGACCGTCCCCTCCCTCTACCGCGAGGTGCGCAAGGGTTCGCGCTACGAGCGCTCCCTGGAGCTGCTGGAGCGCGCCGCGGCGCTGCCGCGGGTGGAGGCCAAGTCGGCGCTGATGCTCGGCATGGGCGAGACCGCCGACGAGGTGGCCGGGGTCCTGCGCGACCTGCGGGCCTGTGGCGTGGAGCGCATCGCCCTGGGCCAGTACCTGCGCCCCACCCGCTACCATCTGCCGGTGAAGGAGTACGTCTCCCCCGAGCAGTTCGACGAATACGCGGCCATCGCCCGGGAGCTCGGCTTCGGCTGGGTGAAGGCCGGGCCGCTGGTGCGCTCCTCCTACCACGCCGAGGAGCGCCAGGATCACGCCATCGAGGGGGCCTCCGCATGAGCCTCAAGCGCACGCCGCTCTACGACAAGCACGTCTCCGCCGGGGCCAAGCTGGCCGACTTCTACGGCTGGGAGCTGCCGGTCCACTACGGCTCCCAGGTGGAGGAGCACAACCACGTCCGCACCGAGGCCGGGATGTTCGACGTCTCCCACATGAACGTGGTGGACATCGAGGGCGAGGGGGCCACCGAATTCCTGCGCTACCTCCTGGCCAACGACGTGGCCAAGCTGAAGACCCCGGGCAAGGCGCTCTACAGCTGCATGTGCAACCCCGAGGGCGGGGTGGAGGACGACCTCATCGTCTATCGCATGCACGACACCTGGTATCGCGCCATCCTCAACGCCGCCACCCACGACAAGGACATGGCCTGGCTGGAGCGGCACATCGCCGGCTTCGCCTGCACCCTGTGCGAGCGCACCGACCTGGCGCTGGTGGCGGTCCAGGGGCCGAAGGCGCGGGAGCGCGCCCTCGGCGCCCTGGGCGAGGAGGGTGCCTTCGCCGCCGACCTCAAGCCCTTCCAGGCCGCCGGCGACGATCGCCTCTTCATCGGCCGTACCGGCTACACCGGCGAGGACGGCTTCGAGATCTCGGTCCCCAACGAGCGGATCACCGCCCTCTGGGACGAGCTGGAGGCCGCCGGCATCCGGCCGGTGGGCTTCGGTGCCCGGGATACCCTGCGCCTGGAGGCCGGCATGGCCCTCTACAGCCACGAGATGGACGAGTCCATCTCGCCGCTGGAGGCCGGGCTGGCGTGGACCGTCGCCTTCGAACCCGCCGAGCGGGACTTCATCGGCCGCGCCGCCCTGGAGCGCCAGCACGAGAGCGGTGCGGCCCGGGAGCAGGTGGGGCTGGTCCTCGCCGAGCGCGGCGTCCTGCGCGAGGGGCAGACCGTCCACTGCGCCGGCGGTGACGGGATTGTCACCTCCGGGACCTTTTCCCCCACCCTGGGTCGGGCCATCGCCCTGGCCCTGGTCCCGGCGGGAACTGCCGAGGCCGGCGGTCGCTGCGAGGTGGCGGTCCGCAACAAGCGCCTGGCCGCCGCCGTGGTCAGGCCGCCCTTCGTGCGCAACGGCCAGGCCCGAGTCGAATTACCCTGATATCCTTGGGGGGCGAAGCCCCCGCCCATTGTCCGAATTTTCGAAACCCAACGGGAGAGACCCATGAGCAACATTCCCGCCGATCGCAAGTACACCAAGTCCCACGAGTGGGTGAAGACCAACGATGACGGCACCCTGACCATCGGGATCACCGAGCATGCCCAGGAGCTGCTCGGCGACATGGTCTTCATCGAGGTCCCGGAGGAGGGGAGCACCCTCACCGCCGGCGAGGACTGCGCCGTGGTGGAGTCGGTGAAGGCCGCCTCCGACGTCTATGCCCCGGTGGGCGGCGAGGTGGTCGAGGCCAACGAGGGCCTGGCCGACTCCCCCGAGACCGTCAATCAGGACCCCTACGGCGAGGGCTGGCTCTTCCGGGTCAAGCCGGAGGGTGAGCCTCAGGACCTGATGGATTCCGACGCCTACCAGGCGCTGGTGGACTCCGAATCCCACTGAGCGCGGGGCCGCAAGGCGCGACGCGCGAGGAGAGGCCATGCCCTTCATTCCGCATACCGAAGAAGAGGTGCGCGCCATGCTCGACGCCATCGGCGAGTCGAGTGTGGAGGCGCTGTTCGATGAGATCCCCGCCGACCTCCGGAGCGAGGGCCTCAAGCAGGTCCCGCCGGGGGCCAGCGAGCTGCAGGTGGGCCAGGAGGTCCGCCAGCGCGCCGCTGCTGACGGTCAGCCGGTCTGCTTCATGGGCGCCGGCGCCTACGAGCACCACATCCCGGCGGCGGTCTGGGAGCTGACCACCCGCGGCGAGTTCTACTCCGCCTACACGCCCTACCAGGCCGAGGCGAGCCAGGGCACCCTGCAGGTAGTCTACGAGTTCCAGACCATGATGGCCCACCTCACCGGCCTGGACGCCTCCAACGCCTCCATGTACGACGGCGCCTCGGCGCTGGCGGAGGCGGCGCTCATGGCGGTGCGGGCCAATCGCAAGGCGAAGTCCAAGCGGATCCTCATCCCCGAGAGCGTCCACCCGGTCTACCGGCGCGTGGTGGAGACCATCGTCCGCAACCAGGGGCTGGAGCTGGAGACCCTGGCGGTGGACCCCGAGGGCGGCCACATCGACCCGGCCACCCTGCCGGACGATCCGGGCGCCTTCGCCGGTCTGGTGGTCCCGCAGCCCAACTACTTCGGGGTGCTGGAGGAGGTCGACGCCCTCACCGACTGGGCCCACGCCCACGGCGGGCTGGTCATCGGCCAGGTGAACCCCACCGCCCTGGCCGTGCTCACGCCGCCGGGGGAGTGGGGGGCCGAGGGGGCGGATATCGCCTGCGGTGAGGGTCAGCCCCTGGGCGCGCCGCTCTCCTCCGGCGGGCCCTACTTCGGCTTCATGACCTGCCGGCAGTCCCACGTGCGCCAGCTCCCCGGCCGCATCGTCGGCGGCACCATCGACGCCGACGAGCGCCGGGGCTACACCCTGACCCTGCAGGCGCGGGAGCAGCACATCCGCCGCTCCAAGGCGACCTCCAACATCTGCACCAACCAGGGGCTGCTGGCCACCGCCGCCACCATCTACCTCAGCCTCATGGGGCCGGACGGCCTGGAGCGGGTGGCCACCGCCTCCCACGCCAACACCCGCAAGCTGGTGGAGGCACTCACCGCCATCGACGGTGTCGAGGCGGTCTTCGACCGGCCCTGCTTCCACGAGGCGGCGCTGCGCACCGACGTCCCGGCGGACCGCCTGCTGGACGCCCTGGCGGCGGAGGGGATCCTCGGCGGCGTGGCCCTGGGGGAGGACTATCCCGAGCTGGGGGATGCCTTCCTGGTCTGCGCCACCGAGGTCCGCACCGACGACGAGATCCGCGCCTACGCCGATGCCGTGGCCCGGATCCTGCCGACCCTGCGCGACTGATACCGACGCGCCGAAGAGGAGGGAAGCCGATGGTACGCCGCACGCTCGCCACCGCCGTTGCCGTCTCCCTGCTGGGTCTCGCCGCCTGTAGCGGGGATGGTGCCGAGAAGGCCTATCCGGAGATGGAGGCGAAGGAGGTCGCCGACGGCGTCTGGGCCGTGGTCAGCCCGGCCCGCTCCTTCCCCGATGAGGAGAATCGCGGGTGGAACTCCAACATGGCCTTCGTGGAGACCGGCGAGGGGGTCCTGGTCTTCGATACCGGCTCGTCGGAGACCATCGGCGAATCCCTGAAGGCCACCATCCGGGAGGTCACCGATGCGCCCATTCGCTGGGTCATCAACTCCAGTAGCCACGGTGACCACTGGCTGGGCAATCACGCCTTTGCCGGGGAAGACACCACCTTTCTCGCCTCGGAGGAGGTCCGCTCCATCACCGAGACCGAGGGCGATACCTGGCGCGAACGGGTCCACCAGATGACCGGAGGCGCCACTGGCGATACCACCCTCCATCCGCCGAAGGAGGTGGTGGCGGAGAGCGAGAGCCGCACCTTCGGGACAGTGGAAGTGGAGATGCGACTGGTAGGGAACGCCCACAGTCCCGGCGATCTGGTGCTCTGGCTCCCGGACCAGGAGGTCCTGCTGGCCGCTGACGTCGCCTTCGGGGACTCGGCCCCGGCCACCATGGATGCCGACGTCCGCCACTGGATCGACACCCTGGGGGAGCTGGAGGCCCTGGAACCCGAGGTGGTGGTTCCCGGCCACGGCCGCATCGGCGAGGGGGAGGCCATCCTGGCCGACCTCCGGGGCTACCTGGATACCCTCTGGGAGACCGTGGAGGCCGGCTACGAGCGCGGCGAGCAGGACTTCGAGATGCGTGACGAGGTGGATGAGGCGCTGGCCGACCACGCCGAGCGCTATCCCAACTATGACGAACGCATCGGGGAGTCCATCTCCCACGTCTATCTACAGGTGGAGGAGGCCGCCTTCGGCGGCTGAACCCGCAAGGAGACCGAAACATGCTCATCTTCGAACACGGCCGTGAAGGCCGCCGCAATCGCGCCCAGGCCCCCGAGGCCGGCGACCTGGACGGGATCCCGGAGAACCTGCGCCGGACCAGGCGCGCCCTGCTGCCGGAGGTCTCCGAGCTGCAGGCGGTGCGCCACTACACCCGGCTGTCGCAGACCAACTTCTCCATCGACACCCACTTCTATCCCCTGGGTTCGTGCACCATGAAGTACAACCCGCGGGGCTGTAACAGCCTGGCCATGCTGCCGGGCTTCCTGGGCCGCCACCCGCGCGCACCGGAGAAGCGCTACGGCCAGGGGGTGCTCTCCTGCCTCTACGACCTGCAGGAGATGCTCAAGGACATCACCGGGATGAAGGCCGTCTCCCTGGCGCCCATGGCCGGTGCCCAGGGGGAGTTCACCGGGGTCGCCATGATCCGCGCCTACCACGACGCCCGCGGTGACACCGAGCGCAGCGAGATCATCGTCCCCGACGCCGCCCACGGCACCAACCCGGCCACCGCCGTGATGTGCGGCTACAGCGTCCGCGAGATCGCCACCGACGCCAACGGGGACGTGGATCTCGACAGTCTCAGGGAGGCGGTGGGCCCGCAGACGGCGGGGATCATGCTCACCAACCCCTCCACCGTGGGCGTGTTCGAGCGCAACATCGCCGAGATCGCCGAGATCGTCCACGGCGCCGGCGGCCTGCTCTACTACGACGGCGCCAATCTCAACGCCATCCTGGGCAAGGTGAAGCCCGGCGACATGGGCTTCGACGTCATCCACATGAACCTGCACAAGACCTTCTCCACTCCCCACGGGGGCGGCGGTCCGGGCGCGGGGCCGGTGGGGGTCGCCGATCGGCTGGTCCCCTACCTGCCGACCCCCATGGTGGGCCGGGAGGGCGGCGAGTATCGCTGGTACACCGAGGCCGACTGCCCCGAGACCATCGGGCCGCTGTCGGCCCACTACGGCAACGTCGGCGTCCTGCTCCGGGCCTACATCTACGCCCGGCTGCTGGGCCGCGAGGGCATGGAGCGGGTGGGCGAGTACGCCACCCTCAACGCCAATTACCTCATGAAGCGGCTGCGCGAGGCCGGCTTCGAGGTGGCCTATCCCGAGCGGCGGGCGACCCACGAGTTCATCGTTACCCTGCGCCGCGAGGCGAAGGAGCTGGGCTGCAACGCCATGGACTTCGCCAAGCGGCTGCTGGACTACGGCCACCACGCGCCGACCACCTACTTCCCGTTGCTGGTGCCGGAGTGCCTGCTGGTGGAGCCCACCGAGACCGAGGACAAGGCCACCCTGGACTCCTTCGTGGACGCCATGATCGCCATCCGCGAGGAGGCCAGGAACGAGCCGGACACGCTCAAGAGCGCCCCGCACACCCTGCCGGCCCGCCGGCTGGACGACGTGCGCGCCGCCAAGGAGCTGGACCTGCGCTGGGATCCGCCGGCCGCCTCCTGAGATGACCGGCTCGGCCCATCAGCGCAAGCCGGGCCATCGCGGCCTGGCCCACGTGGCCATGGCCATGATCTACTCCGGGCGGGGGCTGGCCGCCGCCTGGCGCCACGAGGAGGCCTTCCGGCTGGAGCTGCTGGTGGCCGCCCTCCTGGTGCCGGTGGGGCTCTGGCTGGGGCGGACCGGGGTGGAATACGCCCTGCTCTTCGGGGCGCTGGTCATGGTCCTGCTGGTGGAGCTGGTCAACTCCGCCGTGGAGGCGGTGGTGGACCGCATCGGTACCGACGACAACCCCCTTTCGGGGCGCGCCAAGGACCTGGGCTCGGCGGCGGTCTTCGCCAGCCTGGTCCTGGCCGCCGTCATCTGGGGCGCGGTGGCCTGGGGCCGCTTCCTGGCCTGAGGCCGCGCCCGCCATTCATTTCGCAAGCAAGCAATCGAGGAAACAGCAATGTCTGCACTGCTCTGTGGCTCCTACGCCTACGACACCATCATGGTCTTCCCGGACCACTTCAAGAACCACATCCTTCCCGACAAGGTGCACATGCTCAATGTCTCCTTCCTGGTGCCGCAGATGCGCCGGGAGTTCGGCGGCTGCGCCGGGAACATCGCCTACAACCTCAAGCTGCTCGGCGGCGACCCCATCCCCATGGCCACCGTGGGCGGCGACTTCGGTCCCTATGCCGACTGGATGGACAAGCACGGGATCACCCGTCAGCACGTGAAGGTGGTCGACGACACCTACACCGGCCAGGCCTTCATCACCACCGACCTGGACGACAACCAGATCACCGCCTTCCACCCCGGGGCGATGAACGAGTCCCACCAGCTCAAGGTGACCGACGCCTCCGGCGTGAAGATCGGCATCGTCTCCCCCGATGGCCGCGACGGCATGATCCAGCACGCCGAGCAGTTCGCCGAGGCCGGCATCCCCTTCATCTTCGATCCGGGCCAGGGCATGCCGATGTTCGACGGCGACGACCTCGCCCGCTTCGTCGACCAGGCCACCTACGCCGCGCTCAACGACTACGAGGCGCAGCTGCTGGCCGAGAAGACCGGCAAGTCCATGGACGAGATCGCCGGCCAGCTGGAGGCGCTCATCGTCACCAAGGGCGGCGAGGGCTCCTTCATCTACACCGGCGGCAAGACCATCGAGATCCCGCCGACCCCGATCACCGAGGCCAAGGACCCCACCGGCTGCGGCGACGCCTACCGCGCCGGCCTCCTCTACGGTCTGGACAACGACATGGACTGGGAGACCACCGGCCGCATCGCCTCCCTGATGGGCGCCATCAAGATCGAGCACGCCGGCACCCAGAACCACCACTACACCCTCGACCAGTTCAAGGACATGTTCGAGAAGAACTTCGGCTACCGCTTCTAGGGGCGGAGTCGTGCCGCCTCCGGGCGGCATCGAGGGCGAGGGGCGTCTCCCGCGGGGGGCGCCCCTTTTTCATGCGCCGGTGGTCGGCAGGCCGGCGATCCCGCCTCAGAAGTCGTAGTACTCCTCATCCAGGTGATCGGCCACGGCCTCCACCTCGTCCTCGAACCACTGGAGGTCCTGGTTCGAGGCGCAGCGCTGGACCTGGGTCTCCAGGCTGTCCCGGTCGTCGATGAAACGATTCTCCCGGGTATAGATGCCCGAGCCGTCACCCCCCTCCATCTCGGCGTGGCAGTTGATGCAGTTCTCCTCGTGCAGTTCCCGGCCCGTCTCGGCCTGGGCGATGAGCGGCAGGGTGGCGAGCAGCAGGAGGCCGGTGAGAAGTCGTTCGAGGTTTCGCATGGCATGTCTCCGGCGAAGGGTTTTTCCGGTGAAGCGTAGCGGATCAGCGTGTTCCCTGCCTACGGCCGGTATCCCCGCGCGAATGCTCCGCGAGCAGCCGGCAGTGGCGCGGGTCCCAGCGCACCGGTGCATCCAGCCGATCGCCGAGGCCGTGGTGCAGGCGGGCGAGGAGCCAGTCATCGGCCTCCGGCTCCAGACTCTCCTCCTCCAGGGCGGGGGCGAAGCGCAGCTCCTGCCGGGGGAGGAGGCCGAGGATCACCCCGAGGGTCGCCCGGTCGCCTGTTCCCACGGCGGGGGAGAGGCGGCAGAGGTACCAGACCGACTCCGCCCCGCTGAGGCCGTTGAGCGGCAGCTCGCCCCCGCTTACCAGGCTCTCGGGTTCGGGGACCCGGACCACCCCGAGCACACCCGCCGGACATGCCCCCTGGCGGTGGAGGGACTCCAGCAGCGGGTTCACCTGCTGGCAGACCTCGTCGATCCCCAGGCTTCGCCCGGCCACCACCAGGCCGGGGGAGAGGGGGTTGCCCGGGGCGGTCTCAGCCATGGCCGGTCGCCAGGAGGCGTTCGGCGTCCTCCTGAGTCGCCACTGCCTCCGGGCAGTCCCCCGCCGGTTCCAGGGAGAGGTGGCGGACGGGCCCGCCCGGCAGGCGCCGCAGGTGGTCGGCGAATTCCGCCCGGGCGGCCGGATGGCACAGCTCCACCCGCCAGACCACCTGGGACCGGCCCTGCGCCCCGTCCACGCGGTAGCCGTGGACGGTACGGACGCCGGGGGCCGCCCGCAAGGTCGCCTCCCCGGCCCGGACCGTCTGCTCCACAGCATCGGGGCTTGCCGTCTCCTCCTGGATGAGGAGCTCCTCCACCGTGCGCCGCTCCCGGCAGCGGGAGAGGACCTCGGCGGCACGGCCCGCCGATCCCGTGGCGCGCATGCGCTCTCCGCTCCAGGCGCTGACGCCGTCGCGCACGGCGCGGCTCAGGTTCTCGTAGGCCGGGGCGGCGGCGCGCAGGGCGTCGGCCGCCGCCCGGGCAAGGCCCTCGGAGAAGCCGATCTGCGCCGCCCCCTGGGCGACCATCCGGCGGATCCGGTCGTCGGTCGCCCGGCCGTCGGCGGAGACCGCCAGCGGACACTCCGTGGTCTCGCCGAGCTGGCGCAGGCGGGCATAATCGGTGCGGGAGCGCTGCCCCTCTTCGGCATGGCCGGCGATGGCGACCTCCAGGGCGTGGCAGGCGGTCCGCTGACTGAGGGCGGCGGCCTCGGCGGCAGGGGTCCGGCCGCTCTCGTCGGGGTGCGGGCTGGCGATGACGGTGAGCCGGCAGGTCGCGGCCTCCACCACCTGCTGGCGAACGGCGGTGACGGCGGCGGTGAACTCCCCCTCGGGCGGGCGCGCCAGGAGGCCGCCGCAGCCGAGCCGGGCCGCCCGGCGGACCGCCGCCGCATCCGGGGC